>NZ_CP171148.1:1128461-1449423 GCF_043099725.1 Nostoc sp. C110 | reverse complement strand
AAATTCGGCATTGATGGTTGGCGATTGGATGTACCATTTGAAATAAAAACTCCTGGTTTTTGGCAGGAATTCCGCGATCGCACTAAAGCCATAAATCCCGAAGCCTATATTGTGGGCGAAGTCTGGGGAGATTCCCGCCAGTGGTTGGATGGAACGCAATTTGACGGCGTGATGAATTATCTATTTGCTGGGCCGACAATTGCTTTTGCAGCTGGCGATCGCGTAGTCTTAGAACAAGTCCAAAGCCGCGACTATCAACCTTACCCACCCTTATTTGCTGCCGAGTACGCCACCAAAATCCAAGAAGTACTGCAACTTTATCCTTGGGAAATTCAGCTAACTCAACTCAATTTGTTAGCAAGTCACGATACAGCCCGATTGATGACCATTGCAGGCGGTGATATAGCGAGTGTAGAATTATCGACTCTACTGTTACTCACCTTTCCCGGTGCCCCCAGTATTTACTATGGTGATGAAGTTGGCTTACCGGGTGGCATAGATCCCGACTCACGGCGTGGCTTTCCTTTAGAGGCTAACTGGAATCAAGAAATTTTCAATACTCATCGTCAATTAATTGCCATCCGCCAAACTTACCCAGCCTTGCGTACAGGTGATTACCGAGTTCTCTATGCTCAAGGACAACTTTATATCTTTGCACGAACTTTAGGCACAGAAGAATTGATAATTGCTATAAACGCTGGCACAAGTTCGGCAACTGCAAATGTAGATGTGGCTAGTTTGCATACTCAACCCAACAAGCTGTTATATGGTACTGCTGAAGTTGAGTGGAATGGTGAAGAAGAAACTCAGCAATTATCATTAACTCTTCCCGCACGCAGTGGCTGCATTCTGGGAGTGGGGAGTAGGGAGTAGGAGGATAAGGGAGCAGGGGAGGCAGGGGGAGAAAGAATAACTAATGCCCCATGCCCAATGCCCTTATTTTCCGGCAACCATTGCAGGCATCAAAACCTCATCAATAATGTGGATCACGCCATTGTCTGTCAAAATGTCTGTTTTGATAACATTGGCGTTATTCACTTTGATTTTGCCATCGGCAGATTCAATGGCTACAATTGACCCCTCAAGCGTCTGTGCCTCATTAATCTGTACCAAGTCATCAGACCGAACATCCCCACTAGCGACATGATATGCCACAATTTTCTGGAGCTTAGGAATGTCTTTTAGTAGGGAATCTAATGTTCCTTCTGGCAGCTTGGCAAAAGCTTCGTCAGTTGGTGCAAATAGTGTTAAAGAACCAGGACTCTTTAGAGTTTCTATGAGATTTGCAGCTTGAGCAGCTTTCACCAGGGTATTGAAGTTTCCCGCATTGATAGCAGTTTCCACAAGGTCAGCCATAAGGATGTGTGACTTTAGTCAGATAGTATTATAAGTAACTTATAAAATGACTAGAAGGCTCTTAGCCTCTATCAACAGAAAGGTTGCTGGCGATTAAATACAAGACAACAGATTTATCAGTACTGCTACACTGGGGAATGACCCCAAGAACCACTGATTATGCTAAAGCGTTCTAAGTTCGAGACAACTCAGTCTCAGATTATGCACCGAGCTGAGGAACTGATTAGTGCAGCCTCAAATCGTTACCGCATTACGGTTCAGGTGGCCAATCGTGCTAAACGTCGGCGTTATGAAGATTTTGAAAATAACGAAGATGCGATGATGAAGCCAGTGCTAAGAGCAATTATCGAAATGTCCGATGAATTGACTCAGCCAGAGATTATTGGCGAACTATAAAAAAAGGCTTTAGAGAAGGCAGGATGAGCAAAAATCAATCGTTCATTCAACCCCTACTCAAGCCCTGGCAAACACTCACTGCCTTAATGGTAGTGGGTGTAATTGCTTTGAGTTCAGGGGCGGGAAAATCAATATACACAAGTTTGTTTAGTATCCAACCTGCTTATGCTCAGAGAATAACACCTAGTGATGTTTGGCAGTTGGTGTACCAGCAACTACCAGATTTACCACGAGAAAACAAGTATATCAGCAAAGAAAATGGGAAAGTTGCCGAAAACAGCACTCTGGCAAATCGCCTGATTAGATATCACATTTATACCAAAGGGCGGGCCCCAGTTTATCGCTTAGATTGGAAGCTGACTTTAGCTGATTACCTGGGGGCGAATGAAATTATGTATGATACTACCTATCCAGGCTATGATTCACTACGGGAAAACCCTATGGAAGGCGATCGCAAAGCCATAACCCGTCTCACCCGTAGTCAGCGAGATGCCTTAGTGCAAGTCTTAGTCAACATATTTAATCCTACTTCCCAAAATACCCTATCTCCTAAACCCAATACCGCACCCAGTCCGAGTAGATCAACTACCCCACAGCCACCCCAACGAGGAGGTGCTGAACTACTTAGATAGTGGGAAATTTAGGAGTTGTAAGTTGTAAATTCATAGCTCCTAACTTATAACTCCTCAGTTTTAACTAAAATATGGAACGCGTTGTAAAAACCGGATTTGGTTGGCGTATTGGCTGGAATCCCCATGCACCTGAATTTAAAGGTTTAGTCGGTACAGATGATTGGGCAATTGAGTTAACCGAAGCCGAGTTGAATGATTTTTGCCGTCTACTAGCACAGTTAGCTGACACCATGAAGCAACTCGCAACGGAATTAATGGAAGAGGAAAAAATTGCTTGTGAAGCTGAAAGCGATTTATTATGGATGGAAGTAGAAGGCTATCCTCATGATTACAGTCTGTGCTTTATTTTGAATACAGGGCGATGTGTAGAGGGTAAATGGAGCGCTTCTGCTGTTCCAGATTTACTGCAAGCGGCTGGGATGCTTAAAGTTTTTTAAATGAGCCTCTTGATTATCTGAGAGTTTTGTTATATGATAGTAATTCTGACCGGGGCGTAGCGCAGCTTGGTAGCGCGCCACTTTGGGGTAGTGGAGGTCGTGGGTTCGAATCCCGCCGCTCCGATTGATGATAAGCCATGCCTGCTAATCTTTTAAAAGATTGGCAGGTTTTTCAATAAAGTCTGTAAGGCGATCGCAAAATCTCCAACTACAACTCATTGGTTGGTTAAACTTCAGCATTCTATGGACTTGGTGAAAGAATCCTGTACAGACGCGATTAATCGCGTCTGTATTCCTAACTCAGCACTATCCTATTCCCAAACGTCCAGCCAAGCCGGGAGTTAGAGGTAAGAGTGTAGTAATCATTAAGAATAGGGCTAAAAGCCCCAAAGCGGCTCTAGCATCATCGGGTTCAGTGATTTCATTCAAGCTGGGGCGTTCTTGATCTCGTTGCAAGAAGAAAATCACGATCGCCCAGTACATGGCAAGAGTATTACCGAGAGATACTAGTGCCAGTAAAATTAAGGTTGCGATCGTTGCGCGTCCTGCGGTTTTGCGTCCATAAATCGCCTGAACAATGCGCCCACCATCTAGTTGTCCTGCGGGCATTAAGTTCAAAGCGGTGATAATTAACCCCAACCAACCAATTATCACTAGGGGATGAACACTTACCAAAGATGACTGCAACGCCGAACCCAAGACAACTCGCGCCAAACTTCCTACCAAAATCGACCCTTGGAAAAACTGATTGGGTAATTGAAATAAACTACCTGGGTGAGAAAGCAATAAGCCTGTCACCAGCATTAACAAGGAAACGATACCACCTGCGGCTGGCCCTGCCAAGGCAATATCAAATAATACCTTGCGGTTAGGTAACAAAGATTCAAAGCGGGTAATTGCCCCAAAGGAACCAATTTGCACTGCGGGTAGAAAGAAAGGCCAGCTAAGACGGATTTGGTGGCGTTTAGCAAGTAACCAATGACCAATTTCGTGAGCTACTAAAATCGCAAATATCCCAGCACCTATAGGCAAAGCTTCTTGAAATCGCCCTGGATTACCAAAGAAATCAAAATTCAGCAGTAATCCCGCAGCTTCTAGATTGGTGGCAATGGTTGCTATTAACAAAATACCTGCAAAAGCTTTTTGCGATCGCAACATCGGCTTGGGATCATTGCGACTGGGTAAAACAATTACCACTGGTTTGCCGTCTGTGTTTTCCACTAAAAACAGGCGATATTGCTCACCAAGGCGTTGCTGCAAACTTGCAGTTAGACGGTTGTGAGTTTCTTCTGGTTCTCCCCGTAAATTGCCTTTGAAAATAGCTCCATCTTGATAGGCAATGGTTTCTGTGGCAAAAAACGTATCGATACCAAAGATACCTTTAATTGCATTCAAGTCCTCTTCTGGTATCGGCGGAATCTCTGGTTTCAGTTCTGCTACTGTTGGTTGTGGGGAATTGGCTTCGAGTAAGGAATTAGCAGCGAGTCTTTCTGTGGCGCGTTGTTTGAGGATGGCATCTTGCCCAGCTGCGCGTAACTGTCTGCCCAAGTAGACGTACAATCCGGCGGATGTCACCACTAAGAACAATATACCCGCTATATTGATGTAAATCCCTGCGGCAAACAATCCAAAAAACAGGAGCCAGGGAGTCATCAACACCACCGACTGTAACCAGGCTAAGATTCCCAGTTTACCAAAAGGTCTGGCGCGATAAAAGCCCCAGCCCAAAATGCCTAAAGCTACCAGTAGGATTGCCGCCAGGATAGAAGTTTCTGATAAAGTAAACATCTCCAAACCTTTGCTATTGAGACTAAGCCAGAACAAGTCCGGTATTGCAGACACACTATTAATGTATAACGCCGCCTGTAATCTGCCCAAATTATGCGGCTTTGCGTAGGCGTAGCTCAACCCAGCGAAAAATCGCAGAGGTAGTTTGCTTAACTTTCACAAGGAAATTTTGCTTCTTGTTAGATTTGAGAAGCCTTAGAACTACCGGAAGCGCCTAAAAATTATTTAGAGTGATATATTATTCTGCGATCGCTCTCTTACTCAAAAATTACAGCATTAAGCCAATACAGTTCAGATAAGACCAAAACACTTGTAGAGACGGCGATTTATCGCGTCTCAAAAACCCAAAATTTTTGCCAGTAGCCCTTAAAGCCGACCCATTGGCATTGCAGAATATTGCCATTAATTCGCTACGAATTAATGAAATGCGGTACTAAGTCCAATAAAGAATTTCAGCATTTGGAAAGCGCCTACTAATCTCACTCTCAAAAAAGCTACGCAACGCTTTCATTGTATCCTTCTCGTAAACGTACTTCGTCCCACCAAACTTATTACGCTTGACACTGCGTTTTGCCTCATCCATCTCTAATTTGGATTGCGGATACCAAGTTTGTAACACTTCTTTTGACCCTGGTGTAAACCGATGGGAGATTAGCTCAAAGGTAAGGTTACAGTCAAAATCCAGCGCCTCGTTTATCTGGTCAAACAAACGACTATAGTGCATTTGCCAATCATCTATTGGCATAATTGGCGCAATAACCAAGCCTATTGGATAACCGCCACCGCCACGTTCTTGTGGTAGCGCCAACCGTCGCAACGCATTCAGTCTGGATACTACGGATGCCGTGCCACCTTCAAACTTACCAGAAATCGGTGCTGCATTAACGCTCATCCGACAGCGAGTATTCCCATTGTGTGGTAAATCGAGTAATCCATCCACAGCATCAAATTTCGATACCCAACGTAGATGTGCATTGGTACAAGTGCCAAAGTAACGGATACATTCAGCAAGACTTCCAGTTAAATGCTCAATACCCAATGGATCTGTGTAACAGCTAACTTCAAAACTTGTGGTTTTCCCCTGTTGCTCGTAGTTAGCTAAATTCTCTAATATCTGCGGTAAGTTGGCAAAAACGCGGATAACAGGTGGCCCCGACAAGCTACCAGCCAAGTAGCAGTATTGACAGTGAGCCGGACAACCTTCGGCAAGGTGAAACTGCCAATCCGCAGAAGGTGGGATCGGACTCAGTTTAAAAGAACTGGGTGGTGCAGTAACCACGGCTAAGGTACGCTTGGCGATGTTGTAAGTATCCCGCTCAGATTCACCGCGCAAACCCTTCAGGCGGTTCTGTGATAATTCTTCTATTAGTAAGTTGAGTGACTGCACACGTTTAAGAATCTGCTGCCCCCAATCCTCATCTAGGGCAGCAGGTGTAAACAGTACCCGTTCAGGTATCCACAACCTTGGCGATTTTGTTTGTGTCTCTGATACTGAAACTTGGTCTGTAATGGTATTCAGCAATATCTTTCTCCGTTATTTAGTTTGCTGATTTCTGCAATTAATTTTCCAGGACTTGCTTAATTCGTCGCTCTAACAAATCCAGATCCAAACTGCCTTCATCACGGTTAATTCGGCGCACAGTCGAATTAACATTAGCTAAATTAACCAATAAATCTTGAAGAATTTCTTGCTGCTGACGTGCTTGGGTAACTTCGCGTGGTTCTTGTACTAAATCACGCACGATGGTATCTTCAGCGCGAGAGGCGATAATTGGATCGTTTTGCCCTTGAACGTGAACAAAGGTTCGTCGCCCTGGGCCTCGCTCCTCTTCTATTGGTATAACTGCTGTCACTTGGTCAGAACGCACATATTTGCCAAATCCCAAATGGACTAGCTCTGATGAGAGTATTTTCATATAATTGAAGCGTTATTTTTATGTCTTACTTATATTGTAAAATTTAAAAAAGTGACTTGAAGCCATAGACCATACGGGTTCTACCCAATTCCAAGTAGTAGTTTCCTTGTACGGTTACGGCAATATCATGTCTTTACCCAATACCTAATCAATTGATGACAAAATCAAATAAATGATGGGCCATTTCCAATTTAGAACAAGGTGCGATCGCTAGCTGATTTCCTTGGCTATCTAAAAATATCGCTTGATTATTATCACTCCCAAAACCACTATCAGGTTGATCGATGGGATTGGCAACAATAGCATCGAGTTTTTTACTCTGTAATTTTTCTAATGCTGGCTTGACAATATCTCCAGTCTGTGCAGCAAAACCAATTAATTTCTGGTGCGGCTGTTTATGTTTTGCTAATTGGGCGACTATATCCGCTACTGGTTCCAGGGGTAAGGCTTGGGGGAGCGATCGCTTGGGCAATTTCTCTGTACTATAATCTTTTGGCTTCACATCTGCCACGGCTGCTGACATGACAATTACATCAGCGTTGGGTAAATATTCCAGCATTGCCTGCTGCATTTGCTCGGCACTAATGACGGGAATTGCTTGAACTCCTAATGGTACATCCCAATTGGCTGGGCCATGTACTAGGGTGACGTTTGCCCCTCGGTGAAGTGCAGCTTGGGCTAAAGCTAATCCCATTTTACCTGTGGAAGGATTACCAATAAACCTTACTGGGTCAAGAAACTCCCGCGTTCCCCCAGCACTAATTAACACTCGTTTACCTACTAAATTCCGTTTACCTTGAGTGTGTAACAACGATTGGATGTGAGCCAAAATTTCTGGAGGTTCTGCTAATCTACCAGCACCAATGCGATCGCACGCTAATAAACCCGATGCTGTATTCATTCCATGATATCGGCTATCGATCAATAGCTGTTGCCAATTCCGTTGCACCGATAGCTGTTCCCACATATCCGTATTCATTGCGGGTGCTAACAGCACGGGACAAGTAGAAGCCAGCACGGTATTTGTGAGTAAATTATCAGCCATCCCGTAGGCTAGCTTTGCTAATGTATTAGCTGTCAAGGGAGCAATTACCATGACATCTGCCCATTCACCCAACTCAATATGCAAGGGACGAGAGTGAGTTGGTTTCCAGAAATCATCATCTGTGTAGGCGGGATGACGAGATAGGGTGGTCATTGTCAGAGGCGTGATAAATTCTTGCGCCGAACGGGTGAGGATAACTCGGATTTCCACCCCAGTTTTAAACAGCGTTGAAACCAATTCACAGATTTTGTAGGCGGCGATACCGCCACCTACACCTATTAGAACCCTGTTCAATTTTGGATTAGTCATGGTAAAAAGTTAGGAGTAAGTAGTAATTTAGGAGCAAGTAGTTACGAATATTAATTGCCAACTCCTAACTCCTGTACAGACGCAATTAATCGCGTCTCTCCTAACTCTCAACTACGCTTCATCGTAAGGTTCCAAGTCTAAGAGGTAGATATAGGGTTCAACTAACTCTGGACGCTGAAATGCGATCGCTCGTAATAGATGCCAATCATTTAAACCATCAAAAGCATTACTGTAATTATCCAGATCCAGACGTGTAGCCAGTTCTTCTACTTCTGCCGCAGTTATGGCAGCAATTTCTTTCCTGGAAATGCTTAGAGTTGTCATAATGCTCGCCCCTCCCTTATGCAGCACTCGCCTTCAGCATGGGTTAAGTTGCGCTGAACGCAGCCACCCTATATATATTACTCATTAGAAGGCATAGATTTCGTGAAAATTTTCAGCATTTATACCAGAATTTATAAAAAATTCGTAATTCTGACTAGCTAATTGTATTTACAACGAAATTCCGCAGCACATTTAACGTTTGTGGATTTATTTCATGCCCCATGTCAAATTCATGGTATTCTGCCGCCATTCCTAGAGATTTTAAAGTGTCTCGTGCCTTTAAAGCAGCTTGCAGTGGAACAACTTCATCATATTTCCCGTGGCTGATTAAAGTCGGCGGAATATCTCTTTGATCTGCCGTTAGTGCATCAGGATGTAAATACCCGCTCATCACAACTAAGCCTGCTAGTGGCAATTTTGAGCCTACATCTAAAGTCATTGCTCCACCTTGAGAAAATCCACTTAAAATAGTGCGTGACAAAGGTATGCCAGTGGTACTTTCTAAAGATTGCAAAAAATCTATTAGCAGTTTCCGACTTTCTACCAAGCCTTCATACATATTTTCCACCCGCAGGTCATACCATGCCCTCCCTATAGGGGAATAGGGATAAGGATAAGGTGCATTGGGTAATATAAACTGGTAATCAGATAAGTTGAGCAAGGGTAGCAAAGATGCGACATCCTCAGCATTAGCTCCCCAACCATGCAAAGTCACAATTAACCCTGTGGCGGGTTGAGAAGTTTCGGGGGGAACGGTAATAAATTGTAAAGACAGAGGTTTACTCCTAAAATCTACTTTTCTAATAGATCCTATCTCTTCAAACAGACTTAGTATTTAAGGGCATTTGTTGCTTACCCAAAGAATGGCTATATGTCATGTTGCGAGTAGGAAAAATTTAAATTTTTTGTTTACGAGTACATAAATTTCACTAAAAGTTAATTTACCTTACACAAAAACCAATTTTTGATATTTTAGCGCCTATTGAATCTGAATCCCCAAAAACCATTCGCAGTCAGCATTTTTGATTTGCAAATCACTCTTTAGCCTTAGCCTTTGAAAATGATGTCGTACAGTGACAGTAGAATTTCCACCACAATCAAAATCACCACATACCACTCTACTCGTTGGCTACTGCTATGCTGCATGAACTCCAAGACTGTTTGTGCAGTTTGGGTAATTAGTTCTAGTTTGCGTTCTAAAGCAGTGTGACGCTCACGAATTTCGTATTCATCCTCCAAGCGCAGATATAAGTTTTCTAGCTGTGGGGATTCCCAGAGCAACTCTGGCTTATCGATGATTTCAACTCGACCTACAATCTTATGTTGAACTAACAGCGCAGTCCCAAGTTGACGCAGTAATTCCCGACTCTGCCGTCTTTCCCTGTGTTCACGCTGGAGACTAGCTGCAAACGGTTCAATTTGATCGAATACAGTCGCTAGGCTAGTTTCATAATGAGACAGCACAACACTTTTAGCGAGGATATCAGCCACTATCTGCAAGCGTTCTACACTAAATTCATGCAGTGAAATTTTTCCTTCCTTAACTCTCTCACTCTCTACAACGTTGAGATGAATTTCCACTTCTTCTGTCTCCGGTTCGGCAAAGGAGCCACTAACTTGAGAGGATAGTTTGGTCAAAAAGGCTACCTTTTCTACAGGCTCAAGGTTAAACAGGACAACTGCGCCATAGTCTAGCAGTACAGCACAGCCGTGTTCACCGACTGAAACCATTAATGGCATAGTCGCCAAGGAAACGTAATTCTCCAATGTCTGTAAGTTAATATCCTTACCAAGGAATAGGGCCTGCGCTCTAAATCTATCTGTATCGTTAAAAAGAAGTTTTTGCATTGTCGCCCTGTTTGCTTTTCTGTCTGCTGATCTTGGAGGTTAGCGATCGCAATTAATGCCTGTTATCGGAGATCGCTACAATCTCAGCTTACCAATAAAGCTCTCTAGCACTGCCGAAGGTGCGCTTGTATTTCAGTTGAGATCATTGGTTACACGTTTGGGGAGAATCGCTTTATCAAGGCTAAAGAGGAGTGGGGAGTGAAAGATATTAGACAATACTGCTCGTTTAAGAATTTTAAACTGGAATTTGGTTTGGGGAAAAGGTTAAAGGGTAAGGGTTAAAGGTTTTTTCTTTCCCCTTTCCCATTCCCCTTTTCCCCTTAACAGCTATGCAAAGGAACCGACACTCACAGGTTCAGGAGCAGGCGCATTTGCAGTGAACTGGTTTACTGGACGAGGTAAACCGAGATTTTCGCGCAGGGTACTGCCTTCATACTTAGTACGAAATATTCCTCGGCGTTGCAGTTCGGGAATTACTAAGTCTACGAATTCCTCTAAACCTCCAGGTAGCCAGGGTGGCATAATGTTAAATCCATCAGCCCCACCATTGACGAACCAATCTTCTAACTGATCGGCAATATGTTCTGGTGTTCCGAGAATCGTTCGATGTCCCCGCGCTCCTGCAATCCACAAATACAGTTGCCGGATTGTTAAATTCTCTCTGCGGGCAAGATCGGTAATCAGCTGCAAGCGGCTTTTGCCACCGTTGGTATCTGGCAGATCCGGCAGAGGCCCATCTAGGGGATATTTGGACAAATCATGGCCACCCACTAGCCCAGAAAGCAGCCCCAATCCTACCAAGGGATGGATCAACTCCTGAAGTTGCTCATATTTATCCTTAGCTTCTTGCTCGGTCTTACCAATTACCGGGAATACCCCTGGCATAATTTTAAGATGGTCAGGGGAACGTCCGTATTTAGCCAATCTCCCCTTGACGCTGGCGTAGAAGGCTTGAGCTTCTGCCAATGTCTGTTGTGCAGTAAAAATCGCCTCTGCTGTTTGGGCAGCTAAATCCTGTCCAGCCTCGGAAGATCCAGCTTGTACGATTACTGGATATCCCTGTGGTGGACGCGCTACATTGAGCGGTCCGCGCACCGAGAAATATTTGCCTTTATGGTGGGGAATATGCAACTTATCTGCATCGAAGTAAATACCTGACTCCTTATTATGGAGAAAAGCATCGTCTTCCCAACTGTCCCAAAGTTTGGTGACAACATCCACAAATTCCCTCGCTCGTTCATAGCGTAGCGAGTGTTCTAGGTGGTTTTCTTGGCTGAAATTCTGCGCTGCGGCTTCAGCAGCAGAGGTTACAAGATTCCATCCGGCACGACCACCACTGAGATAATCTAGTGATGCAAACTTGCGGGCGAGATGAAAAGGTTCATCATAAGTTGTTGATGATGTTGCCACTAATCCGATATTTTCTGTCACCGCAGACAGAGCCGACAACAAGGTTAAAGGTTCAAAGTGGACGCTGAATTGTCCCGAACGGCTAAAAGCCTCAGTCCCTTGCCCTCGATCCCAGACGGCTAAACCATCTGCGAGGAAAAGCATATCAAATTTACCCCGTTCAGCTGTTTGTGCCAGCTGCTTGTAATGTTGGAAGTTCAGACCTCCATCAGCCGGGGTGTTGGGATGTCGCCATGCTGCGACGTGATGACCACTACCGGGTAAAAATGCTCCGAGTTTAAGTTGTTTTTTTGTACTCATGTTTGTATTTGCAAAGTCGTACTTATAGTTTGAAAAAATCTGGTAAATAAATTAGGAAATCTTGGAAAGATATTTCAGTGGCATCTACTAATCTGTCATGTTTAAATTGATAGATAAGCAAGTTCGTAGTAAGGACTAAAGTCCTTACTACAAACCCTCAAAACTAGCTTGACAAAGTGCTATTTTGAGTCTCCATCCAAAGTCAATGGAAGGTTAAGCCAGCAAAGGGGAGTGGGGAACAGGCAGCAGGGAGAGTGGAGTTGAAAGACTCATTAACGGAGTTCAAAGACTCATTAACGGAGTTCAAAGACTCGTTGGCGAGTATTAAAGACTCATCCGCGAGTATCAAAGACTCATCCGCGAGTATCAAAGACTCATCCGCGAGTGTTAAAGACTCATCCACGAGTATTAAAGACTCGTCCACGAGTATTAAAGACTCGTCCACGAGTATCAAAGACTCATCCACGAGTATCAAAGACTCATCCACGAGTATCAAAGACTCATCCACGAGTATCAAAGACTCATCCACGAGTATCAAAGACTCATGCGCGAGTATCAAAGACTCGTTCACGAGTATCAAAGACTCATCCCCTATTCCCAATGCCCCATGCCCAATGCCCAAGTATTATGCAGCCACCGCCTCACGTCGGTTGTACTCAGAAGCATCTCCCTTGATAGCCTCACTTTGTTTACCATCGATACCAACTGGGAGATCGCCGACAATTGTGACGCGTTGAACGTGGCGGGGCTGATCGCCGTAATCTGCGATCGCATAATGTTGAGTAGCCCGGTTATCCCAAAAGGCTACGTCACCAACTTGCCAACGCCAACGCACTGTATTCTCTGGACGTGTTACGTATGCTTGTAACAGTCGCAGAATATCATCTGATTCAGTTGTTGATAAGCCACGGAACTGGCGCACAAATCCGCCGATGAATAGTCCCCGCTCTCCAGATTCGGGATGGATGCGTACAACTGGGTGTAGAGTCTCGTATACAGTCGAGGTAAAGACAGCTCTGTGAGCTTTGACATCTTCAGGTAGGTCGAATCCAGTTGCATAGTCGTAGGCGTTGCTGTGTACTGCCCAAAGTTCGTCTGCCAGATTACGTAGATGGGTAGGTAAATCTTGGTATGCAGTCACGGAGTTTGCCCAGATCGTATCGCCACCAGTTGGCGGAATATCAAGCGCTCGTAATATAGAACCGAGAGGAGGACGGTCTACAAATGTTACATCGGTATGCCAGTTATTGGCGCGGGAAGTAGTGCGGCCATAGTTCAGGTCTAAGACTTCTGGGTTTTCTGGCAGCGATGGTACAGTGGGGTGGGCTGTAGTAACTTCACCGAAACGACGAGCGAAGGCTACCTGTCCATCAGCATCCAGTTGTTGCTGATCCCGGAAAAAGATCACTTTGTGTTTGACTAGAGTCTTGCGAATATCGCTGATGATGTCATCGCTGAGGTTAGAACTCAGATTAACACCAATAATTTCAGCACCAATACGTCCTGCAACTGGTTTGATATCAAAGTATTGAGAACCCATGTTTTTATCTCCAATAAATTTATGTTTGGGACTAGCCTTTTCAAGTTGGATGAAAATTTGCCTACAAGAAACTCCTCTTTAACCTCTTAACTCTGTGTTCTCTGTGCCTCTGTGGTTAAAGAAAAGATTTTTTAACCGCAGAGACGCAAAGGCGCAGAGAGAAAAAAGAGATTTTACAAGTCACCTTGAAAGGACTAATGTTTTTACTTAGGTCGTCAGCAGTTAATTAATTTTGGATTGAAGGAAAATCTGCTGATTTCTAATTCCTTTCATCTGCTAAATACCAGGAGTAGAACCGCCATCAACGATAATCTCTGTTCCTGTAATCGATGCAGCTAGATCCGACACCAAAAATAACGCTAACGCGGCAATTTCTTCTGGTTGGGCGATTCTTTTTAAAGGAATACTTTGGATGTTTTGTGCCTTCACTTGCTCGACGGTGATGCCTTGCGCTTGGGCGTTTTGTCGAGCTAAAGTCTCGGCACGCTCAGTAGCTGTAGCACCGGGCGATATGGCATTAATGCGAATCTTGTACTCGGCTAACTCTTTAGAAATGCCCTTTGTAAAGTTGAGTAGAGCCGCATTGCTTGTACCACCAGCTAGGAAGTTAGGGCGAGGTGTACGTCCTGCACCGCCAACTATATTGACAATCCGTCCATCACCGCGACTTTTTTGATGGGGGACGACGGCTCTAACTAAGCGGATGTAGCCCAATAATTTTAAGTTCCAAGCATCCAAAAATAAATCATCAGTGGATTCAAGGAAAGATCCAGCACGGGCTGAACCAGCGTTATTAATTAAGATATCAATCTGATTAAACTGGGCTAATGTTGTGGAGACAACTTTCTCAACATCCTCTGCTTTCGTTAAATCAGCGCTGATGGCAATAACTTTAGCGCCTGGGGTGGGTAGGGACTGGATGTCAGCTACTGCATTTTCTAGTCTTTCTTGATTGCGGGCTGCGATCGCAACATTCACACCTTCACTATAAAGGGCTTTGGCAGTAGCTAACCCTATTCCTGCACTTCCTCCTGTAACAATCGCGGTTTTGCCTGATAGTTTTAGTTCTAAACTCATACAAATTTACCCTCACAAATGTAAGTAATTTATTTGCGAACCAATAATATTGCCGATTGAGAGCCTGTATTGTGGATATCCTTGATTGCAGCAAAAAAGAAAATTAGTCTCTATCCAGAAATGAGTGCATAAAAATAGAATTAATTACGAATTATTCGGTAATACTTCAGTTGGAAATGTGCAACACAGCCTTACCAGGAAAACGCCTGTCGAGTAGTTGTTGGGCTACGTCAGCTATTTGTGTCCAAGAAGCTTCTAAATCAATGTGAGGATGCAACTGACCAACTTCTACTAGACTCAAAAGTCGTTTTAGACCGACTGCGGCTGATTCAAATCTCAATTCATCGAACAGACGTAAACCATACAGGCTAACGCTACCAGTCCCGAAAAATTGGGCAGCGTTGAATGTCACTTCTGCTCCCCCAGATACTCCATACAGCACAGTTTTTCCATCTTGTGCCAGTAAGCCAAGGGCTACCCCCAAAGTCTTACCACCCACTGACTCTATAATTAGATGATAGGGGCCATACTCACTAGCAGGTGAAAGGTCTTCGCCAATCACTACCGATTGTGCCCCTGCTTCTCTAACCAAAGTTTCATAGCCAGGTTGACGAATATGTGCTGTTACTTGCGCCCCTGACAGTTGCGCCAATTGAATAGCGAAGTAACCAACGCCTCCTGATGCACCTGTAACCAGAACTGGACGACCTAAAAGTGAACCACCTTTTAGCACTGCATGATACGCGGTTAAACCCGCTACAGGTAGGGTGGCAGCTTGAGCAAAAGATACCGATGGCGGCAGTTCTGCTAAGGCGTTAGTAGGAACAGATACAAGTTCCGCCCAAGCACCGGCGCGGCGTAAGCCAACTACACGCGCTCCTTGGGGAGGCCCAGACCCATCAGCCGCAGGGATTTCCACTACACCTGCCAAGTCCCAACCAGGCTGCCAACCAGCCTCAGCAGTGGTTGAACGTTTTATTTCTCCCCGATTCAGAGAAATCGCCGCTACCCTGACTAGAGCTTCATCTGGGGCAGACTTTGGTGCATTCACTTCAGTCAGTGCCAAACGCCCTGGCACATTGGGGTCAACAATCACAGCACGTATTTTGCTCATAAGGTTGCCCTGGCTTAGAGATTAATTTCTAGTTCGTTGGTTTGCAATGTACTGTCTGCAATAGATAAACTCGATAGATTAGTTATTTATTCTTAATTCCAAATCCCTGTAACTAGATTAACGAAATTTTATTAACTACGGTAACACAATAGGTTTACAGTATTTTTGGAACGTAAGAAGAAAATTATCACAGACAGCCAGAATAATCAAGCACCTGGCAAAAAGATTTGTTGCATCAATGCTTACATCTATTGCTGTGTTGTAAGCTAGTCCCTGTCAACCTCCACCTCTTACCTGGCTGTATGACTAGCTGCTCTCCAACTGTCTCTAGATTTTGCTAGGTAATATGGGTAAATTCAAAATTCAAAACTTTTATATCTTTGATCTAATGAAACTCAAGCGTTATTTCTGGATAACTATTTTAACCATTACTACATTATTAGTTGCTATTTTACCTGCTAGAACTCAGCAACATACACCATCAAATACCCTGTTTCAAGCATCAACAATTAGCGCTCTTGCAGTAGGAATTTTTGACGGTGATACTAATTTTCAGCAGTTGAGAAAACACGGTAATTTTGGTTTGGGGACAGTAAATGCTCTAGATGGTGAAATGGTTGGATTAGATGGCAAATTTTACCAGATAAAAGCTGATGGAGTTGCTTCTGTTATTCCTGATTCAATGACAAGCCCTTTTGCTACAGTCACCTTTTTTCAACCAGAAACATTAATTAATCTAGAAGGGCGGATGAATTATAAACAATTGCAGCAATATTTAGATCAGCGCTTACCAACTAAAAATTATCCTTATGCAATTCGTATCCAAGGTAATTTTCCTTATCTAAAATTTAGAATTCCTCCTAAACAAACTCCACCTTATCGTTCTTTAGCTGAAGCACTAAAAGAACAATCAATTTTTGAATTAAGGAATATCAATGGCACTTTAGTCGGTTTTCGGACACCTGAATATATGCAAGGAGTAAATGTTAATGGCTATCACTTTCATTTCATCGCTGCAAATCGCACAACTGGAGGGCATATCTTAGATGGACAATTTCAAAATGCTAAAATAGAAATTGATCCTCTATCAAACGTTGAGATAAATTTGCCCAAGAGTGCTGAATTTGTGCAAGCTGATTTGGGAGATAACAAACCTGTTGAAGTCAACAGAGTTGAACGTAAGTAAATATTTTTGAATAAAAGCTATGTCACTACCAGAAACTATTGCAAAACAAACGGATGCCCGCCCACCTGTGGCGATTGGTCATGTAAGATTATATGTGAATAATGTACCGGAGGCTAGCGATTTTTTCGTCAAGATAGGACTGCGGTTGATTACCCAATCAGAACAATTAGCTGTTTTGGAATTACGGGGAGGAACGCACTTAGTTTTGAGAACAAGTTCAGAGGCGATCGCACCTGGAATAAATGCACCTTTTGATCTGATGGTAGATGATGTTGTCGCCACCAGAGATACTTTTAAGAAGTGGGGACTGACTGTTTCTGAGATCGAAACAGGCAGAATCCACAGTTCATTTAACTTAACTGGGCCGGATGGCTATTTATTGACAGTGACTTCTTCACACACAGGCGGTAGAGAAGTTTAACAATCAAAGAGAAAGGTCTTAGCCGTCACAATTGGGTGTAGTGCGTAATTGGTAGCGATGCCTACTACGGCGTGCGCCAACGCACTATCTTAGCGACGCAACCCAATTACCCGCTCTAAGTCTGCTCCTGTAAAAATTGCATCGGTAACATTAGCATTGGTCAAATTTGCATCTTCTAGATCAGCTTTCGTAAAATTAGCTTTGCTGAGGTTCGCTCCCGTCAAATTTGCCTTTCCTAAGTCTGCATCAGTTAAATCAGCGCCACTCAGGTTAGCATTACTCAGATTAGTTTCATCTAAGTCAGCGTCAATTAGGATGGCATTACTTAGATCGACTCCGTTGAGGTCGGCTTTATCTAGGTTAGCGCCTCGGAGGTTACAGCCTTGACATTTTCTGGTGGATAGAAGCTGTTGAACTGGATCGCTTGTCGCAGTTACAAGGGTGGGAGGGGTTGGAACACTCTCTGAATTTTGCTGATTTGTTTGTAGAGGTGTAGTTGGAGCGGGGGCTAGATTTGGTTCTGCCGCTTGTGGTTGTTCCGCTTTAGAACATCCCATTACAACTCCTACTGCTAACATAGCGATCGCAGTTAGACTAATTTTTTTCTTTACAGCTACAGACTTCAATTTTCGATCAACCTCTTCTACTTTACATCAATTCTTAATTTAGCAATTCAGGCAGTAATGCCAATCTATCTTAAGTTTAAAAAAATGATAATTTAGCTTGTTAGTTCTGGGTTAGCTCACAAGATGAAAATATACTCTCAACGACTCTGTTTAGAACCACTAAAACCGCATCATGCCGAACTGCTTTTTGATGGATTACAGAGTGAGAGTATATATAACTTTATCGAAGATGTACCGCCACAAAGTGTTGAATCGCTTCGCGATCGCTACATGGTATTGGCACGTCGTCAATCACCAGATGGTACGGATATTTGGTTGAATTGGGCTGTCTGGTCTTTTATCGAAAAATGCTACGTTGGATATGTTCAAGCAACAATTACTGTAGATAATGGTGCAATCATTGGATATGTATTTTTCCCTAATTTCTGGGGAAAAGGTTATGCACGCGAAGCAGTGAATTGGATGATTAGTTATTTAGTTGAAACCTACAAAAATATTGATTTTTGCGCTTACGTTAATGTCCAGAACCACCGTTCTATTGCTTTATTGCATAATCTGGGATTTGTCCGCTCAACATTTTTTCCAAATATTGAGTCTAATCAAGATGAATTTAAGCAGGAAGTACAGTACCGAAAAGGCTGATAGATAATTAAATTCAGATTATTGGTTTTACAAATGCACAACAATTTGCATTTATTAACACCAGGTTTGCACAACATGACCCTTCAACTCTTGTCCTAACCAAGGTGTATTTTGTGAAAGTGTATAAAGACTTTTTCGTTCAACTTTCCAGATTTGCTGGGGGTCAAATAAAGTAAGTTCAGCTGGTTGATGAGGTAGAATTGCACTGACTTCTTGCCCCAAACATTTTGCTGGACTGGTACTTAATGCCCGCCATAATTCTAAAGCTGTAAATTCCTCAGTTTCAACGAGATATTGCCACAACAAAGGTAATGCTAATTCTAAACCAATTGCTCCTGGAGGGGCTTCGGCAAAGGCTTGGACTTTTTCTTCGTAGCTGTAGGGTGTGTGATCGATAGCGATCGCATCGATCACACCTGCACGTACCCCCGCACGCAACGCCGCGACATCACGCGGATTTCCTAAAGGCGGGTCTAAATGCAAGCTAGTGTGATAACTCTTAACTGCTTTTGTATCAAGTAAAAGGTGCATCCAGGTGGTGCTGGCGGTGATGGGTAAACCAGCAACTTTGGCTGAGGCGATTAATTCCACGCTGCGAGATGTGGAGACGCGCATGATGTGGACTGGTGTACCGATGGCGGCAACCAATTCAAGCATAGCTGCGATCGCAGTAGTTTCTGCGCTGGCGGGTATTGGGGGTAAACCGAAACGGAGTGCATCTGGCCCTTCTCTCATTACACCATTTGCAGTTAACTGGCGATCACTCGGCCAAAATGCGACTGGTTTGCCCAACGGCTGGAGATACTCTAACACTCGCCGCACCAGCGCCAAATTTTCAAAAGGCTTACCATCGCTAAAACCAACAACTCCAGCAGACGCTAAATCTGCTAATTCTGTCATTTGGTTTCCAGCAACATCCAGGGTGATAGCACCCCAGATATTAAGCAGGGGGAGGCGAGAGGCAGGGGTGGCAGGGGAAACAGGGAAAGACAAATTAATTTTCTTT
The DNA here is from genome assembly GCF_043099725.1 of Nostoc sp. C110. Taxonomy (GTDB): domain Bacteria; phylum Cyanobacteriota; class Cyanobacteriia; order Cyanobacteriales; family Nostocaceae; genus Nostoc; species Nostoc muscorum_A. The sequence goes on along the minus strand of NZ_CP171148.1, from coordinate 1,430,050 downwards.
TTCTCCCTTATTTCCTTCATCTCGCCGCGTCTTTTCTCCTGCAATTGGGTTACAAGTGCAGGGTTATCAATAGCTGGGGATGTATCGGGTAAGATGCTAACTCTGGTAAAGCCGCCAGCAGTAGCAGCGTGTAAAAAAGATAATAGGGTTTCCCGTTCTTCAAATCCTGGTTCACCGGAGTGGCTATACAAATCCACTAACCCAGGGCCGAGAACTAATCCCTGACAATCTCTAATTTGAGTATTGGGATGAATATCAGCAATGTGCGAAGCCACTTCTTTGATATAACCATCAGCAATCAGCACATCAAAGAGTTCGTCGATTTCAGAAACTGGGTCAATCACCCGTACTTTTTGCAGCAGTTCAGTCATAAAACTTTTTAGTTAGGAGTTAAGAATAAAGTTAGGAATTAGAAGTTATAAGTTATGAGTTAGGAGTTATCAGTTATTTGTTCCTTGCTCATCATTTTTAACTTTATTCATCACTCATAATTTTTAACTCCTAACTTTATTTCTAATTCCTCGCTCCTAACTCCTAACTTCTTTACAATGCTCCTGCTGCTGTTTTATCTAGTACGCCTCCACCAAAGTGAGTGGTGATGTTCATCGCTTGCAATACTGGTAAACCATTGATTCCAGAAGGGTAGTCGATAACGCTGACTGCGCCATTACCCTGGCGGAAATTCCAGAAATTTTCTAGCGATAAACCCAGAATATGACAAAGTAGAGTTTTATTTGTAGCGTCATGAGCTACTACTAATACAGTTTTGAATTGATTGGTTAATGCTGCTTCTACAATTGATTGCCAAGCTGCAACGCTGCGTTCCCAAACCTCTTGTAAATTTTCCCCTTCAGGCATTTGCACTTGGGCGGGTACTAAGCGCCAGCGCTGCAACTCTCCGGGAAACTCTTGTTCTATTTCTGTTTCTAATTTTCCTTCCCAGAGTCCATGACTGATTTCTCTTAAACCATCTTGCAAGTCTAACTTTACATTAGGATGCTGTTTTAAGATAATTTCTGCTGTTTCTTTCGGGCGCAGCATTGTGCTACTTACTGCAAAATCAATCGCTACCTCTTGCAGAAATTCGCCTGCTTTTTGCGACTGTTGTCTACCGTTGTCGTTGAGGGGGACATCAATTTGTCCTTGAAACCGGGTTTGGCGATTCCAGTCGGTTTCGCCGTGACGCACCAGCAACAACCTGACTCCTTGATGATCTGGCCGTAATGAGGGTAAAGTTTCTCCAGTATGTTGGGTCTGATTTAAAGATTCTAGCTGGACTGGTTCGCCCAATCCCCCAGCAAAATTAAGTACACTGATGCCACAGTTAGATTGCTGGATTGAATGGTAGCGACTTGCAGGGATTCCCAAAGCTGTGCTAATCAGGGCGCGATTAATGCCGTTATGTCCCACTATCAGAATAGTTTCGCCTTGATGCTGAGACAAAGTTTCTTGCCAAAACTGCCGCGCTTGTTCGTATAAAGCAAGAACAGGAAAATGTTCTCTTGTTCCTTCTGCATCATTAAGCAGCATCCGCAGTTTGTCTGGGCGTTGATGCCAAGTGCGATAGTCTTCGGCAAATTTTTGCTTAACTTCAGCAGTTAGCAGTGCTTCCCATAAAGGAAGGTCGATTTCTAGTAGCAAATCAGAAACTTGAATTACAGCAGATTGTTCAGAATGAGTAGCTAACTCACTATGAATAATATCTGCTGTGTGTTTTGCTCGTTGCAGAGGACTGCTGTAAATAGCATTAAATGAAATATTGCTGAGGGCTTTGCCAGCTTTACTGGCATCGTTACGACCTTTCTCGGTTAATGTTGACGCATCAGTGCGTCCCTGAATACGCCGCTCGGTGTTATAACCACTTTGACCGTGGCGCACAATGATGACACGAGTCATCTCAAAGCCCTCCTGTATCTAGACGATTAATTTTACTGCAAAATGATTGCAGAATTACCGACTCAGGAAAGGGGATTTAGTTAAAAGGGTAGTTAGGAATCGCAACTATACAGGCAAAACCTACCTCTGTGCGTTTTAAACCCTCAATTATTTCCTTAATCAGCCACGCCAGAGGGTGTGTTATGCCGCAATACAGTTCAGTTAAGCATCTCTTTCTTCTCTCTGCGTTCTCTGCGCCTTCTCTACGAGACGCTGCGCGAAGGCGGTTCGTTAAAAAAATGACTTTGGTAAAAGAGTTTTAGCCTTAACTGAACCGTATTCTGTTATGCCGTAGGCTAACGCACCGTGAATTGTTGATGGTGTGTTGCGCTATGCGACAACACACCCTACATGAAAGCTTAATTACAAATTACGAACTTGTATTGAGCGCAGCCGAAATATTACGAATTACGAATTATTTACACCTGATTATTCTCTCCCTAAATCTAACTGTACTTGCAATCCATCATTGTCATTGCCAGACTGAGCGGGTGTTAAGAAAACAGAAGTGTCTGGCTGTGATAATGTCTCGTTAAAGTGGATTTTGACTGGAGTTTTGTCTGTTCTATTATTGTTAGAGATTGTTGATGGATTAGTTTGCTCAAAAAACTTTCCAAAGTCATCTTGGGCTGTTCTATTATCAATTCCGACTAGAGAATCACCAGTTAATCTGTATTGTCCTGAATTTAAGCTTGATGCTGGTGACTGGGCGTACACCTGGCTTCCTAAGCTTGTAAAAGCTGCGGTAATTCCCAACAAAGCAATAATTTTGGCGTTCATTTTTTTGTCCAAATTATCTTTAATATTGCTTGTCTTTATTCTCTGGGCAAATTATTTTAATTAACTCTATCGTTAGGTTCTACTACAATAATTGTATTGCGTATATACTTGGCTCGTCAATTATTTCTGCTCTATGTTGATAGTAATACATCTTAATTTAAGTAAGTTGGCGTAAATAATTGTCGTTGGGATAAGGCAATAGGTAGAAGGGTTTTATACCAATTTAATGTGAAGCTGCACTAAATGAGTAACTCTCTATTCTTGGCGTACTTGGCGGTTCGTTTAATATTCTGTTCATCTTCATACAGAATTGGTATTAGGCTAATTCATTTTTCTTTACATAAACCTCGTCTACTTTGAAAACCGTAGTTTTGTAGTAACCCAACATAAATAAGGTGGTAATGTTGGGTTGCGTTTCACTCCACCCAACCTACATCAATATATCTTTTAAAAAACTCTAGGTTTCAACATAGATGAGGTTTAGTTTGATTTTATTGTGCCAACTTACTTAATAGCTAACTTTCACTAATTAACTGTAGCAAGGCTTCTGTTGATATCTTGCCACTCATCTCGGTACCTTCCAACAGGCTATCTGCCAAATCTCGCTTTTGGTGATGTAATTCCACAATTTTTTCTTCAATAGTATCCTTTGCTACCAAGCGATAAATTGTCACCGGGCGTTGTTGCCCAATGCGATGGGCGCGGTCTGAGGCTTGGTCTTCCACTGCGGGATTCCACCAAGGGTCTGTATGAATCACATAATCAGCCGCAGTTAGATTAAGTCCTGTCCCCCCTGCTTTGAGACTAATGAGAAATACATCCCCTGAACCAGCTTGGAACGCATCGACCCGTTTTTTGCGCTCTGCCACTGAAGTACTGCCATCTAGATATTGATAACTAATACCTTGCTGTTCGAGGTAATCGCGGATGATGTGCAAATGGTCAACAAACTGACTAAACACTAACGCTTTATGACGATTTTCCAGCAGTTCACCCAGCACCTCGCCAAAAAGTTGCAATTTGGAACTGGGTAATTCAGTACCAGGCATCACTAAGCTAGGATTACAGCAAGCGCGACGCAGTTTCATAATCTCAGCTAAAACCTGCAAATGTTTCTTTCCTGCTTCTGCATCACTTTCGGTAAGTTTAGATATTGCTTGACGGCGCAATGCTTCATAGAATGCCTTTTCCTCTCGACTTAACTCTACATGAAGGAGAATTTCGGTACGAGATGGCAACTCTTCTAATACTTGATTTTTTGTCCGTCGCAACAGAAATGGTTGAATCAGTTTTTTGAGTTTATTACGTGCAAGTTTATCTTGATATTTTTCAATGGGGGTAGCAAAGCGTTGATTGAAGCTTTCAAAAGAACCCAATAACCCAGGATTAATAAAGCGGAACAAATTCCACAACTCACCCAGGTGATTCTCAATGGGAGTCCCAGTAGTCAGCAACTTAAAATTAGATTTTAGGTTCATGGCTGCCTGAGAACGTTTAGTGGTCATATTTTTAATTGCCTGGGCTTCATCTAGGACAATAGTTTGCCACTGTACCTGAGAAAGCATTTGCGCTACTTCTTCCTGCTGTAATAAACCATAACTGCATACCAACATATCCAACGGTTGTAAACCATCCAATAATTTTTGGCGGTTAGCACCAGAAAATTGAATAATATTGAGAGTTGGGGCAAACTTCTGCGCTTCACTCACCCAATTCATACATACAGAAGTGGGGGCAATAATTAGGGTTGGCCCTTCATGGGCATTTCTGAGAATGACCGCCAATGCTTGCAAGGTCTTACCGAGTCCCATTTGGTCTGCTAAACAAGCACCCACACCCCAATGTGCTAGTCGCGCTAGCCAACAGAAGCCTTCCATTTGGTAGTCACGTAGTTCTGCTTGAAGGGTAGATGGCAGTTCCGGCTGGAGGTTTTTCACCTCATGGAGACGCTGGATATGTGTTTTCCAGTGTTTATCTGCTTTTACCTTACCTACCTCATCGACAAAATCTTCTAACCCTAATGTTGCTAATGGGTGAAAACGAATACCTTTACTATGTTTTTCCGAAAACATCCGTAATTCGTCGAGGCGTTTCCGAAAAGCTTGAGTTAAAGCCAAAAATTGACCATCACCAAGGGGGATAAATCGGCTGGGGGTTTTCTCTAATAGTTCTAGTAGTTGCTGCATATCCAGCACTAGGTCGTTATTTAATTTCAACTCCCCTGTGGCTGCAAACCAATCTTGCTGACGTTGAATTGATAAATTAAAGTCTTTCAAGTCGGCATTATGGCTAACACGCAGTTTTTCTCCTTGTGGCCATTCTATGACTACGTTATTTCCCAGTGCTTGCAGTTCTAGCAGCAGTTCTAAACAGTCTTCGGGTTCGTCTATAATCCATTCACCATCTTGTTCTTCAGTTCGAGTCAAGGTGGCGCAGGCGGCTATAGCATCTTTGGCAAGTTGCTTTTCTTCAGACAAATTTCGTCTGGTTTGGAGACGTTTACCATCAATCTCGGCAATTACAGTTTCACCACCTGTTCCAGGACGGTAGTAGGGGCCACCTTGGGCAAAGGGACGTGACAAAAGGCTGATTTTCAAGCCGGCATTGGCAGGTAAAAGATGAATATGGGGGAGAGTTTGGGCGGCTACTTCTTCTGCACCTTCTGAACCGCCACCAATGTCAGAATGTACGGTAACGATGCCAGAGACGGCATTTATGGCTGCTAAAACTTGCTTTTCTGCGATCGCAGGTACATTTAATTTATTATCTATACCAATAATCTCTGCAATGCGTCTATGTTCGGTAGTAATTTCAATGACCTTGATGCGGGTTGGGGTTTCTTTGATATGCAGAATATTCTGTGATTCTGGTAATTTGGGAGAAAATTCCAAGGTGAGACGGCCAAGTTTTTCTTTTTTAACTAGTAGTTCTGGTTCTCCCTTGACAATTTCTACACGGATAGTAGGTGTATCTTCCCAAAAAACCAACGGGTGTCCAATTAAAGCAGAGATGGCTTTTTCACCGAAGGTATAATCAACTTTGCCGTAATAGCCTTCACTATATACCTCAATACAACTACATACCCGCATATCTTGGGGTGTGATGTAATCAAACTCAGATAATGCACTGCTTAGACGCTTGAGGGCTATGGGGCGACCTTTACTCCATTCTCCTTTGGCATTAACTTTTTGTTCCTTTGGTTGCAAGACACATCTGCTGGGATAGAAGGTAATGAACCATGCTAAACGCAGTTCCGATTCTGGTTTTCCTGGTGTTTGTGGTTCTTTTTGGAGATTTGCCAAGGCATTGAGGCACATTTCCCAAGCTTCTTGGGGTCGAATTAAGTCTACGATGGTTTGGATATTGCTATCTTCTCGCAGTGCCTCTGCAAGTTGTTTATAGTTACTACTAGGTTTGAGTCGGGATAGGAGTTCTGCGGTTTCCATTGCCAACCAGTGATAACCGGAGGTGAGCGATCGCCGATACAATGGTTCTAATAAATTAGGTAAACGTTTTTTAGCACTCTCAGCATCCATCCAGTAAAGGCATAGCGAACAAAATAATGTTTGTAAGCTATTTTCTTCTTCCACGGAAGAAATATGACCACTGACTACAAATTGTTTTTGAGTAATATCACCTTGGTGGACTTGCAGTACCATTTTCAGTCTGCCATAAGTGAACCTGAGCCAATGATCTGATTGACGGGACATCAAACTGCTATACTCTTCTGCTTCTTTGAGGCTTTGCGCTGAACCATCTTTTAAAAGTGCGAGGATGAAAAATAAGCCCCCAATTGTATTGAAATATATTTGGCGTTTGCCTGTAGCCTTTTTGATGGCTTTCAGGGCATCTTTATAATATTTGATGGCTTGTTCATTATCACCCCGCAGAAAACTTAACCAACCCCAAAAGATCGCAGCGTTATTTTGATATTCATTCGATATTCGCTCTAGACTTTCTTGTGCTTCTTGGGTACAACCCTGTAACAACAGTTGTTCTGTCAAAATCAGATGTAGATAATCTGAGCAATGTTTTCCAGGTGTAGAACATTCTTCTTCTAGCAGCATCAACGCATCTTCAGAAGCGGATAATTTTAAGGCTGAATTGAAGAGGATACTGGATATACCACTTTCATATAATCCTTGTGGTAAGGAGTTAAACCAATCTGCATCAAATGGATTATTGTATATTTGCTCAAAGATATTCTCTATTACTATTTTTTCTTCGCTATCACTGTACTTCTGATAAGCTTCAATTTGCTGATTAATAAAACTAAGGTCTTGGCGATAAATACCAATGCGGATTTCTCTGATACACTGGCGTAAGTTGTAGAAGATCCGAGAATCTCTGTTCCAGTGAGTACGTATTGGTAGCTTCTCCTCTACTGCTGTGACGAGGATTTCAAACTGTCCGGTTTGTACAGCATGACGAGTAGCAATTTCTGTGAGTAACGGATGACATTCAGCACCTTGCCTGTTTTCCTGTATTAACAAGCCTGCTTTTAACAATTTATCAATTTGGGGACTAAGGGTTTTAGTACCCAAAGGTTTATTGTTTTCATCTAAAGCGTCAGTTTTACTAAGACAACTTACAAATGAATTTTTGTCTATCGGTGCATAAATTACCGAAAATAATTGGATAATTTTTTGTATGGAAGGATGTAATTTGAAGTATTTATCCGCGAGTTGTGTTTGTAATTTTGCGGTATCAGTTGCTAAATTAATCATACTATTGGTCTGTTAAGTGAAGTTTGAAGGGTAAAGGAACGAACCACAGAGGCGCAGAGGGCACAGAGTCAGAGAAAAAAGAGATGTTTAAGAAGTGTCTCACCCGTCAAAGTTAGCTTGACAGACTACTATTTATTCAGTTCTTTAAATAATTCCATTAATTTACGTTTCCGTCCATGAGCCGCTTCTAGTTGTGAGCGATAAGCAGACCATTCAGCTTTTTGTCCTAGTTGGAGATACGCAGCTTTTGCTTTTTTGAGCCAATTAACCGCAGCGTCATAACGGTCAGCTTTTCCTTGTTCCATAATTGGTTCTGCCCGTCTGCGAGCGTTATCAATTACCCAATCTGGACGATGGTAAACTGCTGCATCCATGACTCGATGTACCAATTCTGAAGCATAGTAAGTATCTCTTTCTACTGTTTTAATTGCATCATCAATTAATCCTTCATGGAGGAAAATATCAACTTGAGCTTCTTTTATTCCCCAATCTGGCTGCTCTCGTAGTGTTTGCAGTAAATCTTGTTTGACTGTCAACCAAATTTCTCCTGCATAGTCTTGAATCTTACCATAGTCTCGAAACGATGGTCTGATTTTAAAAGCAATGATGCTGGCAGTTAAGGCAGTGGCATTATCTTCTAATCCTTGGGCTAAATCACTTGTCCAAGTAGCAAATTCATATAAACAGTTACCTGTTAAATTGATACCAGCTTGGCATATTTCCAATGCTTCAACTAAATACCCATCTTCCCGCAATATTTTTGCCAGGGCAAAACCCTCTTCTGCTTTTTCCATCAGGATTTTAGCCGCAGACATTGCCTCTTCTACTCTTCCCAAAACGGCTAATTGCGTTAGGTATTGCAGAGTCATTTCTTCTACTAAAGCTAGATTTAAATACTCTGTATAACGATTTTGACGTTCAAGAATTTGCAAGCGAATCAATGCTAAATCATCAGCAAAGCTTGGTCGTTCATTTTCCCAAAGTTCTGCGGTATCATCTCCTTGCATAATTTGTTGCAGTGGTTCATAATCCCAACCTTGACGCAATGCTTCTAAACTCATACTAAAGTCTGCACTAATTTCGTCTTGCCATGATTCCAACATCAACTGCAAATCTACTATTTCTCCTGTAGACATTTCTGCACACAAAATTGCTTCTGTCCACGCGCTATCAAGAGGTTCGGCGATGGAATAACTGTCTCCACCATAATCTAGCAACTCGTCCCATTCTTGGGCATAAGTTTCGGTAATAGTTTCGAGAATTGCGATCGCATTATTACCATCTCCATTTTCTGCTAACTCCCGCGCTTTCTCAATTACAGCCAGCAAATCATCTGTAAATGGGTCTTCTTCTGAACCATACTCTAATTCTTTCAATCCATCCCGCAAAATTCGCTTGACATGAGATCGAAAAGGTGATGTGTCAATTTTGCTTTGACGGGTAGAAGACTGTTTTGTTTTTGGTTTTGGTAAGTCTATCAAACTGACAAACTCATCAATATCATCAATTATTTCTGGTCTATTTTCCACCAGTTCTTGTAATAATCGCTGAGTTTGAAGAAGATCGAGGCGATTTAATAATTGTTCTAGCGTTGGACGTTCTTCAATGATCTCTGATTGACGCGAACAGCTTAATAAGGTGGCAACGATATGTTTGCACCAACCATCATAATCATAAGGACAGGTACAACAAGCTGAGATAATTCCACCTGCATCAAAATTAATACTGACTTGATATGGTGTAATTTCGCCGCCTTCTACCTCTGCTTGAATTAGATTACCGCGTTTTTTGAGATCAGCGATCGCACCCCTGCGGTAATATTCTTCACCACGACTGTAGGATGAAGCGTTGGAGTTATGACGGATTATTGCTTCAGAAATTCCTGGAATCGACATAGCACCCAAGTATTTTATTTTTAGCTTACGTTTAAACTGCCTTTATTTTCTCTTGTGTCTGCATCTCACTTAAATCCCAAGTTGTCTTAGTAAAGACTATTTTGATTTTCGTGCTGCAAAGTATTTCTCACTCCAATAGCATAGCCACACCCGCAACCTTACGGAATCTGCTATTTTTTACACATTGAAAGGGCTAATTCTAAAAAAGTCAAAGGCAAAATTCGTTTTTAGTCTGTGTCAAAATAACAGGAATCAGCATCACCTAATCACAGTGTATATCAAAGATATGAGTCAAACACAGCAAATTATTTCCACTGTGCGCCCTTGCAAAATCGACAGCGCTACAGCAAGAGACTCAGTGGATTTAGTAGTCGTAATTGATACTAGCCCTTTAATAAAAGATGAAGCTTCCAACTTTAGCAATGCTGCATTTCTCTTTACATAGTTTGGTTTTATTGTGCCAACTTACTTAGCGTTGGTGAATCTGTGTTGAAACCTAGAGTTTTTTAAAAGATATATTTACGTAGGTTAGGTGGAGTGAAACGCAACCCAACATTACCACCTTATTGATGTTGGGTTACGCGATCGCTTGACTTTTAAGACAGTCGCTACACATTTTTATTTTTTGGGCTTAACCGAAATTTGTGTAGAGACGTTGCAATGCAACGTCTCTACAAAGATTCATATATCTAAGGGACTTCCAAGAAATAAATTATCCAAATAAACGAACCACAGAGACACAGAGAACACAAAGAGAGGAGAAATAGAGAGAGTTTTTTCATCAGTTTTAGGACATTTTTTTATTTGGAAGTCCCTAATCATCAACAAAATCGTTCTGTTCATCAACAAACCCATGCGTTTCATCAACAAAATCGTTCTGTTCATCAACAAACTTATGCGTTTCATCAACAAAATCGTTCTGTTCATCAACAAACCCATGCGTTTCATCAACAAAATTGTTCTGTTCATCAACAAACTCATGCGTTTCATCAACAAAACCATAATTTTTGTGAGAAATACTGGTATCTCTATCATATTAGACACCAACCTGTGAGGATTTTACTGAACTAAAACACCGCTTTAGTAAGGCAAACTAGCTCTAAAGCAATAAAAAGGATACATTTATGCCTGCTCAAAAACGTACATACCGCGTTTTAGAAAAAGCTGAATTAAGAGTGGCTGGACTTAAAGCAATTGATCCCAGCATGGATTTTGGGGATGCTCGCAACTTGCAAAACATGACACAACTAATTGAGCAGTACCGTAGCAAAATAGATGCTTATAATACTGCTTTAGCCGTGATTAACTCTTCTAGGACTGAGATGGAAGAATTGGACAAAGCTTTAAGTGACATAACTGAAAAAATGCTGATTGGAGTTGCTTTTAAATACGGCAAAGATAGCCGTGAATATGAAATGGCGGGTGCTGTTCGTAAAAGCGATCGCATCCGTAAAAGCAGAGCAACACGCTTAAGGGCGACTCCAAAAGAATTAGCCAGTGAAAATGCTAAAACTGCATATCTTAATGGACTAAATGGAGCGATCGCAGAATAAATCCATTCTTGTACAAAGTATGGAAACGAGTAAATGGTTAATTTTAACTCTCCACCCCCTACTCTCCAACCTTTTTCCACGGTAGTTTAATTGTAAATCGACTACCTTTCCCTAACTGACTTTCGGCGTGGACAGTACCACCATGCAACTCGACGATTTTTTGCACCATCACCAATCCTAAACCAGTACCCGCAGAACGACGGGTAGAGGCATTTTCAACTTGGATAAAAGGTTGAAATAATCGGAAAAGGTCATCGGAAAGCATACCAATACCCGTATCTACCACGCTAAAAAAGATATATTCATTTGTGGAATTTGGCTGAACTTCAATCCAAACTTTGCCTCCGTCGTGAGTAAACTTGATAGCGTTGTTCAACAGGTTGATAAATACCTGGCGGATGCGGCGCTCATCAACTTGGATAGGTTCGAGTTCTTCAGGGATTTGTACACTCAGTTGGATATTTTTTTGTAACGCTAAATTTTTGACGAAACTGAGACTAGAGTCACATAATTCTGGAATGGAAGTAGCCGCTAGTTGCAGTTCTATCTTGCTAGATTCGATGTCGGTAAGCTCAAGGATTTGGTTAATCAATTCTAGTAAGTTCTTACCGCTCGATTCGAGGGTATTTAGAAACTGGCGCTGTTCTTCGGTTACAGTACCGTAAACTTCATTTTGGAGTGCTTCTGCAATTTCAAGAATGGAGCTTAAGGGAGTCCTCAATTCATGGCTCATATTTACCAAAAAGGTTTTTTTGGCACGATTTGCAACTTCAGCAGCTTCTTTCGCCTCACGCAGAGCGGATTCTGCACTTTTGCGATCGCAGACTTCTAAAGTTAGAGCAACAAATTCAGCTATTGAGCTAACTAAGTTTTGCTCACTCACTTCCCATATCCGAGGAATATCAATTTGTTCATACAATATTGTTCCCACCACTTCGCCCCCAACCCAAATGGAGGTATTAATTAGGGATACAATATTTTTTGTTTCTAGCAGTTCATCCCATAATTCTTGTATCCGTAGATCGGTGCGAGTATCGGTGACAGCGATGATGCGGGCAGATGTCAGAGATTTAAAGTAGATGGGATAATCTGCGCGATCGCGTTCTAAACCTGCCGAATGTTTTTGATTGCTACGTTCGTAGAGACTTATACATTGTAGCTTAGTGTGTTGACGCAGCCTGTCGTCAGCATCGCTATTGAATAACCACACACTTACTCGTTCTACCTCTAAAGCATTCGCGGCTTTTTCGGTAATAACTTTGAATGCTGTTTCCAGATTTCCTTCTGAAATTGCCCTATGATTTGCCAGTTCTGCCAATGCCCGATTATGCTTTTCTAGCTTTTGCTGACTGCTAATACTTTTTTGAATCTCTTGCTGTAATTCTTCAGTTCGCTGTTTAACTTGCAATTTTAACTCTTCATTTTTAGTAATCTGTGCAGTAAAGGTTTTACGTAAATGCTGCATCATCTCGTTGAAAGATTCACCCAGCATTTCTACTTCTTTAATGCCTGGTACAATCACCACCGAGTCTTCAACCTTAGTGAAATCAGCTAAATCTTTTGTCGCCGTGCTGAAGTACAAAATTGGCTGAGTTATCCAACGGGCGGTAACAATTCCTAGTAAAATAGCTAATCCCAACGCTCCCAGACAGAGAAAAATTGTAGTTTGAGTGTTGCGATCAATTTGCCCCATAAAATCTGCTTCTGGGACAGCTACTACAATTAACCAGTTAACATTTGGTTCGCCCTGTAACGGTCTAATTTCTAAAAATTGCCGTTTGCCGTCAAAGGAAAAATCTAGTTGCTGTAAACTCTTAATTTGGTCAAAGTTAGTAAATTTAGTTTCTAAATACTTAGCGCTTGCTTGAGTAAAAGCATTTCCGCTTTGGGAAGCTGCCAACCTAATTGGTTTACCATTTTGTAGGCGGAATGGTTCTTCCGTTGTGGAACTTGCGACTAATAGCCCCGATCGCTCGATAATAAAAACTTGTCCAGACTTGCCAACTTTAATATTTTGTAGCAAATCCCCAATTTGTGATACATGAGTTAAAGCGCTGTTGACACCGAGTAACTCACCTTGGGAGTTATATATAGGTTGAGATGCACTAATCAGCAGCGTTGGTTCGGTGATGGATGTAAAAATCTGACTAAAGCTGAATTTTTTAGCGGTAACTGCTGCTTGATAATTAGGACGCGATCGCGCATCATAGTTTTTGATTACCTCTGGTAGCTGGGTACGTTGACCAAAAGAGTCAATTTTGTAGGTGTAGAGGTCGTAACCAGTTGACTTATCAGCTTTTCTGAGTAAATATTGGCGATCGTTGAGCTTTTCTACCGCTAAGTGTTCTTGCTGTTCATTGCTTGCGGTTAAAGCAACAGCATCAGGAAAAATCTCTAACTGCTTGATTAAGTATGACTCCCAAGTTGCCAGATTTTCCATCTTCAGCAACCCGATATCAATGACATTTTGATTACCGCGCAGTACTTGACGCGGAGTTGAGAGATAAGCCTGTAAATTTTGCTCTACTCGATTAGCGACTTCATAACGCAATTCGCTAGCTACCTCATTGACTGCCTTTTGCCCATTGCGGATTGATAAGTATGCAGTCAATCCCACAGCTAGCAAGATTTGCAGCACAAATAACGCTACGAGAATGCGACGTAGAGGCACACCTTTAAATAAGGAAAAAACACCATTTTGACCAATATTTTTGTTCATAAGCCCACTCTCCCTTCCTGTCCTATAGTAGTGAGTACAACACCTCGACTTCTCTGGTCTGCGGGCTTATACATAGTTTGTACTCGGTCGGATCAAGTGCCAATATACCACTTTTGGCAAAAGAACAAAACTTTAACCTGTGATTTTACCTGCAATGTGAATTTCATCGAATTAACATTTTCAGCCTAGCTCAGGGGTTGTTTCAAAACTGCCTAGCTGTAATTTTAGACATTTATTAATTTCTCCTAACCCTCTTTAAAAAGAGTGAGCATTACCCAATACAGTTCACATAAGACCAAAACACTTGTAGAGACGGTGATTTATCGCGTCTTGAAAACCCAAAATTTTTGCCAGTAGCCCTTAACCCAAGCGTATTGGAGCATTACCCAGATTTTTATAGATAAACTTGAAATTTTATTCAAAGCAAGGAGAGCTTCTTTTACCGAAAGGCTGCTGTATTGATTTGGTTGCAGATATCTACCCAAGCTTGATCTCGTTTTCCTCCCATAATGGTGTTTAATGGGCGATCGGTAGGGTGTGCTGCTTGATATTTTTCAATTGCTGTTGCTTTGTAGTTGCTAGCACGCAAAGGTATCCAAAGGATTTTGACTCCCTCGGCTTTCGCTGCTTCTAACAGAGGTGGTAACTCATTTTGACTAATAAACTTTGATGCGAGGAAGTTTGGACTTACCAGCAACACTGCTACTTTTGCAGATGCCAAAGCTGCCTGGATTTCATCTCGCCACACAGCACCAGGCTTGATCTGGGTATCATCCCAAAGTTTGAGATTTTGTTCTCTAATTAATGGTTCTAGATGAGTTTTGAGGTCATCGAACCACTTTTTATCTTTGTGACTATAGCTAATAAAAACTTGATTTCTGGTTACGGGTTCAGACATGGGTATTTCTAAATTTGGTGGAGTTGCTAAAACATCATCAATCAGTCTCCGGACATCTACCATATCACCGCTATCCTGGCACTGGATTTGGTAGCGATTATTATCCCTGAATTTGTACAACACGTCTCGGTTATAAAAATGAGGATTTTGACTATCATTACAGTTTTTACAGTTACAAGGAACAAGCGTTTGATATTGCAGACGTTCGTAAGACTTATGGATTTTTTCTAGTTCATTGGTAATAACTGCTAGCAGTTCTTTTTTGCGGTTTCCTGCAACGCGGACTTTAATTTCTCGTTGATTGTAGTATTCAATCACTTCAGCACGGCTTTTGTATTTAGCAAGAACAACGCCTGTTTTCCAAACTAGGGTTTGTTGTTCAATATCAGAGTGCATTTCGACTATAAAGCGGGTAAGAATACCTTTCGGCATGAAGTCATATTTATAGCGCAGAATTAGGTTATTGGATTCATCCCAATTGAAATCAGGTTGATTGACAGAGAGTAATTGAGGTGCAATATAAGTGCCGGGACGACTAGGGATTTCATAGGACAGTTTAAATTTCATCATTAGCCGCAACAGTTCTGGTCGCATATCGGCATATTTGTCTTCATGCCAAATGTTTGCTAAATCATTGCGATCAAATTGTCCCAGTTTTTCAATTACGTGGGGATTATCTAACACTTTGTAAACGGCATCTGTACCCCAAGTAGGTTTGAGAATAACGGTTTTTATTAAAAAGTCATCATCTTGGAAGTGAAGGCATACACCCAAATCATGCAGATAGTCACTGAGTTGGAGTTTGTCCTCTTGTTTAGTAAAACCATGTTTTTGGCAGATGTTTAGATAATCTTTCAAGCTAATATATTCGCGGGAGTCTCCTTCTAAAGCTTCCCGCACTTTAACCCAGGTTTTAGGGAGTTCTATTCCTACATGAGGTAAGTTAGTAATATAATGCTTAATTTTATTTAAGATTTCTGGGAAACCGCGATCAGTGGCTAAGTTTGTAGTAAGTGTTTCCTTAAAATTAGTGAACTCGCGCCGTAACTCCCGCTCGTTTATTTCTCGTTTGCGCTCCTGCTTTTCATTTTTGACAATTAACAAAGGACTATTACCGCTCAATAACTCAACCACATTTAACCAGTAGTAAAAATCTGTGTCTTCTTTGCGAGTATCAGCAACCAAGGCATAAAGAGAGCGTTTTGTAAGGAAAAATTGGTGGGTAGCATGGTAAATTTCTTGACCACCAAAGTCCCAAATATTGACCTGAAATTCTCTGTTATTGTCAAGCAAGAACTTCCATTGAATAACATCTATGCCTTCGGTAGTATTTTCATCTTGTTGTAACGTATATTTATTGTCTTGAATTTTTTTGGCTAACGTAGTTTTACCTGCACCACCTTCTCCCACAATGATTAATTTAGCTTCATAGAGGCGATCAGTTTCTTGTTCTAGTTGCTGCCTGCAAAAGTCAAGAATTGCTTTAAACCCTTTCTTGATAATTTCTGGTGGAGGTGATTCTAAAGGATTGTCGTTGAGGTCGAGGGATTGCAGATTGGTGAGTTGGCCAATTTCCGGTGGCAGACTGCTCAATTTATTACTGCCCAGGTCGAGGGTTTGCAGGTTGGTGAGTTGGCCAATTTCCGGTGGCAGACTGCTCAATTTATTACTGCCCAGGTCGAGGGTTTGCAGGTTGGTGAGTTGGACAATTTCCGGTGGTAGACTGCTCAGTTGATTAGCGCCCAGGTCGAGGGTTTGCAGGTTGGTGAGTTGGACAATTTCCGGTGGTAGACTGCTCAGTTGATTAGCGCCCAGGTCGAGGGTTTGCAGGTTGGTGAGTTGGCCAATTTCCGGTGGTAGACTGCTCAATTGATTACTGCCCAGGTCGAGGGTTTGCAGGTTGGTGAGTTGGACAATTTCCGGTGGTAGACTGCTCAGTTGATTACTGCGGAGGTCGAGGGTTTGCAGGTTAGTGAGTTGGACAATTTCCGGTGGTAGACTGCTCAGTTGATTACTGCGGAGGTCGAGGGTTTGCAGGTTGGTGAGTTGGCCAATTTCCGGTGGTAGACTGCTCAGTTGATTACTGCGGAGGTCGAGGGTTTGCAGGTTGGTGAGTTGGACAATTTCCGGTGGCAGACTGCTCAGTTGATTGTAGCGGAGGTCGAGGGTTTGCAGGTTAGTGAGTTGGCCAATTTCCGTTGGCAGACTGCTCAGTTGATTACTGTAGAGGTAGAGGGATTGCAGGTTGGTGAGTTGTCCAATTTCCGGTGGCAGACTGCTCAGTTGATTACCCCAGAGGTCGAGGGTTTGCAGGTTGGTGAGTTGTCCAATTTCCGGTGGCAGACTGCTCAGTTGATTACCCCAGAGGTCGAGGGTTTGCAGGTTGGTGAGTTGGCCAATTTCCGGTGGTAGCGTTGTTAAGCTTTTGTAAGAAAGGTCTAATTCTCTTGCCTTGCGATTAGCAGCTTTTTGAATAATTTGCAGCAGTTCTTCGTTAGTCATTTCGGGTTTTACAGAGGCGATGCCTGACGACGAGTTGCTGCTTGGACGCGCAGCAGAGAAATTAAGCTAATTAATAATGTACCCTGTATCAAGGATTGCATCAGGGCAATGTGCGTTAGCGTAGCTCGTCGTAGACATCGCAAGTTAAAAGGGCAGTTAGAAACCGCGTCTACACAGTCAAAACCCACCTTTCCTTCCCTACGGGACGCTGCGCGAACGGAACGCTACGCGAACGTGGGTTAAGGAACCCTTGATTTTGATTAGTCCACAGAGGTGGACTTTGTTTGTATAGCCCCGATTTCTAATCGCCTGCTATATTTACTTTTTGTATTTAACTTTAATATTGTTGTGTGACCCTATGTAAATTGATGGCTATAGCTTTCCACATTGCCCAGCTTCCATCCAATGTATAAATATGCCAGAAACTAAATCAAGTCCTCATACACATACAAACACATCAACCAAAGCAGAGACCTTACCTGCATTTGTTATCTCCTCTTCTACCTCTCAAGAAATTTACGATGTTGTAGTGGTTGGCGCTGGACCTATTGGGTTAGCAACTGCCATTGGCTTACGTAAACGTGGAATTGAAAATGTCCTTGTCATCGATCAAACTCGCGCCTTTCGTCAAATTGGACAAACATTGGATCTTCTCCCCAATGGATTAAAAGCTCTCAAACTTTTAGATCCTAACGCTTACGAAGAAGTCAAAAATACTGGACTGGGTTTATTGAATCCCAAGCAGTCTAATGATCAGGAAACTGTCGAACCTACTCAAAAGCAACAGCCTCCAAAGGCTTCACCCCAATGGGTTTACAAAAATTTGCAGGGCGAGATAATTCGGTCAAATTCACTTAGTTTTGATGACTGGTTTAAAGATTATGGCGAGGGTCGAGTGTCAATTTCTTGGTACAACTTACAGACAACCCTCAGACAGCTACTTCCACCAGACCTAGTTAAAGCTAATCACCGTTGTATTAATGTTGTGAATGAGCCGGAAAAAGGTTGTGTCCGCATAGATTGTGTAGGTGATACAGCAATAGAAACCAACCCTTATGCCTATTGGACAGATGGGCAGAAAGATAACGATCCGCAGCCTCAAAACTCAGATATTCTCCCCCAAGAATTAGCAACGAAATCCATTAGAGCTAAACTAATTGTCGCAGCAGATGGGATTAATTCTACAGTTCGTAGGCTGCTTTACACAGATACTCAATATGATGATTTTGCCAAACCTGAATACTCTGGGTTTGCAGCTATATTTTGTATGGAAATAGCTGAAGTACCAAAGGAATTATGGACAAAACTAGAAAAAAATTTCTTTCAAGACTCACCACTTGTAACAATCACTAATGATGAAATAACTGGAAATTCTGTTTGTATAAATAACATCAGGATAATATTATTTCGCAGACCAACTGGTGAACTTGGGTACATAATACATCTTGCTTTGCCTTTAGACTCGTTGCAAGAAAAATCTGAAAGTTCTTTAATTGATTTAGCTTTACAAGAGTTGGAAAAAGCAGGTTTTCCTGATGCGCTCAAGCAATTAGTGGGTATGTCTCCTCCTGCCAAAATGCAGCAGCGTCCATACTACATTCACCCCGCTAGCATTTTGGATTCTCTACAAGTTTCTAACCCAACTGACCTCAATATAGAAGCTAATCCTGCCAAAATTCCACCAGCCTGGAGTGTAGGGCGAATCGTCTTAGTTGGCGATGCCGCACATGGAATGCCTCCCTTCATGGCTCAAGGAGCTAATCAAGGATTGGAAGATGCGCTAATAGTTACAACACTCATCGCTAAAATTGCTGAGGAGAATAACTGGAACGATCTACAAGCTATAGCCAAAGCCTTCGAGAAATATGAGAATCTTCGTCGCCCATTGATGGTATACGTCCAAGAAGCAACATTAAAGCGATCGCCCCATTCGTCAGATAAAGAGTGGGAAGACTACAGCCAACAGATGTATTGCCGCAATTTCGACCAAGTAATAGAGGCGTTGTAGTTTACCGCCTGTGAAAAATTTTGATTAGAATGCAGATGTCCACTAGGCGGCAATACTGCGTAGGTTTTGAGTCGATCCCCCCAACCCCCCTTAAAAAGGGGGGCTAAGAATGTCTTATTTTCCCCTTCTTAAGGCAGGGGACTAAGAATGTCTTATTTTCCCCCTTTTTAAGGGGGATTAAGGGGGATCTCCAATGACTATGCACCTTAATTTACGCAGTATTGCACTAGGCGGCGTGCTGTCTATCCACGTAAATCCAGAAGATAATCGATGAGTAATCAACTACAAGACTACAATCCTAGCGGCGTAGGTGAAATAAATGGCAACCTCTTAGGTTTGCCCTGCGATTATGAGTCTGCAAACCTGATTGTCTTTGGTGTGCCGTGGGAAGTCACTGTTTCTTATGGTGCAGGCACAGCTAATGGCCCCCAGCGAATTCTTGATGCTTCAACTCAACTAGATTTATTCGATTTTGATAACCCTAATGGTTGGAAGCAGGGAATTTTCATGGTAGAAATTCCCCAAGATATTTTAGAGAAGAATACATACTACCGCGCCTTGGCAGCACAAATTATTGAGCGATTAGCCCAAGGTAAAGAACTCTCAGATACACCAGATTTAACATCTGTCCTTACAGAAATTAATCAGGCTGGGGAACAGGTAAATCAATGGCTGTTTGAAAATTGCCAAGAAGCAATTAACAAGGGTAAGGGAGTCGCAGTTATTGGTGGAGATCACAGTTCGCCGTTAGGTTATTTCCAAGCATTAGCAGCTAACTACGCCAACTATGGCATTTTGCACATTGATGCCCACGCAGATTTACGCGATGCCTACGAGGGATTTGAGTTTTCCCATGCGTCGATTATGTTTAATGCGATGAAAATACCGCAAATTTCCAAGCTAGTGCAAGTGGGTTTGCGTGATATTAGTCATGATGAAGTGCAAATGATTGACCAATCTGATCGTCGCATTATTGCCTATTACGACCCAGCCATTAAACAAAAGCTTTACTCTGGAACAACTTGGCTTGATTTATGCCAAGAAATTATCAGTCATTTACCTGAGTATGTTTACATTAGCTTTGATGTCGATGGTCTAGATCCAAAACTTTGCCCAAGTACAGGTACTCCTGTTCCCGGTGGATTGGAATTAGAGCAAACATTTTTTCTGTTCCGGGAATTAGTCAAAAGTGGTAGAAAAATTATTGGCTTTGATATTTGCGAAGTCGGTGATGCAGAGTGGGATGGTAATGTTGGAGCGCGGGTAGTTTACAAGCTGGCAAATTTGATGGATTTGTCCAAACAGAATTCGTAATTATTGAGTTCCTAAAATCGTTCGACTGAGACTTTCTGCGATCGCTCAGTCGATCCAACTTCACACTGTTCGCGTAGCATTCCACAGGAAAGTCCAAAATCTAAAATTAAATCACAAGTCCCCGACTTGATTGCTGGAGTCAATCTAAAATTTTTTGAATAACCTTGCTTTACTATCTAAAAATTTTAAGATAAAGAATAGCCCGTTGCTTTGTGAACGTATTGCACAACTTTTTGATATGATTCGGGATTACTCACAGGATTAATGATGATGGGGATAGTGCCATCTGGCAACCAGAAAGTTATCCTGCCATTCGGTTCATGACAAAAGGAACTGATACAGTTGAGATTAATTACATATTCGTTTTTTTCGTAAAGGATTTTCACCCAGTGGGCATGATCTAATTCTAAACTTGTCACACATTCTAAATAATCGAGAATCTTTTGATAATCTTCTAGGTTACTTTGTGGATTAATGACTATTGGAATGGCACTATCGGGTAGCCAAAAAGTAACCCTGCCATTCACTTCATAACAAAAAGCATGGACACGTTCAAAATTCACCACATATTCTCTCCTCTCGTAAAGGATTTTCACCCAGTACGCCACAACATCTCCTCAAGTCCGAAATTTACGAATGATGCACCCTGTATGTCCAAGTCTACTGAAGCCTTAAGTTTTTGTTGCTGTGTACCAATTCAAAATCAAATTAATTTGTTTGAATTATGAATTGCTAAGAAACCTCCAATGGTGTTGGTGTACCTGAAGTTGACAAAGAAAGAGCGATCGCTGCTTGAATAAACCCTTTAAATAAAGGATGAGGGCTACTAGGACGCGATTGAAATTCTGGATGAAATTGGCAAGCCAGAAAGAATGGGTGCTTGGGTAATTCCACAATTTCAACTAACTGTCCATCAGGAGAAGTCCCACTGATCACATAGCCGGACTTTAATAAGAGATCGCGGTAAGCATTGTTGAACTCATAGCGATGTCGATGTCGTTCATAAATTACATCTTCTTGATAAAGCTTGAAAGCCAATGTATCAGGAAGAACACGACAAGGATATAGCCCCAAGCGCATTGTACCCCCTAAATCCACAACTTCCTGCTGTCCTGGCAATAAATTAATTACCGGATTCGTTGTATGAGCGTCAAATTCAGCACTATTAGCATCTGTTAATCCCCCTATGTGCCTAGCCCATTCAATTACAGAGCATTGCATTCCCAGGCATAAACCCAAAAAGGGAATTTGGCGATCGCGTGCGTATTTAATAGCGGCAATTTTGCCATCCACTCCCCGAACCCCAAAACCTCCTGGCACAACTACCCCATCGACACCCCCAAGATGAGTTTCGGCTGATTCATTTTCCAAATCTTCTGAGTTCACCCAACGCAAGCGCAGTTTGCCATAAGTGGAAATTGCTGCATGGTTTAATGCTTCCACGACAGATAAATAGGCATCACTTAACTGCACATATTTGCCGACAATGGCAATTTCTAGCTCATGCTTGGGAGTATGTAAGCGTTGTACCAAGGTTTGCCACTGCGTCAAATCTGGTTGGCGTTGCTCCATTTGCAACAAGTTCAGCACTTGTTCTGCCATTCCTTCCCGTTCTAGATTTAGGGGTACTTCATAGATACTTTTGGCATCTTGAGAAGTAATGACGCATTCTTCGGGCACATCGCAAAATCCCGACAATTTTTGCTTTAATCCCTTGGGTAAGGGGCGATCGCTCCGACAAACTAAAATATCTGGTTGAATACCAATGGATCTGAGTTCTTTAACTGAATGCTGTGTTGGCTTAGTTTTCATCTCACCCGCAGAAGCAATCCACGGTACCAACGTTACATGCATATACAGTACATATTGCCGCCCAACCTCTTTGCGGAACTGGCGAATCGCTTCCAAAAACGGCAGTGATTCAATATCTCCCACCGTCCCGCCAATTTCTGTAATTACTACGGACGGATTTGTACTTTTAGCAACTCGCAGAATCCGCTCTTTTATTTCATTGGTAATATGAGGAATAACCTGTACAGTGCCGCCATTGTAGTCTCCGCGTCGCTCTTTATTAATGACTGCCTGGTAAATCGAGCCAGTAGTCACACAGTTCAAGCGCGACATTGAGGTATCGGTGAAGCGTTCGTAATGCCCCAAGTCTAAATCTGTCTCCGCACCATCCTGGGTAACGAATACTTCCCCATGCTGAAAAGGGCTCATTGTCCCAGGATCGATATTGATATAAGGGTCGAGTTTGAGAATCGACACCGAATATCCGCGCGACTTGAGCAAACGCCCTAGACTTGCTGCTACAATGCCCTTACCAATACTGGAAACTACGCCTCCAGTTACGAAGATAAACTTAGTCATAGTAGTTTGAATTTCTAACAACTTCTAAAAATACATCCCGTCATTGTGCCACAGTTATTGTGGTGTAATCTTCTATGATTTGCTGTGAAAAACCTTTTAGGATTAGTAATATTAGGCTGTATTCTCACATCCTCCGTAGCATTGGCAGAGCCATCTCTTATAGTCGTTTTTCCCAAGACAAACTACCAGACGAGTTCCCAAAAAATCTTTTTTCTGGGGACTGCACCACCAGATGGTGAGGTTTTGATCAATAGTAAGCCAATTAACCGCAGCAAAGCTGGTCATTTTTCCCCTAGTTTCCCCTTGCAGTTGGGAGAGAATCTTTTTACTGTGCGTCGCCAGAATCAAGAACTTAAGATTAAGGTGATAAGGGTTAGCACTAGCCCTGAACTACCACAGGGGGTAGCCTTTGCTAAAGATTCCTTGACTCCCGCAGCTGATATTGCCAGACTACCAGGAGAACTAATTTGTTTTAGCGCGTTAGCGAAGCTTCCCGAAGGGATCGCACCCCCTAACGCCAATGTCTCTGTAACCCTGGCTAATCAAACGATTACCCTTTTACCTCAACCTCAACAGGCACAACTACCAAGTAATTTGGCAGCTCTGACAGGGCAAAATCAGCCTTATGCCCAGTCTAGCGTAGGCAATTATAAAGGTTGCACCACAGTGGCTACAGCCGCCGATCTGGGAAAACCTCAGTTTCAACTAACACTCAATGGCAAGACGATAACTCAACCAGGGACTGGTAAAATTCAAATCCTCTCAAGAGCAGAGTTGCCGGTTTCTGAGGTTACAGTAGAGTCAGGGGTTGCTCGCACTGGCCCAAGCACCGATTATTCTCGACTCACACCACTGCCTAAAGGCACACGCGCAACAGTAACAGGTAAGGAAGGTGAATGGTTGCGCCTAGACTATGGCGCTTGGATTAATAGTCAGGAAACTCGCATTCTACCTGGTGCAATTCCGCCACAAACAATAATTCGCAGTGTCGGATACCGTCAACTCCCTGGTGCGACAGAGATATTTTTCCCCTTACAAGTTCCCGTACCTGTGAGCGTGCAACAAAGTGAGAAAGCTCTCGCTCTCACTCTCTACAATACTACTGCCCAAACGGACATTATTCGCCTGGATGATGACCCTCTAATTTCTCGGCTAGATTGGCAACAGGAGGCTCCAGAACAAGTAAAATACACCTTTAACCTCAAAAAAGCTCAACAGTGGGGATATAAGCTGAGATACGACGGTACAACCCTGGTTTTGGCTTTGCGTCATCCGCCTAATATTGGGAACACAAGACGCAAGCCTTTAGCTAATCTCAAGATTGTACTCGATCCAGGGCATGGCGGTAAAGAATCTGGTGCCAGTGGCCCAACTGGATATTTAGAAAAAGATGTGAATTTGGTGGTATCTAAGTTGCTGCGGGACGATTTGGTGAAGCGAGGAGCAACGGTAGTGATGACGCGGGAGGACGATAAGGAGGTTTCTCTAGCAGAACGTCAGGCAATTATTAGTAAAGAAGAACCTGCGATCGCTCTTTCCATACATCACAACTCCTTACCCGATGATGGCGATGCTGAAAAAACCAAGGGATTCGCCGCTTTTTGGTATCAACCCCAAGCCCACAGCCTGGCAATATTTTTACAGACCTATGTTGTTAAAAAACTCGGCAAACCTTCTTATGGTGTGTTTTGGGACAACCTAGCGCTGACACGCCCAGCAGCTGCGCCATCGGTGTTACTGGAATTGGGTTTTATGAGCAATCCCGATGAATTTGAGCAGGTAGTGAACCCAAAAGAACAGAAGAAAATGGCTGATGCGATCGCTCAGGGGATTACTGAGTGGTTTAAAAGCGTTCGATAGATCGGGAGTTAAACTTACGAGCTATAGCAATCCTATTTCTTGCGCCAAACTAAAAACTATAGGGACAATTCATGAATTGCTCCTATAGGGTTTTGGCTATTATTTGCATAAGTCCTGGATTTGTGAAAATTCGCGGTATTCAGATCGCCAACTTCGTGAAAGTTGTCAGCGATTTAACTTTTCAGTGCTTCTACCATGCCAAAACAACTTTGATTGCGGCTAAAAATATATCAAATCTTATATTTTGAAACCGTATGTATTTTAAAATCGGCGGTATGGTGGGAGCGATCGCTATTTTCTTGAGCAATGGTAGTGCGTTCACCGGAGGTGTTGGCGCAGCGTTCGCCGAAGGCGTTGGCACAGCCATCGCCCAAGATGCACAAAGATATATTACTGTGGGGCATGATAAATTAGGAAACAGCGTAGCTTTAGATACAAAAACTATTAAGGGTACAACGTATAAACTTTACGGTATGTACGGAGATGGCATCTTCGAGACTACATTTGATGCATCATGTTCCGAATCACGGCTTTTTCGGAATCACATTGCCATTTACAGTTCAGAGGGACAGCTACTTCAAGAGGATAAGGAGAAAGGAGAAATACCTTTTGTCGCCAATTCTTCACCAGGCAAAGGAATGAAAATTGTTTGTCAAAAGATTGGGGCCCTTGGTTGGTAAGTTAAGTAGGGAATGCCCCATTCCCCATTCCCAATTCCCAATGCCCAATTCCAGTAGAAAATACTAAGGACAAAACAACGTGTCACGCGTATCTCTTCCTGTGGTTGGATTAGTGCCTTTGGCAAGTTTGCACAATTTTTTTTGCTCATCCGAACGCAGCAGCGTATCGGTAAAATCTGCCCCGTCAATGATTGCGCCATCAAATCTGGCGTTAGCAGCAAAAGCACCCTCTAACAGTGCATTTGTCAAATTTGCCCTAACTAAACGAGCCGAGTCTAAAGTGGAATTTCTCAAGTCAGCTGCCTCTAAATTTGCAGACTCCAAATTTGCTGCAAAGAAACTGACACCGTTTAAATTAGCATGGCTGAAGTTACTCTGGCGAAGATTAGCTTTGGTAAAGCTGGAATCTGTTAAATCACGTCCTGAAAAATCAGCCTCGACCAAAATTTCTTTATTATATTCAAGTGCCAAAGCTGTTGGAGCAAAACCGAGCGTTGCGGTGATGCTAATCATTCCCCACAAGAATAAGCTGAGTATATTTGTCCAAAAGTGATAGTCAGTCTGACGCTTCAACCCGAATTGTGTTCGGGATGAGTCGAGTTTAGAACCTGCTGTGCAATCGCTTAACCTAGAATTCATAGAATTTATCATATTTTTCGTCAATGGCTAACCTTCCTCCATCTCATTATCCAGATATTGGTCATTTAGGAGAAGACCTAGTTGCCCAATGGTTGCAATCTACAGGTTGGATAATTCTGTATCGTCGCTTTTCTAGCCGTTATGGAGAAATCGATATTATTGCTCAATATAATGGACAAACTGGGGAAAAACTTCTTACTCAGCAATCCTTACAGGCTAAACGCCCCGCTACCGCTAACAGCACTCAGCACTCATTATTGGCATTTGTTGAAGTCAAAACCCGCAGTTCAGGGAGTTGGGATGCAGGGGGAAGAAGCGCCATCACCCCACAAAAGCAAGCAAAAATCTCACGGACAGCTGGAATATTCTTAGCCCAATACCCTGAAAAGGCGGATTATTCTTGCCGATTTGATGTTGCTATTGTCTACTGTCAAAGGATATCAAAAAATCAGACTGCGGTTATAGCAACTCAGGAAGCTCTTGCTACTTCATCAACAGCTGAATATAAGTTTAAGCTGCAAGAATACATTCTGGCAGCTTTCGACTCTTCAATTGATAATGGTTAATTGGTAATGGATAAAATATCTTGATTACCAATAATTATCTACTGGCGTTACAACCAAACGGTATTACGCCAAAGTTTCTGGACAGTAGCCTAAGCCCCGGACAAACTGTTGCCGGAAAGCTTCGATTTCGTCTCTCTCTGGACTACCATGAGAAACGATCGCTACCTGATAGCGACGCATCACGTCCACAGGGCATTGTCCCGCTTCTAAACTCCAAAGTGCCATTTGCACCCTCATTGGTGGCTCATAGCTAATTCCTAATTCATTTAGAAAAGCCCGAAAGTCGCCATCTTCTTGGGGCGAGACTTGACCTCTGAGTTTGATCCTAACCACCCAGCCATCAATTTGATGAATTACGGTGACGAACGAAACTGGTGTCTGGGGTCTAGCGTGCAGGTGTTGAACGACCCTCAGGGTTAGACTGGCATTTGCCAGATAGTACAAGTATTCCATGTTTGTTGGTGCTTGGGATCAAAGCCAATCCTACATATCTATATTCGTCAATCAGTGCCTGTTCCCGGTAGGGTAAAAGCCCCCGTTTTTAGATGGGGAGGTTTACCCAATTTTTATGTTAATTTTTCCGTGTTACTTAATAGTAACAATCTTATAGCCTCGCGACAAAATTGGGCAAAGATGCCTTAAAGTTCCTTTAGAAGGGAAAGCTAAAAACAGCTTTTTGTCAGAGAGTATAAATACTAAATAAAGCAAAAACTAGTAGAAGCCAAGTTGAAAGATACATCTAACCCCAAAGAAAAAAATTTTGAATTAGATTGCTCGGTAGCAGGCTATGACTACACACTACCTCCAGAACTCATTGCCCAAAACCCAGCAGTTCCTAGAGATAGTTCCCGGTTACTGGTAGTTAATTCTCCCACTACAGGCGCTGAAACAGAAGCATCTCACCATATTTTCCATGATTTGCCTGCACTGCTACGCTCTGGTGATTTGTTGGTCATGAACAATACAAGGGTTATTCCAGCTCGGCTTTATGGTCATAAAACCACTGGTGCTAAAATCCAGGTGTTGCTGTTGGAAGAACGGCAGTATAACTGTTGGTTAGCTTTAGTTAAGCCAGGAAAAAGCTTCAAACAGGGAACAAAGATTATTTTTGAAGCAAAGCAGGGGATTGGGGATTCAAAAGAGGCAGAGGGGCACGGTGCTGGGGGCAGAGGGGAAAACTCTTCTCCCTGCTCCCTTGATTTTTCCCCAGTAAGCAGTCAACAACTCACGGCTACGGTTTTAGAAACAGATGCAGCAACTGGGGGGCGTTTGTTGCAATTTGATGTGCCAGAGGGAAAGCCTTTGGTGCAACTGTTAGAGGTATTTGGTGAAGTACCGCTACCACCGTACATTACTACCTCTTCAGCTGCTGATGAGCAGTATCAGACAGTTTATGCCGAACAGCCAGGAGCGATCGCAGCACCGACGGCAGGATTACACTTTACTCCAGAATTATTACAAAAGCTGCGCGATCGCAATATCAATCAAGCTTTTGTGACGCTACACGTTGGTGTCGGCACTTTTCGCCCTGTGGAAGTGGAGGACGTAACTACCCACCAGATGCATGAAGAATGGATTGAAGTTCCCGCCGCCACGGTAGAGCAAATTCGCGCCACTAAAGCTGCTGGCGGTCGAATTATTGCTGTGGGAACAACAGCAGTAAGAGCTTTGGAAGGGGCGGCTAAATCTGGGAATTTACAACCATTTTGCGGTAAAACAGACTTGTTTATTTATCCCGGCTACCAATGGCGCGTGGTGGATGGTTTGATTACCAATTTTCACCTACCACGTTCCAGTTTGCTGATGTTGGTAAGTGCGCTAATTGGCAGACAACGGCTATTGAATATATACAACGAAGCGATCGCTTTTGAGTATCGTTTCTATTCCTTTGGTGATGCTATGCTAATTTTGCCGGAAGCCATAAGAGTTCTGAGTCAAGCATGAGGGCAATGTTCCCTGTTCCCTGTTACCTATTCCCTACCTGACTTTGCACGTTATGTGGAAAAGTCCACGAAAAACCTAACCCCCTAACCCCCTTCCCGCATCGGGAAGGGGGAAATTCAAAGTCTCTCTCCTAATAGGAGAGAGATTTAGAGAGAGGTTTTCCAGATGCTGTGAAAAGTCAGATTCCCTACCTACCTACGCAAATACGTTAAGTAATCAAACCGGATTCCTATAGGAGTAATTTTATGCGTGACTTCATAATAAAATTGGTCAAAACTATCATCCAGATAATGAATGCTCCGATGCTCATATTGTTTATCGTCACTACAAAGAAAGAAGTGATTCTTGTGGATGTAAGACGATGGTCAAAGATAGTTGAGCTAGTTGATACTTCTGACTGGGTTAACTTGCTATATTTGCTTTATAAATATCCCGAATTCAGAAGTCTTTACTATTACAGAATTAAAAAAGGTAACTTTCTAGGATTGGTACTGATGCATATTATAAAATTCTTTTATAAAGAATGTCCAAGTCTATTTTTATATTGCGATAATATTGGTTCTGGACTATTTATTCAACATGGCTTTAGTACTATAGTAAATGCAAGAAGCATTGGTGATAATTGCTGGATTAATCAACAGGTGACAATAGGATACAGCAGTAAAAATAATTTTCCGACAATTGGCAACAATGTAATCATAAGTTCAGGTGCAAAAGTGATTGGCAACGTCACTATAAATGATAATGTGATAGTAGGAGCAAATGCAGTTGTAGTCAAAGATGTTCCCAGTAATTGTGTTGTTGTCGGTGTTCCAGCTTATATAATCAAGAGAGATGGCGTGAAAGTAAAAGAGCAGTTGATTTAAATTTGTTTATTAACAGATTATAAAACCTATAGAATATCGCACTAATTACGGTATGCAGAGCAACTGAACAAGGAGAAGGGTGTTTTTACAAAAGTCGGATGCTCCCAAAGTGAGAAATTCTTAATTTTTTGATTTGCAATTTTTCATGCTGTGGTGGGTACTCTGACTTATAAAGATATGAGCATAAGTACATCTATGTCACTCCTGTCTAGAAAAAGTCAAACTCAGCCCTGGTTACACTTCTTATTTCACCAAAACTCTGTTCAGAAAAAGCCCCTGTTCAGACTTCTGTTTGCTTTCTCTGCGTTTTTGGTCTTAGCTGCACCGGCAATTACTAATTTTCCAGGAAGCAAGCTGCTAGCAGAAACCGCAATTTCTCAGGATCTTGAAGCAGCTAGCTTTTTCCAACAGGGAGTCACGCGCTATAACCGCAAAGACTTACAGGGTGCAGAATATGCCTTTCGTCAGGCGTTGCAGCGAGATCCTAGCCTTGGGGCTGCGCTAAATTATCTGGGTAATATATTCATGGAGCAAAATCGCCTAGATGTAGCTTTACAAGAATATACAGAGGCGATTAGGATTAATCCTAATTTTAGTGAAGCTTATTACAACTTAGGGTTAGTGCTGCATCGTCAGGGACAAAAAGATGCTGCGATTACGGCTTATCGTCAAAGCCTGGTGATAGATCCCACAAAGGTAGCAGCGCTGTATAATCTGGGATTGGTTCTGTATGAACAAGGACAGCTACCGGAAGCGATCGCAAGATACCAGCAAGCGATTAATTTAGATAGCAGCAATGCCAACGCTTATTTTAACTTAGCGATCGCCTTGCAACAACAAGGTCAAACAGAGCAGGCGATCGCAACTTATCGTCAAGCCTTGCAGTCAGATCCTCAAAATGCCACAGCTTATAACAACATGGCAAATTTGCTAGCAATCCAAGGCCAAGCTTCTGAGGCTATTTCTGTTTATCGGCAAGCTATTCGCCTAAATCCTAAAAACGCCTCAGCTTACTATAATTTGGGAGTCACTTTATATAATCAAGGCGACATCAAGAAAGCTAATGGAGTCTTGAAACGTGCCCATACTGAGTATCGTGAACAAGGTAACATTGAGCAAGCTGAAAAAATTGAACAGCTAATGCAGCAAATTGCTCAGAAAATTCAGCCACAACAGCCTCAAGCCAGCCAAACAGCTACTCCCCCTCACACTCCAGACAACACAAGTAATGTAATACAAACACCTGAGCCACAAACGCCAAATCAACTAGAAAACCCTGTCTCAGTTGAACAACAATCTACTTCAACGAGTTCCGGACAATAAAAAAATCAGAGTTAGAAATAAATTAATAACTTCTAACTCTGCAAATTTTAGATTTTGAGTAGCAATTTTGGTGTGCTTACAGTGCAACTTGGATTGAAGGAAAAATCTAAAATTTAAAATTTAATGATTTCTAAATTTTTTAAATCGGCAAACGATTGATATCTTTATTGCAGCCAATAACTACCATTGCTGAACCACGCTCTAAACGCTTAGTGGGGTCAGGATTAATTATAAATTTACCATCCTGGCTCACTGCTAGCAAATTTAAACCGTAGCGGTTACGAAGTTGAAGCTCAGTGATTGTTTTGTCGTGAAATTCATCAGGCACAATCAACTCTACAATACTGTTATCTGGGTCTAGGTCAAACCGATCTAAGATTGCTGGTTTGGTAAGAGTACGCGCTAGGGCACAACCTGCTTCATACTCAGGAAAAACAACATGATCTGCTCCTACTCGCCGCAACAGTTTACTATGAACTTCACTAGAAGCTTTGGCAACTACATGAGGTACGCCAGCCTCTTTCACATTTAGGGTGGTTATAATGCTTTCTTGAACGTAGTTGCCAATCGCTACAATTACAGTATCAAATTCAAAAATTCCAGCTTCTTTTAGTGCGGCTGGTTCTGTAGAATCTAATTGCAAAGCATGACCAACTATTCCCTCAGTTAATGCTTCGGAAACTCGTTTTTCATCAATATCTGTTGCCAGTACTTGATAACCGAAGTTATGCAGTGTAGAGCAGACGGATCTACCAAAACGACCTAATCCAACTACAGCAAATTGTTGGTTATCTTTACGTAAACTGCGAAAAAAACTTAATGATGAAAGATTCACCCTTTTTATCCTTATAATGGCTCCCTGTATTTAGGGCAAAAAACGGTTATGATACTTGAATTAAAAATCTTATTTTTTGCCTTCCAATGTATATTTTATCAGTTTAGTTGTTAGTCATTAATCAGTTTTCAAGAATTATTCTCCTCTCCACTTGCCGATCCTTACTTCCTCTTCCTAACTATCCCACGAGTAAATTTTCTTCAGGATAGCTAATTCTGGTGGGGCGGGGGTCTCCTAGTACAGCGGACATCAGTAGTAAAATACCTACTCGTCCAACGTACATCGTGGCAATTAAGATGAGCTTTGCTGTTGTAGAAATACTTGCTGTAATGCCTGTAGAAAGCCCTACAGTGGCGAAGGCTGATACCACTTCAAACAAAATTTGAATAAAATCTAATGTTGGATCTGTGAGGCTTATTAAAATCGTAGCTAAAATCACGGTCGCTACTGAACCCACCAACACACCCACAGCTTTCAAAATTAAAGATGTTGCTATCTTGCGATCATATAATAAAACTTCTTCTTTTCCCTGGAGAATAGCTTTAGTGCAACTGGTTAAAACTCTCAATGTTGTTGTTTTCAGACCTCCTCCTGTACCACCTGGACTTGCACCAAGAAACATTAGTGCAATCGTAATAAATAGACCAGCAGTGGTCATTTTGCCAATATCGATGGTATTAAAACCAGCAGTCCTAGGAGTAACAGATTGGAACCAAGCTACTAACATTTGGTCGCGTAAATTTAAAGAACCAAATGTTTCAGGGTTTCTGATTTCTATACAGAAAAAAGCAACAAATCCTATTAATAATAATATAACAGTTGTGCTGGTTGCAACCTTAAAATCTAGAGAAAATCTTTGCATTTTAATAGATTTTTTTAAAATGCGATCGCGCAACCAAAAGTACATTTCTAAAATTACTTGATACCCAATTCCCCCAAAGATAATTAGTATTGTAATAGTGAAGACTACTAAGAAAGATGACTGATAGCCAATTAAGTTATCTTTAAATAAACTAAAACCAGCATTATTCCAAGAATTGATACTATGAAAAATTGCTAACCAAAGTCCTTTACTCCATCCATACTCAGGAACAAAAGCTGGTAAAAGTAAAAATATGCCTGTAATCTCAAAAATTAAAGTTGTAGCAATAATTGAACGGATAACTTGGGCGCTACCACTCATCCCTGGTCGATCTAAAGCTTGTTGAATTGCTATTTTTTGCCGCATATCAAACCTACGGCCAATGAGCAAAATCAGAAATGTGGTAGTTGTCATGTAGCCCAAACCGCCAATCTGAACTAATAGCGTAATAAACAATTGACCCCAAAAGGAAAAATAAGTACCAGGATCAACTACTGATAAACCTGTGACACAAACTGCGGATGTCGAGGTGAATAGTGCAACAATTGGGTCATTCCAGCTACCAGCACTAGTTGAAAAAGGCATCATTAACAGGATAGTCCCTACAGCAATGACAGCCAGAAATCCTAAACAAATTGTCCGAGCAACAGTCATAATTAATTCGTAATTCGTAATGGGCTTCTCTGCGAGACGCGAAAAGCGAATGCCCCGCTACGCTAACGTAATTCGTAGTTAAGAACGCTAGATTTAACCTGGGTTTACGCCTTTTGGATATCGTATCTTTTTTGGATAGTTGGTATAATTTTGAGCAAGAACAGTTTGTTCAGGTAAAACTGAGAAATTTTTCTAAAGAGGATTAATTCCGGTTTAGCTTTCTTAGAACAAAAATACCCTTATTTAATTAAAAACTATACATGGTAGTCTACCAGTATGTTTTTTTGAATTCTACTTCGTCTCAATACTACTTTTTCATGAGTGCAACACTTTACCAACAAATTCAGCAATTTTACGATGCTTCATCTGGTCTGTGGGAACAGATATGGGGCGAACACATGCACCACGGCTATTACGGCGCTGATGGTAGCCAGAAAAAAGACCGTCGTCAGGCTCAAATTGATTTAATCGAAGAATTGCTCAATTGGGCAAAGGTAGAAGCAGCAGAAAATATCTTAGATGTAGGTTGCGGTATCGGTGGTAGTTCTTTATACCTAGCACAAAAGTTTAATGCTAAGGCTACAGGGATTACATTGAGTCCTGTACAAGCTGCAAGAGCAACGGAACGCGCCTCAGAAGCTAATCTGAGTCTGAGAACACAATTCCAAGTCGCAAATGCTCAAGAAATGCCCTTTGCTGACAATTCTTTTGACTTGGTTTGGTCGCTGGAAAGTGGCGAACACATGCCAGATAAAACCAAGTTTCTCCAGGAGTGTTATCGAGTATTGAAGCCTGGCGGCAAGTTAATTATGGTGACTTGGTGTCATCGACCAACTGATGAGTCTCCATTAACGGCAGATGAGGAAAAGCACTTGCAGGATATTTATCGGGTGTATTGTTTGCCTTATGTGATTTCTTTGCCAGAGTATGAAGCGATCGCACGTCAGCTACCATTACATAATATTCGCACTGCTGATTGGTCAAGTGCTGTCGCCCCTTTCTGGAATGTGGTAATTGATTCGGCATTCACTCCCCAAGCGCTTTGGGGTTTACTAAATGCTGGTTGGACTACCATCCAAGGGGCATTATCACTGGGATTAATGCGTCGCGGTTATGAGCGTGGGTTAATTCGGTTTGGCTTATTGTGCGGCAATAAGTAGAATTCCACTTCAGCAAAAAGATGTAATCTAGGAGCATTGACGTAGATGTTCCTAGTGATACACTATTATACTTAAATACAAGATTTGGAGCGATCGCAGCAGGTATGATTCAGAAAGTTTAGCGATCACAAAACTTGTAAATTCTAATGCAGATATCGGGGAAACCTTCTAAAATTAAGTTTCTTATTGTTAAATTGCTGAAATGCCACTCGAACTGCAAAACCTAACAGGCGGTTACACCACAGTCCCAATTGTTCAAGACATTAACCTCACTCTGCAAACAGGAGAATGGTTGAGTTTAGTTGGTGCTAATGGTTCAGGTAAATCTACTTTATTAAAATTGCTGAGTCGTATTCTTTCCCCACACCAGGGAACAGTCCTACTTGATGGCAAAGCAATTCATTCTCAACCCCCAAATTTAGTTGCACAGAAACTCGCATTATTACCGCAACAACAAACCGTTCCCGTGGGCTTAACAGTGCGACAATTAGTAAGTTTAGGACGCACGCCACATCAATCTTGGTGGCAATGGGAATTAAACACCCAAGATTGGATGAAAGTAGAAGCTGCAATTCAAAAGACGCAACTAGAAAAATTGAGCGATCGCTTAGTTGAAGAACTTTCGGGTGGTGAAAGACAACGCGCTTTTTTAGCTTTAGCACTAGCGCAAGAACCAAAAGTTTTATTATTAGATGAACCGACAACTTTCTTAGATATCAACTATCAATTACAACTATTAGAACTACTGAAAAATCTGAATCAACAGCAAGAATTAACTATCGTTACCGTTCTACACGAACTAAACCTAGCGGCACGATATAGTTCTCGCATTGCTTTATTAAAACAAGGTCATCTTTGGGAAGTTGGCAAACCTGAAGAAGTTTTGACACCAAGTGCGATCGCCCAAGTATTTGGTGTGGAATCTGTGATTATTCACACACCTGTGGGTTTACAAGTTTGTGCAATTTCTGCTGTGTCGTTATGAGCCAATTACTTTTTTGATGCAAGTCAGTCACATGTACCCTTAAAAAATGCCTTCTTTATCTGAAATATTTATCGACGGATTAACTTATCAATAACTTTGTTAGTGTCACCAATTGGTTGATCAAAATTGAAAGCTTT
The DNA here is from genome assembly GCF_043099725.1 of Nostoc sp. C110. Lineage (GTDB taxonomy): Bacteria > Cyanobacteriota > Cyanobacteriia > Cyanobacteriales > Nostocaceae > Nostoc > Nostoc muscorum_A. Next base: position 1,394,838 of record NZ_CP171148.1, on the reverse strand, counting down.
ATTAACAATAACTTGCTTGGGTAATTGAGCGCCATTTTGGACATATATTCCTGGCAATACACTCACTTTAAACTCTTTAATCTCTTTAACCTCTTTAGATTCATTCACTAGACTTACTTTAAGCTCATGAAGAACTCGCTGCTGTTCTTTGACAATTTGGGTTAGTTCGTTTAGTTGCTGAGTATGTAAGTCATCCAATTTTTCATGGAGAAGTTCAATATTTTGTCCAGCCCTTAAATTCACCTGATGATCAATTTCGGAGTTTTTCCGATCAGTATCAGACTGACGATTTTGACTCATCAAGACGATGGGTGCTGTGTAGGCTGAGGCAAATGAAAACACTAAATTAAGCATCATGAACGGTGATTCATCCCAGTGGGGAACCCCAGGCATTAAGTTGATACCAACCCATCCGGCTAAAACGGTGCTTTGCCCAATGAGAAATCCCCAAGAACCCACTTGCGCTGCAAATTTATCAGCAAGGCGTTGTCCGCGAGTCAGTTCTTGAGTGGAAGTGTTTTGGACTGCTGGTTGTATCTCCACAACTTGAGGTTTTTGAACTACTTTGGCATCAACATTGTTAGACGATACTTTTTTGAATGGATTCATGTTGCACCTCTTGGCGTTATTTCTGTCTGTGTTTATCCTGATGACTTTTAATCTACGCTGGTTAAACGATAGGAGCAAATATTGTTATTTTTCAAAACGATAGAAAAAAGTGATGATAAACAGAAAACTACCTTCAGATAGATCCCTAAAGCTGCGTCAGCAAAAATATTCATCTAAACACTTGGATAGCCCATTCTGTAAAGGGATGAGCTATCTAGTAGGGAAATAACGAGCAAACTGAACACTCATCCTAAGATTTGGTTTCTTGGGTCTGTGCGTCGATAATTACACTCCAGTCATCATTTGTTACAGCAGCTTCAAGTTGACGCTGACGTTCGGCTATACTCGCATCTATTGTTTCTGACTCTTTAGAAAGGGTTGTGTCAGCCATTGCTTTCCGCAGTTTTAGCTTTTTCTCCTCATAAGCTTGACGTTCCGCCTCCGACATTACCGCCTTTGCAGCTTCGCCTACTGTACTAGCCCACATTTCGCTTTCGGACGCATTACCAGGTGGTGTGGTTTCGAGTTCTGCTATCCACGCATCTCGCAAATCTTCCATATCTTGACGCTTCGGGAACTTGAATGCTTGCACGCGCACAAAAGCACACTTTTCCTGACCATTTTGGGTGATATGACTATTTAAGGAAAGCAAAACATTCCGAGAATAGCCAATGTACTGCACGAGGCGTTCTGCATCTAATACTGAGTAAACACCAGCAATTTTAGCGTTCTGAGCAGATGCACTCCAAGTCTCAAGACCAATGATTTCAGTACCATTGTTTGCCAGCTCAGGGGTTATACTCACCTCAATGGCAGTGTGTTCGTCATCGGAACTATACAAAAATTCATGTAGCCCACGGTGGTTTATGGGGACATTTTGATGTTCAATTGGCGGGTTGTGCTGGGTTTCCATCGTAGTTGATCTCTGAATTATGAATTAGCGACGCAAGCAAATATATGCCTTTAGAATATTGAAGCTTAAATCTACTCACATCCCCAAATTCTTGCTGACAAAGCGAAAACAACTATTAGACCTTATATGAATCAATTAACACCTAAAAATTGGATATTCATCAAACAGCGACTTACCCCCTATTTATTTTTACTACCCGCCTTGGTTCTTTTGGGGTTAACAGTCTTTTTGCCTGCGCTGCAAGCGTTTTACCTCAGCTTTACTAGCTATGAAGATATCGCCCAGCCGCCACAATGGATAGGTTTAGCCAATTTTCTTAAACTTTGGAAGGATGCAGTTTTTTGGAAAACCTTAGAAAATACCTTTTTATATCTTGTGGGCGTAGTCCCAATTTTGGTAATTGCTCCCTTATTGCTGGCAATTTTGGTAAATCAGAAACTGCGGGGGATGAATTGGTTTAGAGCAGCCTACTACACCCCAGTAGTAATTTCAATGGTGGTTGCAGGAATAGCTTGGAAATGGCTGTATGCAGAAAACGGATTACTGAATCAGTTCTTAAAAACTTTGGGGCTTTTTCCAGAAGGTATTCCTTGGCTAACTAGCCCAGCGAAAATTTTTGGTATTATACCAATTTCTCTTGCCAGCGTTATGGCTGTCACCGTGTGGAAGGGACTAGGCTACTATATGGTGATTTATTTAGCGGGGTTGCAATCAATTCCTGCTGATGTATACGAAGCTGCTGCGATCGATGGTTCCGATGGTATTAGCAAACATTGGGATATTACCATACCTTTGATGAAGCCATATTTAGCATTAGTAGCGGTGATTTCAGCTATTTCTGCAACCAAAGTTTTTGAAGAAGTATACATTATGACCCAAGGGGGCCCACTCAGTAGCTCAAAAACGATTGTTTATTACCTATATGAGCAAGCTTTTAGTAACTTAGAAATCAGCTATGCTTGCACAATTGGTTTAGTGCTATTTTTGATAATTTTAGGGTTATCAATTTTGCGATTAGTTATCAATCAAGAAGGTGGAGATAATATCACAATCTGAATATTTACTTAATTCCAGAAATATTGAAATTTGATACAAAAATTTACATTCTTTGTTATCAGTGCTTGAGGACAACGAATTGACTACAAGCATTGTGCAGCGCTCAATTACGAAACGTTGGCAGACTTGAATTACCTTTGTAGGTATGTGCGGAATCTTAGTAATTCCAGCATAAATATTATAGTGGCGGAAAATAAAGTGACATAATATACTTGTTGAATTGCCATCTGAACAGTCTATTAAACGCACATAACGACGCGCATCAAGACTAATTGAGATTTTCTACCAAATTTAGGATAAAAGGTGCGAAATCCATACTGGATTTGACTTGAGTAAAATACTTGTTTAGAGCGCGATGGGCTACACCCCACCATAGGCGATCGCAATTTACTACGAAAAAGTAAGGGTTACACAAATATTTCAATTAGTCAGCGAACCGACAGAAGGAAACTTGACAACTCTTTAAAAAAAATAATTTATACCAGAAGACCAAATAGAAGAACGAAGGTTATAAATTTTAAGAAATTACTAATTATAGGCTATATTCAATTTTTGTCTGATTAAAAATACTTTTAATATCAAAAGTTTGCCTAAGTAAGTTACCACTTTCTGGTTACATAGGAGCTAAGAGAATGTACGGTCTAGTTAACAAAGCAATTCAAGATATGATTTGCAAATACCACGGTGAGGATACTTGGGAAACCATTAAACAAAAGGCTGCACTTGAGGATATTGACTTTTTTATTGGTATGGATGGTTATCCTGACGATGTTACCTATTGCTTAGTTGAAGCCGCTTGTGAGGTATTGAGTATACCTGCACACGAAATTCTGAAAGCCTTTGGAGAATACTGGCTTACTTATACTGCCGAAGAAGGCTATGGAGAGCTTTTAGCCAGCGCTGGAAACTCCTTACCCCAGTTTATAGAGAATCTTGACAACCTTCATGCTCGGGTGGGTTTGAGTTTTTCGGAACTTCGTCCCCCATCTTTTGAGTGTGAACACAACAGTGATAAATCTATGGATCTTCACTACCAATCGACTCGGCAAGGATTATCTCCAATGGTGATTGGTCTACTCCACGGCTTGGCAAAACGCTTTGACACCAAGGTGGATGTTACCCAAATTAGTTTTCGTGAACAGGGAGATACTCACGATATATTCTCTATTAAATATAAAGATTCTCAGTCTGATGACAAATAATAATGCTATCGGGTCAAAGCAATTCAGTCTTAGTGCTGACCAATTTGCAGCATTGTTTCCCTTCCATCTGGTTATAGATCGAGAGATGAAGATTGTCCAAGCGGGTGAAGTGCTTCAGCGCATTTTAGAACCTATTACCATCCTCAATAGTTCCTTAGAAGAACATTTCCGCATCAATCGCCCCAACTGTCCAGTTAGTTTTGAAGCCATTTGCCAGCAGACGCGATCGCTCTTTCTCCTGCAATCCCACCACAAAGATATGCAGCTAAAGGGACAGATAGTGTATGTAGAGGACGACAATCATTTGGTATTTCTTGGCTCTCCCTGGATTACTGATATTACCGCTCTAAAAAAGCTAGAACTAAGCATTGATGATTTTCCTTTATATGATTCAGTTTCAGATTATCTGTTTCTCTTACAAGCTAAGAATTCAGCTTTAGCAGATGCCAAAAAACTAACTGCGAAACTCACAGAACAACGGGTAGAATTAAGAACCACAGCCTCTCGATTGACAAAGCTGATTGAAAGTTTACAGGTTGGTATTTTGCTAGAAGACGAGAACCGACACCTTGTTCTGGCAAATCAAGAGTTCTGCAATCTATTTGGTATTCACCTTGCTCCAGAAGCTTTACATGGACTGGATTGTCAGGAAGCATCCCAAATGAGTAAACAACTTTTTGTTGAGCCAGAACGATTTATCCAGCGCTTAGATAAGATATTGAGCCAAGGACAAATAGTTCTCAATCAGGAATGGCAACTTCAAGATGGACGAATCTTTGAACAAGACTATGTACCGATTGTGGTTGATCAGAAATTTTATGGTCATTTGTGGAAATATCGTGATATTACCCTCAGGAAACAATCAGAAAATGCCCTGAGATCGAGTGAAGAGCAGTTAAAATTGGCGCTGGATGCAGTAGACGAAGGGCTTTGGGACTGGAATTTAGCAACTGGAGAAGTTTATCGTAGCCCACGCTGGTACACAATGCTGGGTTATGACCCAGAGGAACTGGAAGACAATATTAAAATTATTAATAAGTTGATCCATCCAGAAGACCGACGGTTGGTGCAACAACGGCTGATAGCTCACCTCAGGGGTAAGACACCTTTCTATGAGGTGCAAGCACGCTTTCTCACAAAATCAGGAAAATGGAAGTGGATTTTGGATCGCGGTAAGTTGGTAAACCGTGACTCCCAAGGAAAATTCTTGAGAATAGTCGGGACTCATTTAGATATTACCGAACGCAAAAAGGCAGAAGAAGCTTTACAGGAGCAGTATCAACGCGCTCTTCTTCTCAAGCAAATTACTGAAGAAATTCGTCAGTCCTTGCAACTGGAAAAAATTCTCCAGACAACAGTAACGGAAGTTCAGCGTATTTTGCAAGCCGATCGCGTTTTAATTTTCCAAATTAAATCTGATGGTTCTGGTGAAGTTGTTCAGGAAGCAGTAGTCCCAGAATGGTCAGTGATTTTAAACAAGGATATCTGTGATGTTTGTCTTCAGGATCGATACTTAGATTTGTATCGTGACGGACAGATTACAGCCATTTCAGATTTAGGGCTAACAGGATTTAAACCCTGCCAAATTGAGCAGTGTCAGGTGAAAGCTAATCTGATCGTACCAATTTTGGTGCGGAAAGATTTGTGGGGATTATTAATTCTCCATCAGCACAATCGCCCCAGGCAATGGACTGAATTAGAAATGGATCTCCTCAAACATCTAGCAGATCAAATGGGTATTGCCCTCACCCAAGCACAATTGTTGGCTAAGGAAACCCGTCAAGCCGATTTGCTAGCACAGCAAAATGAAGAGCTTAACTTTGCCAAGCAAGCAGCCGAGGCTGCCAATATGGCCAAGAGTAATTTCCTCGCCACGATGAGCCATGAAATTCGTACTCCGATGAATGCGGTCATCGGCATGACTGGATTACTTTTGGATACTTCTCTTAAACCTGAGCAACTGGATTATGTAGAGACTATCCGTAACAGTGGCGATGCCTTGTTGACTATTATCAATGATATTCTCGACTTTTCTAAGATTGAGTCTGGCAATTTAGAGTTGGAAGAACAACCCTTTGACTTGCAAGTTTGTGTGGAAGAAGCCCTAGATTTGCTCGCTCCGCAAGCAGCTTTGAAAGGCATCGAACTGATGTATGAATTGCAACCGCACATACCAACTCTGATCATTGGTGATATTACCCGTTTGCGTCAGATTCTCTGGAATTTAGTGAGCAATGCTGTCAAGTTCACGAATGCTGGAGAAGTCGTTGTCACGATCACTGTACAGCAGCAAGTTCTCAAGCAGGAAGCCACAACTGCCGATCACGTATATTACGAATTTCTATTTGCGGTCAGCGATACAGGTATTGGTATACCTAGCGATCGCCTAGATAGACTGTTTAAGCCCTTTAGTCAGGTCGATGCCTCCATGACTCGACGTTATGGCGGTACTGGCTTAGGATTAGCGATCAGCAAGCGCCTGAGCGAAATTATGGGGGGCAGAATGTGGGTCGAAAGTGGAACTGTTAAAGGTTCTACCTTCTATTTCACACTTATGCTACAAGTTGATCCTTCTGCCATTGATAATTCTTTGAGTACTTATCCAGAGCTTGTCGGCAAGAAATTACTCTTGGCAGTAGATAACATCAATTTGAGGAAATGCTTAACCTGGAAACTTCAGAGATGGGGAGTAAATGTCCAACCTGTAGAATTAAGTGCTGTCGTCCCGTGCTTAATACAACAACATCCCTTTGACGTAATTATATTGGATATCGATAGCCCCCATCTGAATATCCTCGATCTGACGGCTCAAATCCGGGCTATACCAAGACAGCAAGGTTTACCTTTGGTGATGTTGAGTTTTAAAGGCAAGCAAACTTTAGAGGTAAGGCAGGTAGCCTCTGAATTTACTGCCTTTTTGCATAAACCTGTGCGACAGTACCAGTTACACAATACACTCTTACAAATTGTGCGTGGTAGTTGGTCTACCCAACGAGTTGATTCTAAAATTAGCATTGCTTCTTACTCCCGTTTGCCTACACCAAATCTCCCAACAATTGATGTCCAGCTTGCCCAAACTTTGCCACTCAAGATTCTCTTAGTTGAGGATGTGTTGGTAAACCAGAAAATTGCTCTCAAGATGCTGCAACGGTTGGGTTTTCGAGCGGATGTGGCTAATAATGGGTGTGAAGCTCTAGAAGCCTTGCAACGGCAACGCTACGATATTGTGTTTATGGACATCCAAATGCCGGAAATGGATGGCTGGGAAACAACTATTCGGATTCGTCAAGAATTCTCTCCTAATGTTCAACCCTGGATAACTGCAATGACTGCTCATGCTCGCCTGGAAGATCGTCAGGAGTGCTTAAGGGTAGGGATGGATGATTATATTAGTAAGCCGATTCGCATTGAGGCGCTCGAAGCGGTTCTGAAAAAGTTTGATATTCAGCAATGTCAAGATTCAGAGTCTCCCGATCTGATTGATTTATCTGAATCTGCATTACTCTCTAAATCCTCAAATTCCGATCTACAAGAGGCAATTGACCGACGTTTTCTGCAAGAACTACAAAACATGGGAGGCAGTGATGGTGAACAGCTAGTTGCTGAACTAATCCAAATTTACTTAGAAGATACTCCTATTAGAATACAGACAATTAAAGAGGCTATTGCTGCTGAAGACCGATCAAAGTTGCAAAAAGCAGCTCATGCTTTGCGATCGCCCAGTGTTAGTATTGGTGCTGTTAAGCTGGGCAATATCTGTGAAACCTTAGAAAATGCTGCGATAACTCAATCATTAGATCAAATCTCTGGGCTGATTAATCATCTAGAGAGTGAATATAAAAATGTCATTACGGCTCTTCAAAGCCTTTATTCTTCTTAAAGTAGGACTTACGCAGCAAGTACGAAATATAGGGACAATACCCTGCGGGTACTCCGTTGGAGAACTCGTAGAGTAGAAGGCGTTTTCCATCTACATGAATTGCCCCTACGGGAAATCAAGTTAGGTTAGCAGACCATTAATCTCTATAAAATATGGCTCAAATATCTAATTCCCAAGCAGAAATTTTAGTAATTAATGATGATTGTATTATCCAATTATGGCTTGCTGAAAAAGTGATAAAAAAGCCAGATAAGGATTAATTAGTTTCCGAAATGAATTCTAATGACAAGTAAGTCTGCACGATAAAATACATAATTTAAAACCGCGTTTGATACTCCACTACTGCACGACTATCATCAGTTAAATTAGTGGAAGCACGCACACGAAATTCATCGTTTATCCGGTAATTAACACCCCATTGGAAGGGATCATTTGTTGTCAAAATCTTAATACTGGAAACAGATATTTTAGTAGAAATATCGACCCCAGCCTCGGCTGCTAATTCCAAAGTTGAACTACTTCTTCCAGCTTCGGGATTCTCAGAAATAACGGTAGGGAATATCCGTAGTTCACTTAAACCAAAGGTACTCCCAATCTGGTTAAAAGCAGACTGAAAATTATTGAACACAGCCGAACCTGCAATGTTAATCAGTCCCAAAGTACTGTCACCACGTCCTTGGGTGTCTACAAATCCACCTCCTAAAAGAGCAACAATTTCGGTTTGACTACGTGACGGACTACTTGTTAATTCTAAATTTTCATTGAGTTTGCTGGCTAGACCGTTGATAGTGGCTTCGACTCGAACACTCTCTAAGGCTGATAAACCTGTGGAATTTACTTTACCGAAGTCATTACTTTGAGTTACGTCGAGTACTTTGGCAAATAGGCGAATATCTAAGTTGGGGTCGCGGGGTTCAGAGGGACTAAAAGTTGCGGTGTGTTTATAACCACGAGCAAGGTTAAATTGGGTAGTAAATAAATTCACCCCTCCTTGTTCTAACTGGATAGTACCATTGGGTACGGGCTGATTGATCGAGCCGTTAACGATGAGATTACCAGTGGCGCGGAAGTTGAGAATAGGGGGACGGGTAATTTGGACATTTTTACCGAGTTCTAAATCTAGATTATTAAATCTAGCGATACCTGATGGCAAGCCTTGAGCCAACGCATTTCCCTTGCCATTCCCAATTTCATCTTTACTCTGCTTGTTATCTTTTGTGGGTGATACACCGAGACTACTATTTGCAGATGAAGTCGCATCGGTAGATTCTGCCAGCAATACCTGACCGTCAAATAAACTTACTTTACCGCCAATCGCTGGGTTAAGGGCAGAACCAGTAATCTGCAAATTGCCGCTAGCGCCTCCTTGGTAAAGTCCCTTGAGATTTAAGGCTAACTGATCGAGATTAACAGTTAGGGGATTGGTGATACTCACGTTCTGATTGTTGAAAATGGGAATTTCTCCAGCAACCTCCACCTTCCCACGGCTAAATCTACCCTGAAGATTTTCTACTAAGATACTGTCAAAATTAAACAGTACTTTACCTGTGACACGTCTCAGCTTACCTGGTAATGCCTGAGCTGAAAAAGTAGCATTATTAACAGTAGCAATTCCCTCAACTTGGGGTTTTTGCAATGTTCCGCGTACCTTAAGGTCTACTTCTCCTTCACCTTTTTCAAAAACCACTTGATTCGTCAATGCATTTAACAGTCCCAATCCCTCGTTTTCTAATTTCACATCCAAACTGATTTGCTCACTGTCTGGTGCAACGGTTGCAAAAGGCAATTTATAAGGGATACTGCCAGTAATATCAACAGGTTTTGGCCCTGCAACTGCTACAGTACTACCAAAGTTTAAGCGTCCGTTGGCATAGCTGAAACTTGCCCTTGCTGATTCTATTGCTTTCTGATTCAATAATCCGTCTGTAATTTGCAATTCCCCTCTAGCTTGGGGATTAGCAATGCTACCTGCTAAAGCTGCTGTACCGTTAAGATTCCCTGTAATTCCAACTGGCAGTTTGACAACATTATTCAGTAGTTGCACCGGAAAATTATTCACCCGCAACTGGCCAGATTGTTCATCACCGCCAACGTTACCCGTAAAGGCAATCAACCTGTTTTGAGATTCGATTCGTAAAGGTCGCAAACTCAAAACACCGTTTTCAAAGTTGCCTTCGGCAATCACTTTGTCAGCAGTATAAAAACGATTTCGTTCTTCCTTTTTACCCCAAGCAAAGTTTTGTCCATTCAAATTAAAATCCACTGATAATCCATTGGCTGTAGCTGTATTTACAGCCACTTCCCCGTTGAAAGTTCCCTTTAAGTCTGCCAAATCTGGTATTGGAGTGGAGTTAAGTCGCTGTTCTTGCTGTTCTGCTACCAAAGTTTCAATTTCAGAAAACCGTTGGATTTGGGTTAATAAAGGTTGATTTGGTACTCCTTGGGGGGTAGTGGCTAGATCCTCTGCTGTGCCGTAGATTGCTGCTGAACCACCTGGCAAATTTTGTAAATCAAATATCTGTGTTAAAGCCAAAACATCTTGGATCTCTCCTTGGCTGACCTTCAGTTTACCTTGTAGTTGAGGCCCTTTAGAGCTTTGGGCAAACGTACCGACAAGGGCGTAGCTACTTTTACCTTTGACAAATTCGCTGTTGGTAAGTGTGCCTTTGCCATCACTGTAGCGGAATTGAGCAGCTATTCGATCGCCGTGAAGCCGGCCAATTTGCGGATTAGCGATCGCTAAATTCCCCGTTGCTGCCAATGTCTGCTGATTAAACAGCAAATCCCCAGTTAACAACCCAGCTATCTTACCAGCGCCCAATCGAGTAATTGGTGGCGGAGTCAAATTCAATATTTGTAAGGGGAAATTTGCAACTTTTAGCGCCCAGTCATTCCCTTGAACGTTACCTGTGGCTGATGCTTCCTGCCATTTTACTAAGAAGGATTTCGGGCGATTATTGGCATCTAAATTAAAGGCCAAGCGATCGCTATTTCCTGCCAAGTTCAAATTTAAACCGCGTCCCTGGGCTGAATCAATGTTTCCAGTTAGCAACGGCTCAAAAGCAATATCTTGAACAACTAAGTCTCGTAAATTAATTTGACCTACCACATTTGGCAAGGGCAGCTTACCAGTGACTTGTCCATTAAAATCGACTCTACCCGCCACAGCAACCTGATTAGGAAGATTGATCGGTAACTGTTTTAAGTTGTAATTCTGCGCTTGGACGTTGAGATTTAAGGCAGTAATTTCCGGTATGCCTGCCTTTTTTGCATTGGCTAATATGTTACCAGTCACACTTAAACCGGGAGCAGTTGCTCGCTCAATGGTCAGCCTTTCACCACTCCAAGCGATCGCAGCCGTCAGGGGTTGCTCCAAACCAGGGATACCTTGGGATAATTGCACCTGTCCAGCAGCACGCACATCCGCTAATTTGGATGAGCCGACAGTGCCAGCTAATTGTAACTGACCGCCAAATTGACCCCGCAATTGCTGATTGAATCGATTTAACTCCACGCCGTCAGCATTAACTACAGCTTGATAGCGACCATTAGCCAATTGGATATTAGAAGCTGCGATCGTTCCACCTGCAACATCCAGCCGTCCTTGACCACTAGCTTGGATAGTTTGCGGTTGGAAGGATTCAACAGAACCCGCCACATTTGCTTGACCAGTTAACGTCCCTCGTAGCTGCGGTGGTACTGCTGCCAACTGCTGCAAAGGTACATTATTTGCCTGAACTTGTGCCTGGTATACACCATTAGCCACTTGGATATTAGAGGCTGTAATCGTCCCACCCGCAACATTTACCCGCGCCTGACCACTGGCTTGGATAGCTTTAGGTTGGAAGGATTCAACAGAACCCGCTACGTTTACTTGACCAGTTAACGTCCCTTTAAATTGCGGTGGTACTTTTGCCAATTGCAGCACAGGAACATTCTTAGCCTGAACTTGCGCCTGATAGACACCATTAGCAAGTTGGATATTAGAGGCCGTAATAGTTCCACCCGCAACATTTATCCGTGCCTGACCACTGGCTTGAATAGTCTGCGGTTTAAAAGAATCAACAGAACCCGCTACATCGAACTGACCAGTTAACGCCCCTTGAAACTGCTTTGGTACTTTTGCCAATCGCTGCACAGGAACATTTTTAGCCTGAACTTGTGCCTGATAGACACCATTAGCCACTTGGATATTTTTAGCTGTAACCTTACCACCGCCAATAGCAAGGCTACCCTCACCATTGCCACGGAGAGTTTTCAGGCTGAAATTATCTCTGTCACCTGCGATTTGGAACGTACCCGCCAAAGGATTATTTAAAGCTGGGGGAGACTGTTTTAATATTTGCCCTAACCGCACACCATTAGCTACAAGTTGAGCAGAGAAGCTTTGGTCTTGCAATTGGACATTAGAAACTGCAACCATGCCGCCACCAATTTGGACTCCTGCGCCATCAGTGCGAATCGTGGCAATTTTAAATGGTGCTGTGTTGCCTGAGAGGATGAGACGACCATTGAACTGTGCGTCCGCCAAAGAGACATTTTGCAGTTGGCTTTTGTCTACAAATGGTTCTAATTTTACACCAGAGGCAACAGCCACAGCTTGCCAACGCTCATTAAGATAACTACCCGTTGCCCGAACTGTTCCACCACTAACATTAAGAGCCACATTACGGAAAGAGACATTGCGATTTGGAGCGATCGCAACTTCACCAGTTCCAGGGTAAGTTCCGTTAGGGGCTTGAAACTGTACCAAAGTTTGGACATTGGTAGGAGCGCCAGTTAATTGGGCTGTACCTGAGACATTGCCGATTTGGAACGCAGGTGTTGTTTCATAAACTTTGGCGATCGCATCCCCTGGAACATTCTTGGCAGCGAAATTTAAATCCAGTCGCGGCGTTTTACCAAGTTGAATTGTGCCAGCGCCTGTGATATCACCACCAATTTTGGCTTTACCTTGAATATCTTTTAGGGTAATTAAAGAGGAACTAGAACTAGTAACAAGCTCAAATTTACTACTGATGCTATTGAAATCAACTTTATCAATGCGGGCAGTTTGAATCGTCGCAACTGAGCCTGAGAGAATTGGCTCTTTAGTCGATCCGGTAATCTGCAAATCTGCTTGTACTTGTCCAGCGATCGGTATAGGTAGTTTTACCTTGAGCGTCTCCTGGGCATTAGCCAAACTCACCGCATTTACACGCCCTGCCAATTTAAAGCCTGCTTGAGTGTCGATGATTCCCGTAGCCACTACAGGAATTTTGCCGTAGTTGGTAGTAACATTGTTTAACTGCAACTCTGTTCCCTGAAAACGGAGGTTTCCTTGGCTATTGCTCAACAGCTGCGGGACTTTGGGTATTTGAAGTGTTACCCCTTGCACAGCCGCATTGCCATACAATAAAGTCTGCTGTCCTGGTGTCAACCGAATTAACAAGTCGCCATTGGCTCGACCCGCCTGTAAGTTCACTGGTAACTTAATCAACCGAGTAATATCCGCAGCCAGCAAATCTTGTGCTTGCACCTGAAAGTTGCCCGCTAGCACCTTAGAACGTGTCTCTCCCTGAATGGAAATATTGCCACCACTGTCTGCTTGCCCCCCCACTTCAAACCGGATTAACTGGTTGTTTGCTAAAAGTTGGGCAGAACCATTAAGTTGAGAAAATGTTACGGGAGAGGTGGTAGACGCGGAAGATATTTCCTCCCCTGCTCCCCCTACCTCCCTTCCTCTCTCCTGCGGCATCAATGCCAGCTTGGCATTACGAAACCGCAAGTAGTCCAAATCAGTTTTAATTGCACCGCCTCCACCTGACGACGCTATGCTAGTGGAAACCCAGCGCCCTTGCTCATCCTGTTGAATGTAAATATCTGGGTTGACTAAGGTTACATCTAGCTTTAGATGGCGGTTAAAGATTAGTTGTAACGGGTTAAAACCCACCTCCACGGATTCTACTGTCGCCCGATCTGGATCTGTAGGTGTGGCTGGGATAGCTGAAGCGCCAAACTGCACTCCCGTTAACGAAAATTGTGTGACTTTTCCCAGTTTTACCGGACGGTTGAGTGTAGTAGTCAGACTTTGTTGTGCCAACGGCGTTAACTCTGTTTGGACAAAAGTCCACAACCGCCAAATACCGATGATAACTCCTAACAGTAAAAGTCCACTCAAGGCAATGCTACCCCGACTCAACACCAGCAACCACAGACGCTTGCGGATAGGGGAGGGGGAGTGAATATCTTGATGGGGAGATTTAGTCATTTGCTTTCACTGTATTAATTGCCGGATGTCGCTGGCACACACAAGCATTAACTGACACATTGATTCAGTATGCCATTTCCAGGATACGCCAAGTAAAGCAAAGACCTCATTAGTTAAGTTACGGTATTTGCTTGATCCAATACTTATGCTTAATAATATTGGCGTTTTCAGGAAAATCTGATCTTAATAAAGTGAAAATTGTTCCTTTGACTTTTGCACAGGTACAACCTAGAACTTTAATATCAATAGGCCTTAAAAAAGACATATGATTACACCAAAACGTGTAATGGTACTCATAAGTATTCTAGTATTTAAGCAGTTATTCAAGAACTGAAACAATAAAAATTACTAGAATTTTACTAGATGCACTCAAAAAGTCCAAACACCAAGGGTTCTAACCGATTAGCTGACGTAAACGTAGGAGTTGACAAAGGTTCTCTCCGCCTCCAGTTCAGTACTAGGGTGAGTCAGGAGTTCTACGGTAAACGTCAAGCTTATAAAGGGTTAGGCAGAAATGATACCCCAGAAAACAAACAATGGGCTGATAGCATAGCTAGGCGGATACAAGCTGACATCGATTATCCAGACGGAGGATTATTTGACCCTACCCTGGCTAAGTATCTGGATATCAAGCCGATGCTAGCTACAGTTACTCAGTTACCGACCGCGAGAGCATTACCTACATTAGGAGAATTGTGGATTAAATATATCGCTTGGAAGCTGCAAACACAACAAATTGCTGAGTCAACACATAGGACACTATACCAAACTACTTACACTGCATTGCTAACACCTTTTTTAGATCAAGAGTTTGGAGAAGAAACAGCAAGTTTAATTATTAATACATTGAATGCAAAAAAAACTGGCAAGCACTTAATAAAAACTTTGTACGGTGCGTTGTCTTCTCTTTCCTTATGGGCAATTAACAATAACTTAGGAATAAACCGAGATTATTTTAACGAGATTAAAGAATCTTATCTACTGCCTAAAAAATCACAACAGTTACAAGAAGAAGATTACAAGGCTTATACCTTGGAAGAGAGAGATATAATTATCAATGCATTTTATGAATCAAATAAAAAACACGAGAGAGAAGTTGCGAATTTGATTGAATTCTTATTCCTTACTGGATGTAGGCACGGCGAAGCATTCGCACTTAGATGGAAAGATATTAAATTTGATTCAGGATGGATAATTTTTGGTGAAAGTTATTCTTATTCATTGAAGAAAACTAAAACCACTAAAACGGAAGTAATTAGATGGTTTAAAATGAAAGGCATGAATAGATTAATTAATCTATTAAAAATTTTAAAAGAAAAAACAGAAAATGATAATGAATTAGTTTTTAGTAACAAAGGCAAATACTATGACTCACCTAAGATTAGAGTAGCTTGGAACCATAATAACCGTGTAAATGAGGACGGAAAGGCTTATAGTTATCCTGGGGTTGTTAGTAGACTCGCTACTCAAGGATTAATACACGGTTATCTTAAACCCTACTCTACTAGACATACTTTTATTAGTATTCAAGCTAACAATGGTGCTGATTTGGGATTATTAGCTGATAGTTGTGGTAACAGTGTAGACACTCTTATTAAGCATTATTTGCAACCGGATAAGGAAAGAGTACTGAAAAACATCTAAGTAAATAGAGAAGTGTAGTCGAAATTACTCCAATTAGAATTCCCTAATTAAGAAGAGATTTAACTATGAAATTATTCTATTTTTAGAAATAGACTGTGAGCAAGAATGTCGTCAAATAGATATTTGACGACATACAAGTAAAACAGGCACAGAGTAAATATTAAAAGCGTATTACACAGTTGAAAAGATATCTTCAAGTAGAGTCTTGATTATTTTTCAATTCAGTAAATATATGTTTTTGCCTATTATAACCCCAAAAAGTCAATCCTAACAGTGGTGTTGATATAACACTCAATCCCGAAATTATATCTATAAAGAAATTAGAAGAATGCTGTTTATTTGGACTACTAGAACCATGTATAAAAAATGAAATTAACAATACGCCTAAAGAAGAATAAAAAAGACCTGCGCTTGTATTTTTATTATCTTCTATCATTTTTAGTTGATTATTACGCCACTCTAAATCAATTTCAACTGTTACATAAGTTGTATAAATTTGGCTCTTCAGTACTTAGTATGCTAAATTAATATACTAAAAAGCTGAAAACATTGCTACACAACAAAAGCAGGCATTATTTTTAACATTTTAGGTCATCTTTTGGACTTAAGCGTTCTAAACTTGATTTTAAAGTCTAGTTTTGATGTTTAACTAATAATTTGGCATAACAGGTACTGAAAAACCATAAATTTCTTTATGTTCTTGTGTTCGTTCACAACGATATTCATCAAATCCATCAAAATATATATTTTTACTCTTCCTTTCAATTTGACGTATTACAAAACGGTCGTCACTGTTATCTAGTTTTTCTACTGACCCTACTCTTAAAGATATCTTAGTTTCTGGTTTGAATTTTTTCAGCACAGTTTTATCAGATAGTTGGTAAACTATTAAGTCAGACATAAAAACTCTATTAAATTATAACTAGTAACTTCTTATTTGATTGCTAATTAAATAACTCTAAAAATCCTTTAATAACTGCTGTGGCGTTTTCATGACATTGTTCTGCTAAAAACCATAGAGGTTGGTTACAAATTTTGATTTCTCGTGACATAAAAAGCATTCCTTTAGAGAACTATATACATAATTCCCAGAAATAGATAAATAATTGCTATTGTTAAAAAAATAATCTAAAAATTCTTATTAAGTTTTATTGCTAATATTTTAATCCTTTCAGAGAAAAATTACTTTGATTTAACTCAATTAAGGTAAAAAATAACATCATGTCAACTCCTGAAGAATTTGCTAGAAGAGAAAGGTTGATTGATAAATGTAAAGTTCTAGTGAGCGATGATAAATATGAAATATCTAGTTGTGGAGAACACGTAAATCATGAAAAACAGACAATAGAATGGCAGGTACAACGAAAAGGGATAACAGAAAATTTTTCAATTGAAGAATTTGAGGTCTACATAAAAAATCTAGAAAAAGAAATCGACCCCTAACTTTTTTGTAAGTCATCAAGCAAGATTGTCCCCTTCCCCATACAGGGTCTACAGAAGTGCGATGAAAATCAATCGGCACGGATGCGCTAAGGTTCTCACATAGTGAGAGATACAGCTATAAATTTAAGGCTAGAGTCAATTTTCAAACTCTAGCCTTAAATTTGTTATATATATTGCTTTTCAGCTATCTGTGTAGTTTAGACAGAATCTTAGAAATAAAGCTCTAATTACTGTTGCCTTCCTTTCTTTTCATCCAGTGCTTTTTGAACGGCATCTCTGCAAAACTGCGCTGGATTATCCTGTTGCTGTATTTCTTCCTTCATTTCCTTGGTAGCTCTAAAAGTAACATTTTCAGTTAATTCTTTACTCGGTGGATTATCAAAGTTTTGAGGATTACCCTTACGGTTAGACATTGTTGAGAGATGTAAATATAGCTTGTTTCGGCGCAAGCATCGAAATACAGTTTTAATTCGGTAGGTAATTCACCCTGAGAAAGTTGTTACCTACCGATACCACTTTTAAGGAATGGTTACTCTATGTTTACACGATCGGAACTCGAAATCAAAACTATTCAAGACCTTCGGGACTTGTGCCGTAGATACGGACTTAAGCCTACTGGGAACGCTGGATACAAGAATTCATATATTGTCAGCTTGCTAGCATTCCCAGCGATCGCACTTAACCAGATGCAAGAATGTAGGGGATTAAGACGGGTAAGTTTTGAAGCTTTCCAAAATATCAGCGCTGCACTTGATCAAATGAATACGCCAACTGATGAACAAGCGGCGCTTATTAAGTTCACACTGGAGAATAGGAGACTTCATCCTCCTCAATCCTGGGAACAGCAAGTACTGATTAACCTTTATCGAGCTAAACAGAAGTTAGAAGAGGTGATGGATTTACTCGGTGAATAGATAACTCAAAAGCTTAGTTAATAGTAAGGACTCTATCTAGAGTCCTTTTTTTGTGCAGTGCATGTTTTGAATTTACTTGGAGTACTACTTGGAGTTTTCAGGAGATAACAGACAGATAGATATAAAAATAATATTTTTGTACTACCTTCCTATTTATTCTCAATAGCAAGTGATAATGACTCTCACGATACTTTGATTAATGCCAGAAATGACCTATAACTGGGTACTAGTAAGGGAATGATGAAACAATATCAGCAAGCGAGAATAGGGGGCATAGCGTCAAAAATAGCTGTAATCCTTGTGTGGTAATGTGTGAGATAAACTCAGAGTACTAGTTAGAGAAATAAAGGAATAATAGGTATATGAATATTATTAAGAGAAAATTACTAGAGTAAAAATCATGCAAATAGTAGTTCAAATGCACTAAAAAGGTTAAATACTAGAAAATTAATAGAAGATAGTAAAATTCAACCTGAAAGTATTGGTTTAACGTTATGATTACGCCTATGCGTGTTTTTGTGTTAATTTTTAATGCTCGAACCGAAAATGAGGGGATTCACACGATTCGGGAAGGCGATCGCAATAAAATTCTGATGTTCGAGTCAGAAGACGATGCCACGCGCTTTGCCCTAATGCTGGAAGCTCAGGATTTCCCCGCACCGACACCAGAGCCAATCGATGCTGAGGAAATCAAGGAATTTTGCGAAAGTGCTGGGTATGAATGGGAAATCATCCCAGAAAACAGCAATTTAGTTGTCACTCCCCCAGAACTGAACGTAGAACAAACTGACTGGCAAGCAAACGCCCAGAAGGAGGATACTGTTGAAGACACCTTCCCTCTCAATCAACAGCCACTAGAAGAACCAGAATTATCTGATTCTGAACTAGAGAAGATGCGTCGCAAATTGGAAGGATTGCTTTAATTAGTCATTAGTCATTAGTCATTGGTGAGCCAGTGCGGTCTTCTCCCAAAGGGAGAGGCTAGCGCCAAGGGGGTTTCCCCCATGAGCAACTGGTGAACCCGAAGGGTCATTGGTCACTGGTCATTGGTCGCTAACTGACTAATGACAACGGACAACGGACAAAGGACATAAGGATAAATGACAAACTTGCAAGAACGTGGGCATCTTTTAACCGAGCTGGTAAATCCTAACAGTCTTAACTTAGACCAGCTCAGTTCTCTGGAATTGGTAGAACTGTTTAATAGCGAAGATCAAAAAGCAATTGCAGCGGTTGCAGCGGCGAAAGTTCAGTTGGCTGAAGCGATTGATAGCACCGCAGAGCGTTTGCGTCACGGAGGACGCTTATTTTACATTGGCGCGGGCACAAGTGGCAGGTTAGGGGTGCTAGATGCTGCTGAGTGTCCACCTACTTTTTGTACGCCCCCAGAGTTGGTACAGGGGATTATTGCTGGTGGTGCGGGTGCGCTGGTACGCAGTTCGGAGGATTTAGAAGATAGCATCGAAGATGGTGAAGCTGCGATCGCTGGGCGACACATTACTCAGCTAGATGTAGTTGTCGGTATTACTGCTGGTGGGACAACACCTTATGTCCACGGTGCCATTCATGCGGCTCGTCAACGGGGAGCCAGTACTATTTTTATCGCCTGTGTTCCGGCTGAACAAGTTAGCATTGATGCTGATATTGACATTCGCCTATTGACAGGGCCAGAAATCATCGCCGGTTCAACTCGCCTGAAAGCTGGTACAGTCACGAAGTTAGCTTTAAATATCCTTTCCACAGGAGTAATGGTTAAACTAGGTAAGGTTTATGGTAATCGTATGGTGGATGTGGCAGTAACAAATCAAAAGTTACGCGATCGCGCTTTACGAATATTGCAAGACCTCACAGGCTTAAGTCGGGAAGCTGCTGGTTTTTTATTAGAACGTAGTGGCAAGTGGGTTAAACTAGCATTATTAATGCACTGGACTGGTTTGGAAAAAGAGGATGGCGATCGGCTTCTTTCAGAACACCAAAGTAATCTTAGGGCAGCTGTTATGAGCTATCAAAACCACAACCAATCTTAAAGACATTTTCCTAAATAAATACTCTACAGGTGGCTGCTACTTGTCTGAGCAGCACACCTTTTTTTAAAGATAATATTCCCTAAAAAAGCTCGCTTCAATTAACTTGTATTAATAAATGTAAAATTAAATAAATATTTTTAACATTCACAGCCAATTATAATAAATAAATTTAAAAATTCCTCAATATTACTAATCATTTTAAACAAAAATTCAGAACTTATACGGATAGAATTCCGTATGAAAATTATTAAAATAATCAGTTAATACTGAATGCATCCTAATGATCTGGACTATAGCAAGCTACTTGATTCGTAAAGTCTACCGATAACAAACTGTATGAAATCGGATTTATAGATTAACAGGATTTTTGGTATTTTCTCATCATTGTCTTGATTTTAATAAACTTGATTTTGACTGCTATATATCAATTTTGACGTGTCTTCTGACCACTATACAACTAGTGTGGGTTTTTCAATAACTGGCTTTTTAATACAAGGAATAAAATATGACCCACTCGGAACTTATTCTTTCAAATAATTTAGTTAATGAATTTAAAACTTGTACTCAACTGCAATATAATGGCAAATTAAATATTAAAAGTTCAAAGGGTGGCCAATGGACTTTTTATTATCGCCTGGGACGTATCGTTTGGGCAACAGGGGGTACTCATCCCTTCCGGCGCTGGCGTAGACACATGGCTCAAAACTGTCCTCAGATTGATGTTGATAAATTGCTGTTGCGTTCACAAGACATATCAATAGATTACTGGGATTACCGCCTTTTAGAAATCTTTTATAAAAAACAGAGAATTCAGAGGGAACAGATTCAGTCTATTGCCGAAAGCACCATAGCAGAATTACTATTTGACTTAGCATTGCAAGGAAATTTCGCTTCTATAACTTGCAATCGCAGCCAAGAAGTTATCCTCGAAACACCGATGAGCTTTACGAGTGCAGAAATGTCTGTAAAGCACATGCAAGATTCATGGAAAACTTGGTCAGCCGCAGGTTTAGCAAATTTTTCTCCTAATTTGGCACCGGTTTTGCGGCGACCAGAACAACTCCAGCAGATGGTAAGTCTATCTGTCTACAAAAACTTTTTGAATTTAATCAATGGCAAATTCACTCTCTTAGATTTAGCTGTGAAAATGAAGCAGAGTGTACTACCACTCACCCGTTCGTTGCTTCCTTATATCCTTAAAGGAATCATCGAATTGGTAGAAGTACCTGATATGCCGTTAGTAGTGACTGAGACCAACAATAAGCCTCACACTACACAACCAAAGAAACCGAATGCTCCATTAGTGGCCTGCGTAGATGATAGTCCTCAAGTCTGTAAAATGCTAGAGGATATTATTACTTCCAATGGACTAAGGTTTATTAAAATTCAAGATGCTGTACAAGCACTTCCAACCCTGATTCAAGATAAACCAGACCTAATTTTCTTGGATTTGATTATGCCAGTTGCCAGTGGTTATGAAATCTGCACTCAGTTGCGGCGAATATCAGCCTTTGCCAATACACCAGTGATTATATTAACAGGCAGTGATGGTCTTTTAGATAGAGTTCGTGCCAAAGTAGTCGGTTCTACAGATTTTATTACTAAACCCGTAGCGCCTGACAAGGTAATGAGTATAATACGTAAGTATTTACCTACATTGAGTGTTCCCATTGAGAAGAGTAAAGCCAATGTATAGGAATCCGCTTTGATTTCTGTTCGCGCAGCCTGGCGTAGCCATAGTTACTTGCTTTAACTAGTAATAAGCAATAAGCAATAAGCAATGCGAAAAGAGCCTTTTTAGGTTGCACTAAGTTTTTCAAAAATAGAATATAAGTTCTAGATAGGTTTGTAATTAGGGAGAATGAATAATTTTTATTGATAATTAATCATCAGTTAGTCTGATTGGCTTAAAAATTTCATTTCTCAGTATTGGACTATAACTCAGTAATACCCAGAACCAAATTTTTACAACCTATAGACTTTCTCGCGTCCATAAACATAAAAATAAGCCAGAATTCAGAAGGAATAATTAGGTAGCAATATGAAAGCTACTTAATTATTTTTTTGTAAATATTTAAATATTTGTTTGATTATATTCCTATAAAATTACGCCTTAATTATGACGAATAATGCTTTTATTCTTTCTTGATAACATTCTTTAATATTCACAAATATATATATTAAATTCTGTCCGCTACGTACTTTTTCTGAGGTTAATAGATAAACATTGAATCAAAATTAGACAAATACAACTTTTTGTATTTATAGCAGTCCTATTTGAGTTGTGAAATATTGATTATGACATAGAAAGGGCTAGTCTCTAGTCCTTTCTATGTCAGGAATTACACATTTAAAACCTAAAACCTCGTTGGCGCACTCCCACTAGCTCCCTTTTTTAAGGGAATTGGGGAATCTTTTGTGCGTAATTCCTGCATGTCTTTGTTCATGAATCATTTAGGATTTGTATATCTAATTTGTCTACATTCTTAAAATTTTTTAAAGGGTAATTATCATGAATACTGTTTTAGTTGTTGAAGATGGCTTAACAGATATGGAAATAATCAGCCGTTACTTGCAACAGGCAGGTTATTCTGTAATTAGCGCCACCAGCAGCGAAGAAGCTCAAGACAAAATAGATAAAAACAAGCCAGACCTCATATTTCTCGATGTAATTTTACCAGGAAAAAGTGGCTTTGAAATTTGCCGAGAACTGAAAAATAACCCCGACACTAGCAAAATACCTGTGGTTTTTTGCTCTACCAAAAATAGTGATGTAGATAAAATTTGGGGTAATATGTTGGGCGCTGATGGTTATCTATCAAAACCGATTGATAGAGAAGAACTAGTGGTAATTTTAAAGCGATTAATTCATTAATTAGTAAAAAGGCAATAAATCAACGAACATTAAAAGTCACTAATTCTAATATATAAGCTCTACAAGATCGAATAACAAAGGCAAATAGTGGCTAGATATAAACAATCAAGAACAAAGGATAAATAACTTTGGAAACCAAGGAAAAGTTTTTAAGTTTTAATTTGGGAGTGAAAGATACAGCTGTCATTTCTTTACAACACATCACAGAAGTTTTGCAAGTATCATTACCTGAAATATGTGGTGTTCCACAGATGTCGAGTAGCATTTTGGGTATTTATAACTGGCGTGGTGAGATGCTTTGGTTAGTAGATTTAGAGGCAATGTTAGGTTATCCTCCAATTTCACAAGGAGCAAATTTAATTTCAATAATGATGGCGATTGTTCTGGAAAACAATGGTAAGTATTTAGGACTATTGGTGAAACAGCTTATAGATATTGAATGGCTGGATATTCAACAAATGAAACCCCCAAGTCCCGAACTATTCTATCCTAGAATATCACCTTTTTTACAGGGATACTTTATTAATGATTCCGAAGATATGATTTTTAATTTGGATGCGATCACGATCATACAATCTCCCATCTGGAAGATTCACAATTAAAAATTTGAAATAGATGATCGGGGATAAGTTTTGGACAATTTCTAATTTTTAATAAGCAAATAATAGTCCATTCTTACCTGCCAACTATCCACTTATTATCCATAACAAACTTTGAGGTTAATCAAATGACATTTTTGTATAGCAACAGCCATGAAAATGAGCATCTTATATCTGAAGTAGAAAATTTGAATGGGAACGCTAATATAGCAAATATTGCTAGTAATGAAATATCTTTATTAAATGCCATCGCTCAGGAATTTAAAACTTGGCGGCGACAGTTGCAAGACATCGCAACTCATCTGCGCCAAGCTCCAGACATTGATACACTACTCAAAATTACTGTAGCCCAAATTAGAGAAAAAATTGGCTGCGATCGCGCCTTAATTTATCAGTTTACTTCCCTTGATTCAGGTAATGTTTTAGCAGAATCTCGAACATTAGGTTGGACACCAACTCTAGGCGAAAATATTCCTGGAATTATTTTTGGTTTATATACTAACCAAGATTATATCGAACCTGTAGTTATTGATGATATCAATCAGATTCAACTTACCCCTTATCAAAAGCAACTACTAGATAAATTTCAAATCAAAGCTAGTTTGAGTTTACCGATAGTAGTAGAAGGTAAAGTATGGGGATTGCTGGCAGTAAATAATTGCTATTCAACGCGGCAGTGGCAAGAAATAGAAATTAGTCTGCTATCTCAAGTTACAACAGAACTGCTCTACAAATTACAGAGTTTTGAATTCAAAAGAGAAGAACAACAGCGAATACTAGCAAAAAAATCGGTAGCTAAAGTCATCGACAAAATTCTGCGGGCATCAAATGTCGATAAGATTTTTCAAACAACCACTCAAGAAGTACGTCAATTACTAAAATGCGATCGCGTCGGTGTCTATCGCTTTAAACCTGACTGGAGTGGCGAGTTTGTCGCTGAGTCAGTTGGTAATGGCTGGATAAAGATGGTCAGCCCTGATTTTTATATGGTCTGGGAAGATAGCCACTTGCAAGACACCCAGGGAGGACGTTATGCCAAGGGTGAAAGCTTTGTCGTCAAAGACATCTATAAAATGGGTCATGCTCAATGCCACATTGAGATTTTAGAGCAGTATGAAATGAAGGCTTACATCATTGCACCCATATTTTCTGGAGAGAAATTATGGGGCTTGCTGGCAGCTTATCAAAATTCTGGGCCTCGTGATTGGCAACCTTGGGAAGAAAGCTTTGTAACCCAAATTGGACTGCAATTTGGTGTGGCTATCTCGCAAGGCGAATATCTCGAACAAATGCATAAGAAATCTGAACAACTAGCTCAAATAGTTGAACAAGAAAAAGCTTTTACTAAGATAGTAGGACGCATCCGGCAATCTTTAGATGTAGATAGCATCTTCAAAACAACTACTCAAGAAGTGCGTCAATCATTACGATGCGATCGCGTCGCCGTCTATCGCTTTAACCCTGAGTGGGGCGGTGAATTTGTGGCTGAGTCTGTGGGTACTGGTTGGACAAAACTGGTAGGCCCTGATATTAAAACCGTTTTAGATGATACTTACTTGCAAGATACTAAGGGAGGTAGGTATGTCAAAGGTGAAAACTTTATCGTTAACGATATCTATGAAGTAGGGCTTGCTCCCTGCCATATTGAGATTTTAGAGCAGTTTGAAGCCAGGGCTTACATAATTGTTCCTATATTCTTTGGGGATAAATTGTGGGGTTTGCTGGCAGCTTATCAAAATTCTAGCCCCCGTGAATGGCAAACCTGGGAAGTGACCTTTTTGGTTCAGACTAGCTTGCAATTTAGTCTAGCTAAATCACAGATAGATTATTTTGAATTAGTGCGGTTGAAATCTGACAAACTAGCTCAGATAGCAGAACAAGAGAAAGCTGTCACCAAGATCAGTAACCGCATCCGGCAGTCTTTAGATGTAGAAGAAATCTTTAAAACAACCACTCAAGAAGTAAGGCAATTACTGCGATGCGATCGCGTCGCCGTCTATCGATTCAACCCTAATTGGACAGGCGAATTTGTAGCGGAATCAGTAGGCCATAATTGGGTAAAACTGGTAGGCCCCGATATCAAAACCGTCTGGGAAGATACCCACTTGCAAGAAACTCAGGGAGGTCGATATAGCCAAGATGAAAACTTTGTTGTAAATGACATCTATCAGGTAGGTCATTCTCCTTGCCACATTGAAATTTTAGAGCAATTTGAAGTCAAAGCTTATGTAATTGTTCCTGTATTTGCTGGGGAGCAATTGTGGGGTTTGCTGGCAGCTTATCAAAATTCTGGAACTCGTGATTGGGAAGAATCAGAAGTCACGTTGTTAGCACGCATTGGGAACCAGTTAGGACTGGCATTAGAACATACCGAATATTTGCAGCAGGTACAAGCACAGTCAGCAAAATTAGCAGAAGCAGCCGCACGAGAAAAGGCAGCTAAGGAGTTACTACAACAACGATCTATTCAACTCTTAACAGCCCTTAGACCCGCCCTTAACGGTGACTTAACAGTACGCGCACCCATTACAGAAGACGAACTAGGCACGATCGCTGATGCTTACAATAATACCCTGCAAGCGCTGCGGCAAATAGTTCTTCAAGTACAAGGGGCTGCTCAACAAGTTGCTCAAACTTCTACCAAAAGCGAAGCTTCACTGGCGGGACTGACTAATCTAGCACAACAACAATCTGAGGAAATTACCGCAGCATTAGGCGAAATTCAACAGATGGTGGACTCTACTCAAGCTGTGGTGGCAAATGCCGAATTAGTGCAAGTTGCGGTGCAACAAGCCAATGAAACTGTAGAGTCTGGCGATACAGCGATGAATCTGACTGTACAAGCAATCCAAGGAATTCGTGAAACCGTTGCTCAAACCAGCAAAAAGATTAAACGCCTCAGTGAATCTTCGCAAAAAATCTCCAAAGTGGTGAATTTGATTGGTAATTTTGCCACACAGACAAACGTACTGGCTCTGAATGCGGCTATTGAAGCTACCCGTGCCGGTGAATATGGCAAAGGCTTCGCAGTTGTAGCCGATGAAGTCCGTTCTTTATCTCGCCAGTCAGCAGCAGCAACCATCGAAATAGAAAAATTAGTCCAGGATATTCAAGCAGAAACCGGGGAAGTTGCAGTAGCAATGGAAATTGGTATTCAGCAGGTAGTAGAAGGCACAAATCTTGTCAGTGACACTCGCCAAAACTTGAATGCGATCGTTTCTGCAACTGCCGAAATTAGTCAGCTAATCGAGCGGATTACCGCAGCGACTCAAAAACAAATGACCCAATCTGTAACAGTCACAAAATCAATGCAAGATGTAGCAGAAATTGCTAATAAAACTTTTGCTGAATCTCAAGAAATTGCGACTGTGTTTCAAGATTTATCAGGGATGGCGCAAGAGCTATTAACAACTGCTAGCAAGTTTAAAGTCAAATAGATTTTAGATTTTAGATTTTAGATTTTGGATTATGAATGAGGAAGATTTTAAGCGGGGAATAAAGCAGCTAGCATTGCGAGTAATCCGCTTAGTAGAAGCCCTTCGACAGTGCTGAACGGCAGAGCAGATAATCCGTTCAGCAACATCTATGGGAGCTAACGATCGGTCAGCTTGTCGTGGGAAGTCAACCGCGGATGTCATTGCTAAACTCAGCTTGGTAGAGGAAGAAACCGATGAAAGTCTTTATTGGATGGAACTTATTGTTGAGGTTGGTTTATTACCGCTAGAAAAAGTGAGCAATTTGATGTCAGTAAACACTGATATCAAATTGCATCAATCAAAATTTTACGTAACAAATCTAAAATTTAAAATCAAAAATATGATTACAGATAACGAAATTCGCGAACAAGGATACATCTACTTTCTAGCTGAAGCTCCAGAATTAGTACACATTATTGAACAAGAACTATTTAGCTTATCGGAAGGTTATAGCACTGCTAAAGTCCATAATTTAATGCGGGCTACTCATACACTTAAAGGTGGTGCTGCTAATGTTGGGCTGGAAGTTATTAAGATGATAGCCCATTTTTTGGAAGATGTATTTAAGGCTTTATATAACCCAAATGTAGTAATTGATGCTGAACTACAAACACTTTTATTACAAGCTTATGAGTGTCTTAGCATAGCATTAAATACTGAGCTAATAGGCAGCACTGTGAATGATGAAGAACTACTAAATCGAGCAACTTCAGTGTTTTCACAGTTACAAGAAAAGCTAGGTGATGCGTTTGGTGATGAGGCTCATATTCCCACTTCTGAGGAATTGGGATTTGATATTGTCCAGTCAGTTTTTGAGGTGGGAGTAGAGCAACGTCTAAACAGTATTGCTGAAGCTGTTAACAATCCACCAAATAATAAAGAATTTATTGAATTATTACAGTCCCAAGCTGAGGTATTTTTCGGTTTAGCAGAATCTTTAAATTTGCCTGGATTGGGAGAAATTTCCCAAACAATTTTATCAGCACTGCAAGCAAATCCCACTCAAGTACAGCAAATCGCTGAAATTGCCCTTACAGATTTACAACAAGCACAAAAGTTGGTATTAGAAGGCGATCGCACATCTGGTGGAGAAACTTCTCTAGCTTTGCAAAAACTCACACTAGTGGCAAATAATGAGTTAGCTGAAAAATTACAAAATAATTCATCTGCTGAAATATTTGTTATCAATGAAGAGCAATTTTACCAGTTTCTTACTACATCTGACAATAATAAAAATGAATCTGTAAATCCAACAACTGCCAAGTTTTATCTAAAAGTAATTCGCTACATTTTGGGTTGGTTTAATCACGAGATAGAAATACCAGAAGCAGAGCTTAATTTAGATTTACTTGTTCCCAGGTTAGGAAGAGAAAATCTACTTGATTATATTGAAAATTGGCTGAGAAAGTTTCTTGATTTTGTTCAAGATGAACAAGATAGCCAAAGTCTTTGTATTTATAGACATGGGATAATTTTAATCATCCTATTTGCCGTCACAAAGTTTCAGAATTTTGTTAATAAATCTGACGGCTATATCTCAGTCATTAAAATATTACAAAATCGAATTCATAGATTAGCAGAAGAATATAAAACCTATCCTCCTGTTACTACCGAAGAAAAAAATTGGCTTGATATTCCGAAACTGCAAACACTATTAGTTTTTAAAGAAATATCTAAATCTGTATCTTCTCAAACTACTGATAATTTACTAGAGACAATATGGGGAGAAGAAGTTAGCCAAAACCTGACAGAGCCAGTGGTGACAACTCCAAATGATGATTATTCAGAAAAAGTTGATTCATTAAGTCTAAATGAGCAGGTAGCTATAGGAGTTACTGAAACAGCCATTGAAGTTATGCCTGATTTAGCTACACAGATCAACAAAGAAATAGAAGATAAATCACAGTATGTTCAAACTAAAAACTTTCGTCAACCTTCATTTATTCGAGTAGATACAGAAAGACTGCAACACCTCAATTATTTAGCTGGAGAATTACTGATTTACCAAAAAAGACGTACTTTGCAAGATGAACAAGTTAAAGAAATAATTGATCAATTAATACGGCAAATTACTAGACACCAAAAAACTTTAAATGAATTACGCGATCTCCCATTACAAATACCAAATAGTGCCTCACAACAAACGCAAAATTTTGCGGTGAAATTTGACTCTTTAGAAATGGATGTATATACAGAATTTTATACAACATTGCATGAAGCAATAGAAGAAATACTGCAACTACAAGAAACCACAGAATCACTTGAATTGCTCGTGACACAAGCTGCTCAAATTAGTGACAAACAAGAGAATTTAACTCTTAATATTATAGAGAGCTTAGTAGAAGCACGAATGTTGCCTTTGGGCAATATCCTAAATCGTTTCCCCCAGATGGTAAATAAGTTGGGGAATGTTTATGCCAAACTTGTAGAATTGAAACTTACTGGTACTGAGGTACTAGTAGATAAAGCGATCGCAGAAAAACTCTACGATCCGTTATTACATTTAGTACGTAATGCTTTTGACCACGGGATTGAAGCTTCACAACTTCGCCGAGAGCTTGGGAAACCAGAAAAAGGATTAATCGAAATCCGCGCTTATCACCAGGGTAGCCACACTATTATCGAAGTTCGGGATGATGGTCAGGGATTGAATTTAGACAGAATTCGCACAAAAGCTGCTGAATTATATCCCATACAAACTGAAGAAAAAATTAGAAGCTATGCTTCTAATCTGGCAGAACCTGAACTTTTAGACATGATATTTTCACCTGGATTTTCTACTGCCGGTAAAGTGACTGAAATCTCTGGGCGCGGTATGGGGTTAGATATTGTGCGGACTCAGATGAACGCACTTAATGGCTCAATTTCAGTTCAATCCTTACCCAACCAAGGAACAATATTCATACTCAAAATTCCTTTTTCTATGACTACAGAAAAATTAATGCTAGTTCAAGCCAAAGGTGTTATTTATGCCCTTCTTTCGGACAGTATCGAAAAAATATTGATTCCCTCCGAGCAGCAAATTAAAGAAATTGAAGGTCAAAAAGTCTTGCATTGGAACACAGACAATGATGAGACTATGGTCAGCCTCCGTCACCTTTCAAAATTGATTAATTATAATGATTCATTCTTGAATACTGCTGTTCCATACAACACATCAAATACTGACGACCCAAGCATAGCGAAAAATCCAGTGCTTTTGCTCCGACGAAATCAGGGAATGTTTGCTTTGGAAGTTGACCAAATAATTGGTGAACAAGAACTGGTCATCAGACCTTTAGGAAATGCGATCGCACCGCCAAAATACGTTTATGGTTGTAGTAGTTTACCCAATGGTAATCTCATCTTAGTGATTGATGCTTCATTGCTGGTCAAATCTAGCGAGATCCAACAAACAACACTTGATATCATGGCCTTACCAGTAGCTTCTCCCTCAAATAAAAAAGCCTTGGCGATATCGGGAGACACTTTTGCATCTACACCATTACTTACTGCATCTACTTCCATAAAAACGATAGAAACTCAACCCAGTTATTCTCAAAAGCCAGATCATAAATCACCAAAAGTTGTTTTAGTAGTAGATGACGCAATTAGTTTGCGCCAAACTATCTCTCTCACTCTACAAAAATCGGGCTATCAAGTAATACAAGCTCAAAATGGTGTAGAAGCTCTAGAAAAGTTGCAGTTACATCCAGAAATTCAAGTTGTCGTCTCCGATTTAGAGATGCCACGAATGAATGGTTTTGAGTTGTTAGGCAATTTCCGTCAATACCCCAAATTAGCAAAAATCCCTGTGGTGATTCTCACTTCTCGCAGCTCTGAAAAGCATCGCCAACTTGCTCAAGAATTGGGTGCAAAAGCTTACTTAACTAAGCCTTATTTAGAAAATGAATTTCTTTCTACAATTAAGGGGTTAATTAACAGTAATGCAGATGATCTAAATGATTTGCTCATGGTGGTAAATCATTAAAAATTCGTAATTCGTAATTACGGATTACCAGGTAAATTATTTGGATCTACACCTAAAGAACGTAAATACTGCGCTAATTGTTCAGCCCTTTGCCGCTCTTGTTCAGCCCGCGATCGCTCCTGTTGTGCCTGTTCTGCATCTGTCAAATAGCGGTTTCCTTGCTCATCATACCAACATAAAAACTGCTGTTGTATGCCGGCAATTACAGCCTGGTGTCGCCCAATACTTAACCCCACTTCTGGCATAAAATAAGGCTCACCTATTTGTAGCTGGTAGCTTCCATCTATCAATTTATACACTTCAAAAGGTTGATGTTGATCACGTCGCCAAAACTCAGGGTTATAAATTACGTAGTACAATACACCAAGTTTTTTATATATATCTAGCTTCTCGTCATATTCACCTCCTGGGGTATGGGATACCATTTCTAATGTGAATATCGGAACTACCCCATTTTCTTCCCAAACCGCGTAACTTTTGCGTGATTTACCACCCTTTTTCCGTTCTACTCCCACACTTAAAAAAGCATCCGGCACTACAGGTACTCTAGGATTTACGCCTGTGGTGTGATACACTCCCATGTCTACTCCGAAGTACCAATCCAGGCGATTTGCCCAAATGGAGTTGAGTAAGAATAATAAAATGTTGGGCAAAAAGTTTTGGTCTTCGTTATCCACTGGCGTATCGTCTGAACAGGGAAGTTCATCAGTCGTTGGTAACGCATTTTTGAGATCAGGTGAGAGCATAACCGTTGTCTCGCTGGCGTTTGATGCCCTTATTATAAATGAGCGACCAAAAGTTTAGCGTTTGGGTGCAGGTTCGCCAAACTTAATTAAAAGTGCGATCGCAATACTAACAAGCAAAATTAACGTCATACTTAAAGCGGAACCAAATCCCCAATTTTGCGTGGCTCCCAGAAACTGGTTATAAACTAACCTTGCTGCCGTCATACTAGAAGCACCACCAAGTAATTCTGGATCGACAAAATCTCCCAAGCCTGTAATGAATACAAGCATTGAAGCAGCCGTAATTCCAGGCAGAATTTGCGGTACCGTTACCTGGAAAAAAGTTTCCATCGGATTTGCACCTAAATCAGCCGCCGCTTCTAACAACCGCTTGTCTAGCTTTTCGAGAGAAGCATATAAAATCAAAACCATATAGGGTAACAAGCTGTAACTCATACCAATAAATACAGCTTGACTCTGGTTAAGTAATTGCAAAGTAGGCAAGCCTAAAGTGCTGAGAAAACTGTTCAACAAACCAGTAGGACGAAGAATTGTTATCCAAGCATAAGAGCGAAGTAATGAGGAAGTCCACAAAGGCAAAACAAAGCCTAATAGCAGCAAATTACGCCAACGTAGCGGCGCTATTTGAGCAATCCAATAGGCAACGGGGAAGCCTAAAATTAAACAAATTATTGTAGTGCCCAACGCAAAAAATAGCGATCGCACAATTACTTGCAAGTAAAGGGGGTCGAATATTCGGATGTAGTTTTGGAATCCGTTGGGATTAACCAAATCTCCCGGACGAATGTCTGCAACTAAACTTAACTCGAAAATTATCAAAGCTGGCAGCACCAACAAAAGTAATAACCAAATCCCCGATGGTGCAAGTAATATCAAAGGTTGCAGCCAATTTCCTCGCAGGCGAGGCAATTTTTCTATTTGGGAAATTCCATTTTTTTCAATATTCATTACTTATAAATCTAACTCCTAACTATTTTAACTGCTAGTTAATTGAGTCCAATAGCGATCGTAAACCTCTTCAAAGTCTCCTACAGGAGTAACACGTTCACAGTTTGCTAAAAGTGATTCTGCGGGAAATAAATTAGCATTGTCTTGGATTGTTTTTGGCAATTGCTCAAATCCAGCCCTATTAGGCGTAGAAATACTCAAGCGTTGACTGATTTGGGCTGCTAATTCTGGTTGCAAAATCATGTTGATCCAAGCATAAGCTCCAGCTAAATTAGGGGCTGTTTTCGGAATAACAATAGTGTCTGTCCATAGTGAAGAACCACTGCGAGGAATCACATATTTGAGTTTAGGGTTTTCTTGAGCAATTTTTACTGCATCTGCTGAATAGCACATTGCTAGGAGTAAATCTCCTGCCAGAATTTGATTTTGCCAAGCGTCAGTGTCAAAACGTGCGATCGCAGGTTTTAGCACCTTCAACTTTTCATAAGCTTGTTTGATTTCTTGTTCGTTTTTGGAGTTGTAAGAATAACCTAGCATCCGTAAGGTCGCACCCATAACTTCTCGAACATCATTAAGCAAGGTCATCCGTTGATTAAGTTCTTCTTGGTTCTGCCAAAGGTAATCCCAGTCTTGTGGTGCATCTTTGATTTTTTCGGAATTGTAAAGCAAACCTGTTGTCCCCCAGTTAAAAGGGATGCTATATCGGTTATTGGGGTCATAGCTTGGATTCTGAAATCGGGGGAATAAATTCTCTAAACCGATTAAGCGATCGTGATTTATCTCTGTTAACAAACCTTTGTTTACCATCTTCTGCACCATGTAATCAGATGGATTGATGATGCTGTAAATGCCACCGCCTCCAGCTTGCAACTTGGCCAGCATGACATCATTGGAATCATACACATCCGCCAGCACTTTCATACCAGTTTGAGTGCTAAAAGTTCTCAGTAATTGGTTGTCAGTATATTGTGTCCAGGTGAATACATAAAGTTGGTCACGTTGACCATTCGTATTAGAATTAGCACGGACTTCAGCCAGTCTCCAGCCACAACCAGCTAAAGATAAGCTAGAAAGTGCTGCTACCCCTTTTAAAAATCGCCGTCTGTTAG
This sequence comes from Nostoc sp. C110, assembly GCF_043099725.1. GTDB lineage: Bacteria > Cyanobacteriota > Cyanobacteriia > Cyanobacteriales > Nostocaceae > Nostoc > Nostoc muscorum_A. The sequence goes on along the minus strand of NZ_CP171148.1, from coordinate 1,361,177 downwards.
CCATTAAGTTAGAAGTTATTCATCGACAACTTCTAGATTACGGTATACTTTGTATTCCCTGGCCTAATTTTCTGGCATCAATGTATCATTCTTCACTTTAGAGCTTAGTTAATTTATAATAGTTTTCTTCACTCAATGAGATCCCTGCATGGAAGGAATTTTTTATCATACGGGTATCAGTAGGACAAGAAACCAGAATTTTTTGCAGATGGAATTATGTAGATTTTGAATATATAGCTTAAACTAGTAGGTTTATCATCATATTTCTTATAGCTTCAATCAATCGGCTGTTATGCTCTTCCCAAGAAAGCCAAACAAGTTTGTAGAGAATTGCGGCACAAAGTATTTAAATATGTTGTTAAACATTTGTAAACTGTTAGCAGCCGAGTAGCCGCGTGTCACATCTTGTTAAGGAATTATCATGAGACAACTTGTTATCGTTGAGCGCGTATGCCTGATTGGTCATATCGTGTCAAAAGCCTTCGGACTGGTAGGGATGCTACTGGTCATACCTAATGCCGACATAATTTTCAACTTATCGCAGGTTGGAGAAACTGCCGTACAGTTAAGTATGGCTGGTGGCGGTGTAGTTGATATCATTTTGGGGACAATAGCTGTCTCTATTTATGCCTACCGGACGCTGGGATTGGGAACTTGGCTAGCATTTATGCTGCCGGCTATGCTTATCTCTTTGGGAAGTGAACTACTGGGAACCAGCACAGGTTTTCCATTTGGAGATTATAGCTACTTAAGTGGCTTGGGTTATAAGATTGCAGGGCTAGTTCCTTTCACAATTCCTTTGTCTTGGTTCTATGTTGGACTGTCGTCTTATTTAATTGCGAGAACTGGTTTGAAAGTGGCTCAAAAACCCAGTTGGGGTCGCCATATTGCGGCTATAGCTGTTGGTGCTTTACTCTTCACTTGCTGGGATTTTGCCCTTGAGCCAGCTATGAGTCAAACTTCTCTGCCTTTTTGGTATTGGGAACAACCAGGAGCTTTCTTTGGCACACCTTACCAGAACTATGCAGGTTGGTTTGGCACTAGCGCCCTGTTTATGAGTGTGGCAGGCTTGTTGTGGAGAAACACATCGATTAAATTAGAGCGATCGCAACTCAATCTACCCTTAGTCGTTTATTTGACCAACTTTGCCTTCGCCGCCGGACTAAGTTTGGCTGCTGGGTTCTCCATCCCTGTATTGCTCGGTTTATTGCTTGGTGTGGCTCCCGCCGTGGCTCTGTGGTTAAGGAGTTCAACCACACCCGCTCAAGTTGCTGTTGAACCAGTAAGCAAAGAAGTATCAGTAGCAAAGGTTGAAGTTGCCTTAAAATAGCCTAGAAATTGTGGAGTGGGGAATGGAGAATGGGGAATAGAGTAACAGGGATTAGCAATTCCCAATTCCCAATTCCCAATTCCCATTTATTTTGTATAGTCGCACTTTTAATTGATAAGTATTTTGACAACAGTAGACAACGCTTTAATAGTAGAAAGTGCCATATCCTTTTTATTGCTACTTATTCAAGTACCAGCAACGGCGATTCTGTTTTCGCGTTTGCTAAAGGGGCCAAGAAGACTGCCACCAATAAAACCGCAACAGCCAACGCCAGAGCTTTTAGGTAAGGTTAGTGTCGTAGTTCCCACACTGAACGAAGCGCTTCGCATTAGCCCTCTGTTAGCTGGTTTAAGTCAGCAAAGCTACGAAGTTCGGGAAATTCTTGTTGTAGATAGCAACTCCAGTGATGGTACACCCGACTTAGTAAAAGCCACACAGCAAAAAGATCCGCGCTTTCGCGTGATGACAGATGATCCTTTACCCTCTGGTTGGGTGGGGCGGCCTTGGGCGTTGCATAACGGTTTTCTATATAGCTCTGAGGGTAGTCAGTGGTTTTTGGGGCTGGACGCTGATATTCAACCACATCCTGGTTTGGTTGCGGGTTTAGTGAAGACGGCCGAAGCACAAGGCTATGACTTAGTTTCCCTTTCGCCCCAGTTTATCCTCAAATATCCAGGGGAATGCTGGCTACAACCAGCTTTGTTGATGACTTTACTTTACCGATTTGACCCTGCTGGCATCAATGCAGAGCAGCCTGAACGGGTGATGGCAAATGGGCAGTGTTTTTTGTGTCGTCGCTCCGTTTTAGCTGCTGTGGGTGGTTACAGCAGCGCCAGTAGTTCTTTTTGTGATGATGTCACCTTGGCACGAAATATTGCAACTCTTGGGTATAAAGTGGGCTTTTTAGATGGCGCAAAGGTGCTGAAAGTACGAATGTATGAAGGGGCGATGGAGACGTGGAAAGAATGGGGGCGGAGTCTCGACCTTAAAGATGCAACTTCTCGTTCTCAGTTGTGGGGAGATTTATGGCTACTCACATCTGTTCAAGGTCTACCCCTTTTAATTGTCCTCAGTTTTTTATTGATTTCTCCATCACTCTCGTACTCGCTACAGACGCAATTAATCGCGTCTGTACCCACTCCCCTACTTCTTCTACTGGGACTGAATTTATTCTTGGTAGTGATTCGCTTTGCGATGCTAATTGCGATCGCACCTTCCTACGATCGCAAAAGTGCTAAAGGCGGCTGGTTATTCTGGCTTTCCCCTTTAGCCGATCCCCTCGCGGTGCTGCGAATCTTCTTATCTGCGTTCCACAAGCCACGCGAGTGGCGAGGACGCAAGTATATATAGTGGGGAATGGGGAATTGGGAATGGGGCATTGGGAATGGGGAATTGGCATTGATTATTAAATATTCTCCTCTGCTCCCCCTGCCTCCCCTGCTCCCCCTGCCTCCCCTGCTCCCTTCCCCCTGCCCATTTCCTACTCCTCTTCACCTCCTACTTGATCCCCGCGTTCCAGTTCCCAAAGAATTTGATTTCCTTCACGGCGTACCCGTGACACTATCCAGTTTCGCCAGCGCCATTGATCTCCCCGACTGGTAACAGCGCTGGCGTGGACATCCATCAAGTCTGCTAACTCAGAACTGGTGATTAAATAGCCTTTTTCTGAAATTTCGTCAGCGATACGCAGAGTTTCGACCAAGCTGCGGAGTTGCGAAACCCTGATTTCTGCCGGTTTTTCATCGATAGTGGCCGCAGTAGGCCCAGTTGATGGTTCCATAACGGTTATTTCTAGTGCAGAAGTACTGATTTCTTGGTGACTTTGGTTAATTATTCGAGACTTTTTTTCATAATCAGCTACTTTTGCTACATTTAGTTCATTTGTGGAAGGTAAAGATTTATAAAAATTTGTAGAAGTAAATTGTTGTAGCGAAGGGATTTTGCCACTAGCATAAGTGCGAGCGATCGCATCACAACGTTCGTTACCTATGTTACCAGAATGTCCCCTGACGTGTTGCCATTTTACCTGTTGGGTATTGAGTTCATCAAGAATTTCTAAAAGCTCTTGGTTTTGGACGGGTTTACCATCTGATTTTTTCCAGCCTTTCTTTTTCCAGCCTTTCACCCACTTGGTTACGCAGTTAATCAGGTATTCGCTATCGGTATGGAGGGTGATTGCTTGGGTTTGTTGAGATGTTTGCAGAAATTGGAGGGCTGCGATCGCAGCTTGCATTTCCATTTTATTATTGGTGGTATGAGGCGATGCATCGCCCATTTCGTGGATTGAGCCATCGCTAAAGTAGACGACAACTCCCCAACCACCAGGGCCAGGGTTCCCGGTGCAAGCGCCATCGGTGTATATACTTTGGATTGTGGGTTGATTGGACATGGTTTAGGATATCGAACCGCAAAGGACGCAAAGCCAAGAGTGATTAGCGGCGAATTTTTGTAAAGAATATTCAGGTTATTATACTGGTTAGTATTCCAGTAACAATGCTTCACAAAACGCGATAGGTTAAAACTGAAGATGCGATTTGGTTGGTTGCTAGTGCGATCGCTGTGCTACTGATAAAGTTTTCTAAGTTGCGGTTAATAGTACCTTGGATTCTACTATGGTTTTACTCTGTGTAAATTACTAGAATTTGTCTTCCCATCATGGTTAATGCCACTGCAATCATTACAATGAGTGTCAACTTTCCACCAGGAACGAGTGGTTGATTTGTGCTATCTGAGTTTTCTTGTTCTTGACGTTGCTTCCAACTCATTAACGCCGGAATAATTCCACCCAGAACTGAGATACTGAACGTTCCAGTGTAATCTAGAGCAGTAAAAAAGATGCTGGGATTGAGCGTTCCGAGAGTCATCGGCGGGAAAAGAACCAGTGAATAGAGGGGGAAACGGCTAGAAAGCTTGCTCTGTCCAAGAAAAATATCTTCGAACAAATCCAGCAATCCGTACACAAATCCAATGAATGATGTGACGATCGCAAACTCTGAAAAAATAGATACTAGAACTCCTAACCATTCTCCCGCACCGCCTGCTCGGAGAATTTGCAGTGGGTCAAAAACAGTTCTACCATCAGATGTGTCATATTGCATATCAGCACTGACGCTTCCTAAAATTACGGCATTCCACGCCAAGAACATAATTAGAGGAATCACAGAACCAATTAAGATAGACTGACGAATTTTGCCGGCATCCCCTTCGAGTTGCGTCACAACTAACGGCACAACGTTTTGGAAAAATAGCGCCACAGACATCACTGAAATAGCACTACCAAGGGCACTCCAGTTCTGAAATAAGAGTTGGGCACTCTGAATGTTCCTTCCTGCGAAAAACAATAATCCCAAAAAAGACACGATGACAATTCCGACAAAGGCACTGTTTAATTTCTCAATAAACTTTTCTCGCCCAAGATACATAATGCCACCAAATAACAGCGTGAAAGTCGTTGTGCCCATCCACGTTGGTAATATCTGCACACTCCAGATTTTTGCTGCCGCATATCCTAAAATCTCTCCACCTTGGGTAATGTATGCCACCAAGAGAGCATAATGCATAAATAAATATGCACCGCCAGCCATTTTCGCTCCCAGCTTACCAAGGATTTTCTCAACAACTCCCAAAAAACCTATGCTTACACGCCCTTCTGTTCGCATCGTGTTTAAGGTAACTTCTGCAACCAATAACCCTGAAACTAAAGCGTAGAGCCAAACAGCAATCAGTCCAGATGTGGATGGTATAATACCAGACGGCAGAGTAACGGCTGGTAGGGCGAGAATTCCAGCCCCAACAGTGGTTCCCGCAATCAATGCAGTACTTCCCAATACACTACCCGGTTGATGATTATGCTTTTTTCCATCAAATTCAAGATGAGAAAACAACCGAGTGACTTGCTCTGAATCTTTGAGAACAGTCTCTATGGGAAGCATATTAAATACCCGTACATAAACCCGATTAACAATACTAGCATCTGGAAATATTCTTCGCAAAAACACTGATGTTTCTATTTTTTCAGAGAAATTTTAGCGAAAAATAAGCGATCGCCATTTCATCGTTAACAAATTTTTTTGAGCAGGAGTGTAATTTGTAGTACTTGAAAAAAGCAGGTTAAAAGGCTATTTCATAATCAATTTGATTCTCAAAATAAAACTACCTCTAGCTTTCGCTTGAGCTATCGGAATTTAAGGGCAAAATTACTGTAAATGTAGTACCTACTCCAATTTGACTTGTAACACTAATTTGACCCCTGTGAGCATCAACGCACCTTTTAACGATTACTAAACCTAACCCAGTACCCTTAATTGATTGGACATTTGAGCCTCGGTAAAATGATTCAAAAAGTCTAGCTTGATCTGCTTCTGGAATGCCCATACCTTGATCTTGAATATAAAAAATTGCTACCTTCTCAATTGGATCACATATTAAATTAAACTCAATCTTGCCACCTCTTGGAGAATATTTAATCGCGTTTGAGAGGAGATTCCCGAACATATAATTTAATAGTCCTTCATCCATTACAGCGTCAGTGCGATCGCTATGACAAGTAAAAACAACTTCACACACGCTACTTTCAACAATAGAAAAATCTTTGATTAACTCTAGACAGAATTGCTCTAAGTTAAGTGGAGCAGGGTTATATACAAGTTTTTTTGCCTCCGCTCGACCCACAAACAGCACTTCTTCCATGAGTTTTTCCATAGACTGCACAGCACCTTGAATTCGCTTTAAATAAATTCCTCTTTTTACATCTGTCAAATTTGCTCCTTTCATCTCTATAAGCTCTACTGCCGTTTGAATAACAGTCAGAGGATTACGGAACTCATGAGATACGGTAGAGATAAATAAGGACTTGAGACGGTTAAGTTCTTGCTCCTTTTCTAATGCTTTCTCTAGCACTTTTGTTTGGCGGCGATCGCTAAGATCCCAGAAAACAACTACTACACCATTTATTTTATCTGCCCCTCCCTTCAGTGGTGAAGCACTATCACCAATTGGAACTCTTTTTCCGTCTCTTCTAATCAGAGATGTGAATTCCTCTAAATAAACAACTTGCTGCTCCCGCAGCACTTTTGTCACTGGGTTTTCTAATATAGTATCTGTGGCTTCATCGACAATATGAAAAATATTTGCTGCCTCATTTCCTAAAGCATCTTTTTGCTGCCAGCCAGTGAGTGCCTCAGCTGCGGGATTCATAAATGTCACATTTCCCTGCTCATTTGTAGCAATTACAGCATCGCTTATTGAGTTTAAAAGGGTTGCCAACTGATCTCGATTTTGCCGTAGTTCACGCTCTAACTGGTGTTTTAAAAGACCGATTTCAATTGCTATCTTTAAATCTTTTGTAGTAAATGGTTTAACAATGTATCCAAAAGGTTGGGTAATTTTCGCTCTTTCTAAAGTATTATTATCACCATAAGCAGTTAAAAATATTACAGGAACGTCTAACTGCTCGCGAATATGGCTGGCAGTAGCAATACCGTCCATTTCACCTTTAAGAATAATATCCATTAAGACTAACTCTGGTTGAGTTTCCAATGCCTTAGCAATGGCAACTTTTCCAGACGAAGCTGTTCCCGTAACAACATAACCTAGTTGACTAAGTTGGCTAGCAATAGCCCTAGCCACAATCACTTCATCTTCAACAACTAAAATCCTAGCTTGACCCATTTGATATTTACTGATGCAAAGTTAACTGCTTAAATTTGATTTTGAATCCTGTTCCATGATTACGTTCTAGGGTGATGTTGCCTTCTAGCTGTTCTGTAACCAAGTCATATACTAATGACAGACCCAAAGAATCAGTATTTGTCCAATCTAAATTAGCTGGTAAACCAATTCCATTATCTTGGATAGTCATCTCGATACTATTATTGATATTGCGTAGAGCAATACTGATTGTACCTACTTGTTGATTCGGAAAAGCGTGCTTGAGAGCATTGGAGATTAATTCGTTAATAACCAATCCACAGGCAATAGCTTGATCGACATTCAAATTCACTGAATCTATATCAGTTTCTAGAGTAATTCTATCAGGCCATATTTGATAGGAAATTAGCAGGCTTGCTGCTAAATTACTTATATAATCGGCAACATCAATCTGCCCAATATTAGCAGAAGTGTACAAATTTTTATGAATTAAAGATATTGACTCAATTCGGTTTTGACTTTCTCGAAGAACTTTGATGGCTTCAGGATCTTTGAGTGTTTGAGACTGAAGTTGTAATAAACTAGAGACAATTTGCAAATTATTTTTAACTCGATGATGAACTTCCTTTAACAGAACTTCTTTTTCAGCTAAGGCATTTTTTAATTTGACTTGAGCTTTTTGTCTTTGAACAAGTTCAGTTTGAGCTTGCTCAAAGATGCTGGATTGTTGAATTGCGATCGCTAATTGGACTGTCACTTGATCGAGCAAATCTAATTGATTTTTTTCCCACTCACGAAAACCAGAGCATTGGTGAGCAATTAATAAACCCCAAAGGTGAGAGCCAGGGTTTTGAGAACTTACTTCTAGTAAAATGGGTACAACTAAATTTGCTTTGACTTCAAATTGTTCTAATAAGCGAATATGACAATCAGTTAGTCCAGCTTCATAAATATTAGCGATCGCTCGTTTGTTTACTTGGTAATATTCCGCTCCTTTGCCTGTTTGAAAACACGTATCATAAATCTCTACCCCCAAAGAAACTCTCCATCCAGGTTCTACTGACTCCGCCATGATTGTGCCGATCATTTCTGAGTCAAACTGATAAACTACTACTCGATCAACGCCAAGTAAATCTCGCACTTCTTGAACTGTTGCATTCAAAATATCTTGGAGATTCAAAGATTGGCGAATTCGTTGAGCAACAGTTCGCATCAATTGCTCCCGTTCGGCTTGACCTTTTAGAGCTAGTTCAGTTCGCTTGCGCTCCGTTATATCTTGACCAATAGTGATAATTTGACCATTTGAAAGTTTAACGTTTGTCCAAGATGTATCTAGTAAATCACCATCTCGAAGCTGAGTTCTGAAGTCAGCCCAATTGTGTTGTGCAGACTGCATAAAATTAATCACATCCTGTCGATATTCAGCATTAGGATATAATGCTTCTAAAACATCATCAGTTTGGAAGTCTTTAAATTTCCAGCCTAAAACACTTTCCCATTCTTGGTTTACCCACTGAAGTTTACCATTGGTATCAATAAGTGCAATCATCAATGGTATACTCTCAAAAATCCTCCGCAAAAATTCATTTTGTTCTTGAAGTTTTCTTTCTATTTGTTTGTGTTCTGTAATGTCTCGGATATTAACTAACCGAGCATTATAATTGGCATAGTTTATTGTATGCGTGACAACTTCAACATCAAGAATCTGTCCGTCTTTTCGACGATGTAGCCATTGTCCAGAAAAGTGCAAGTTAGTGTGCTTTTTTCCTAAATATTCTCTGAAGACAGGTACATTTTCTGGAGGAAAAATGTCAGTTATTCGCATTTGCAAAAATTCTTCTCGTGAGTAGCCATAGTGGATAACAGCAGCTTCATTGACATCCAAAAATTGCAGATTATTCTGGTTATATATCCACATTGGGTTAGGATTTTTAGAGAAAAGGAGCACTTCTAGCTGTTGGCTTTCATTTTCAGGAAATAGCATTAGTGGTTGTGTGAAAAAATTTTGTAAAATACCAGATTTAATTGGCTTCAATCTCAAAATGAAATTAACAGAAATTACGCATTAAAAATCTGAAATCCAGATATTTCTTGAGCCACGTCACTTGCTCTACTTGAGGAGACCCCAGACGCTCGCAGGCTCTCTAATGCTTTTAGTATCTCCCTATGGGAGAAGACCGCAGTAGTTCCCTTTTTTTTGATAGAAACAAGATGAGTTTTAATACATCCTCTAAATATTAATTAAATGTTTCTAATACTTGCAAATTAAAATCGTGTTTTTCCTAATGTGAGTAATGGGATATTAAATTAGCTAAATCCATGTTCAACATTAAAAAATAATTTGATTAAAAAGTTCTAAACAAAAAAACTAACTATTTATTCTGGATTGTGTAACATGAGCGCCATCGATTACAGGCGTTCATATTACACACTCCACAAAATTGGATAATGTACTTACTTATTGAAAATCCCTTAATCAAAGTTTTTACTCCACAACATTGTTAAAATATTTATGTTTTCTTGGAATAATTTATTCCATCTGAATAGGCACTTGAGGTTGCTTAAAGGTGATATGAAAATGCGCCTATAAAAGTGATGCAATGCAAAACTACAGGCTGTAGGGGCAATTTATGAATTACCCCTATGTAAATAAAGCGTAGCCTCACCTAGAATTAGTATGAGTTTCAAAAAAGTTCATATTCCCCATCAGTATTTTTATCAAATTATGGGCACTTTTTGCAACATAATTGATAGATGAGTTTATCCCAATTTTTTGTGAAACTGCACAAAATCAGTCAGTTTTGGTAAGACTTGGGCTTAAGACCCTTGTTATATCTAATTTAGATGTGCTTCAGTAATTTGCGGTAGCCTGCGGTAAGCTTGTGTACATCTACGTTTTATCTTGGATGTCCCAATGTAGTGATATATAGAGCAGCTTCATCAGAGGGAATACCCAAAACTTCATTTACTTGGTCATCAAAGAATCCACCGATACCGCTAACGCCTACATTTAGGTGCATTGCGGCTAAATTCAGGCGCTGTCCCAAATGACCCGCATCCAGATGTAAATAACGGTAAACGCGATCGCCATATTGAGCGATCGCAGCTTTCAGATCGGCTGTATGGAATAATACTGCTGCTGCATCCCGCCCTAATTCTTGCCCCAAGCAGAGAAAATGTAACTCTCGCCGGAAATTTTTAAACCGAATTTGGCGTAATTCTTGGGCTTTGGGCGCGTAATAGTAACAACCTGCCTCCAGTCCTTTAACTCCGCAAACAGCAATAAATGTTTCTATTAAATTCAAATCAAAGTAGTCTGGAGAAATATCTAAACTTTGGTCGATGTAATTTTGCGGTTGGTAAGTGAAATCTAGTAGACTTTTCAATTGATCGAAAGTTAAATCATCACCATTATAAGCGCGGGTAGAGCGTCGCTTATACATTGTATTTTCCAGTTCTGACAGCTTTTGTCCCCAGTCTATAGGTGTAGTGGTGGTGGGGATTTTCAAACAGAAAGGAAAGTTATATTTATCCTCTAAAGATTTTTCTTGTTTGATAACTGGTAGATTGAGATTGCCAGTTATACCTGATTGGATCTGGGTGTGTCGATGGAAATATGTCAGCAATTCACCATCGGGGATTTGGGGATAATTGGTTTCGGTGGCGGAAGGTAAAGCAGTACATCCCAATGGCAAATTCTGATTAACATCTAACAAGTCTGCCAGAGGTAAGACAGCGATCGCACCTTCTTGTTGCGGATCGATATAAAGCAGATCGTTTACCGATTCATCCACAAAGCCGCCGATTAAATGAGGGCGAAAGTCAGTAATCGCACCAGCCAATTCGATATTACCTAATAGATGTCCCGTGTCTAGAAAAATCCGGCGATAAGCCCGATCTTCATAGCGCCAGGCAGAACGATAAAATACCGCAGTAACAATAATTGCTAATTGGGTGTTTTCTAAAGAAGGATGCCAGAAACAAGCTGCTTGAAGAGTTTGCCAAACATCACTTTCCCAATAATGCATCAGCGAATGAGTCCGACACTGGTAGTTATACAAACCAGGTGGCAATAACGACGTGCCACGGGAAACCACATACACCTCAGCAGGGTACAATCCGCCGGCACTGGGAGCAGCGCGTAAATATACCGCACTACCCATAGAAGGCATTCTCGCTGTCAATCCATAGCTGCGAAACAGCAACCGTGAAAGTCTTTGCCACCATTGAGCATCTGGATTGTTGGCAAATCCCTCTGATTTTTCTTGGATATAGGGTTTGAGATCAATATTAGAGCCAATTTTGTACTCTTTGAAAGGCACTGGCTGTTTAGTCCAGTCTAACTGCTGACTTTTGGAGGCAAGAGTCTCAGGGTTGTATTTAGTCCGTTCGTGATAATGCTGGGCAATTGATTGGTGTAATTCTGGCATAGTACTTTTAATATCCTTGGGGCATTCTTTTTTTGATCTTGGCATTCATTAGCCTCATTGTTTCGTGTCAATTCGTACAATCCTCATAGTCACAAAGTGGTAATTGGTAACAACTGCATTGGGAATGGGGAATTGGGAATTGGGAATCTGGGCAAAAATAATGTAGAGACGTAGCACTGCTACGTCTCTACAAGGGTTCTGGATAACGCATATTTAATTTCTGGATATGTCTAATATTTTTCATAACCGCCGAATCGCAATTTCTAACCCTTCACAGACACCACTAAGAAAATCTAAATCTAAAGTAGCGATCGCATCACTGGGTTTGTGATAATGGGGATTTCGCAAAAATGCCGTATCTGTCACCATCATTGCTGGATAGCCTAAATCCCAGAAAGGGGCATGATCGCTAAGTCTGGTTTGGGGAACTATTAAACCTCGATTCGGCACAGGTAGCCATTGACTGGCTACGCCAGCTTTGCGAATATTACGGCTCATCCCAATTAAGTCAGGCAATGTCCGCAAATTGCCAATTAAAGCAATAAAATCACCTGTATCTGGATAGAAGCGTTCCAGAGGAGGGGGATAACTTTGAGAACCAGGCGTAGAATCCTTATAGCCCAGCATTTCTAGGGAGATCATTAAACGTAGCTGTTGCTTTTGTTGGTGCAACAGGGCTGCATAATCAGCACTACCTAGTAAGCCGTATTCTTCCATATCGAAAGCAACCAGCCTTAATGGATATCTTATAGCTTGGGCAGCAAACTTTCTCGCCAATTCCAGCAAAACTGCCACACCTGTGGCATTATCATCAGCCGCAGGTGTTCCCGGAACGCCATCATAATGAGCGCCAATTAAAATCGGTGGCAAATCCTTTTTTTGCCCTCTAGCTTGGGAGGGTAAATTTAATATCAAGTTCTTACAAGCTTTACCCCTGACTTCAAAGGTGTGGATTTCCACACTCCCCCATTGGGAAAATTCCTGGCGGATGTATTCTTGGACGAAAAAATGTCCAGCTGTTGCCATGTAAGGATCGCGTTCTCGTGCGATCGCACTCAGGGAAGTTTGTAATCGCTTTGTTAAATTCAAATGTTTAAAATAGCGGTAATATTAAGGTTTTCAGGCACTCAAATAAGCAGAATTTTTTTATTAAGGTGCATTTAGCAACTTACAGATTCAGTGCATAGAAGTAACCGGATAACAAGAATTGAGGCTGCTTAGACACAGCAATCATCGTCAATGCTATCCTAGTCTTGCAACTATCTCCTCTAGCTGAACTTCTTAGCTCATTGCCTTAATGATGACTATTATACCATTGAGGTGTTTTCATCCCATAGCACAAAGCTAGAGGTAGTTTCGCCCAATCATAATAAATATATAAGACACTTTAGGAGAAGAGTAACGCATGGGCAAGGTAGTCGGCATCGACTTGGGTACAACCAACTCAGTAGTCGCCGTTATGGAGGGTGGCAAGCCGGTGGTGATTGCCAATGCAGAAGGAATGCGAACAACCCCCTCCGTAGTTGGCTTTAGCAAAGAAGGCGAAAGGGTAGTTGGGCAAATGGCACGCCGCCAAACCGTCCTCAATCCCCAAAATACCTTTTTTGCAGTGAAACGCTTCATTGGGCGCAAATATGCCGAACTTAGTCCAGATTCTAAGCGTGTACCCTACACCATCCGCAAAGATGAAGTAGGTAATATTAAAATTGCTTGTCCCCGTCTCAATAAAGATTTCGCCCCAGAAGAAATTTCGGCAATGGTGCTGAAGAAATTGGCAGACGATGCTAGTCGCTATTTGGGTGAACCAGTCACAGGGGCAGTGATTACAGTCCCCGCTTATTTTAACGATTCTCAACGGCAAGCAACCCGCGATGCTGGCAGAATTGCTGGTTTAGAGGTGCTGCGGATTCTCAATGAACCAACTGCCGCATCTTTGGCTTATGGATTAGATCGGGGTGACACGGAAACTATCTTAGTCTTTGACTTGGGTGGCGGTACTTTTGACGTGTCGATTTTAGAAGTGGGCGATGGGATATTTGAAGTCAAAGCTACCAGTGGAGATACGCAACTTGGTGGTAATGACTTTGACAAAGTAATCGTAGATTGGTTAGCAGAGCAATTTCTGGAAACTGAAGAAATAGACTTAAGACGCGATCGCCAAGCTTTGCAACGTCTGATGGAAGCTGCGGAAAAAGCCAAAATAGAGCTTTCTGCTGTCAGCGTTACTGATATTAACTTACCCTTCATCACCGCTACGGAAGATGGCCCCAAACATCTAGAAACTCGTTTAACTCGTTCCCAGTTTGAAGGTTTGTGTGGTGATTTGGTAGGGCGATTGCGGACACCAGTGAAACGCGCCCTCAAAGATGCCGGACTTTCACCTAGAGACATTGAAGAAGTTGTCTTAGTTGGTGGTTCTACACGGATGCCAATGGTGAAACAGCTAGTGCGCGACTTGATTGGTACAGAACCTAACGAAAATGTCAATCCTGATGAAGTAGTGGGAGTGGGTGCAGCAATTCAAGCTGGAATTCTTGCAGGTGAACTCAAAGATGTGCTGCTTTTGGATGTCACACCCCTTTCTTTGGGATTGGAAACCATCGGCGGCGTGATGAAAAAACTCATTCCCCGCAACACTACTATCCCAGTCCGCCGTTCTGACATTTTTTCTACGTCTGAAAATAACCAAAACACCGTGGAAATTCACGTAGTTCAGGGCGAACGGGAAATGGCAGGAAACAATAAGTCTTTAGGTCGTTTCAAGCTGTATGGTATCCCCCCAGCGCCACGAGGAATTCCCCAAGTTCAGGTGTCATTTGATATCGATGCTAACGGTATTTTACAGGTAACAGCCTTAGATAGAACCACTGGGCGAGAGCAAAGTATCACCGTTCAAGGCGCTTCCACCTTGAACGAGTCAGAAGTGAATCGGATGATTCAAGATGCACAGAAATACGCCGATGTTGATCGCGAACGTAAAGAAAGGGTAGAAAAGCGGACTCGTTCTGAGGCATTAATTTTCCAAGCAGAACGGCAACTTAGAGAAGTTGCGCTTGAATTTGGTATGCAGTTTGCCCGCAGCCGTCGCCAAAGAATTGATAATATTTGCCGAGACTTAAAAGAGAGTCTGAAGGAAAATAGCGATCGCGGTATCGATCAAGCCTACGCCGATTTGCAAGATGCTCTCTATGAGCTAAATCGGGAAGTCCGTCAGACTTATGCTGAAGATGAAGATGACGATTTGTTAGGTACTATCCGTGACATTTTTACTGGCGGTGATAAGGATAAAGAACGCGAATTTCCTAGAGATACATATCGGGAACGCGATTCATTCGGTAAGGACTATGGCAGAGATTACAGTAAAGACTATGGCCGAGACAATAGCCGAGACTATGGCCGAGATAATAGCCGAGACAGTCGTTCTTCCTCTTATGAAAGCCGTCCTCCACGCAAATCTCGTCCCAGCTACCAAGATAACTGGGATGATGAAGATGACAATGATTGGTTGTAGTACTTTTAATAAAAGTTAGGAGTTAGGAGTGAGAAGTTTAAAATTAAATCTTTCAACTCCTAACTCATAATTCATAACTACTAAGTAATTTAAAATTTAAATAACTGAACTATGCAAAATTTGCCGAATTTCCGCGATTACTATGAGATTTTAGGAGTATCTAAAGACGCTTCTGGTGAGGAAATTAAAAAGGTTTATCGGCGGTTAGCAAGACAATATCACCCCGATCTTAATCCGGGTAACAAAGAATCTGAGGAGAAATTTAAGGATATCGGCGAGGCTTATGAAGTCCTTTCAGACTCAGCCAAGCGATCGCAATACGACCAGTTTAGCCGCTACTGGAAGCAAAAAGGCTTTGCAGGCAACAAACAAACGCCAAAGGCTAAAACTTGGCAAAGTGGCGCTAGCGATCGCAACGGCAATCCAGACGTAGATCCAAGTCAATTCTCCGACTTTGAAAGCTTTATTAATCAAGTTATCGGTGTCAAAAATAAGAGTGGGGCAAGTAAGTCGTCTACTAATGGCAATACTAGCGATCCATTTCGTTCCCCTAGAACAAAAGTTGCCTATACAGTTAATCCCGCACCTCGCACTACCCGCCGAGATATAGAAGCCAGATTAACCCTACCACTAGAAAAAGCTTATCAAGGTGGTAATGAACGCATTCGTTTGGAAGATGGGCGATCGCTAGAAGTTAATATGCCACTAGGGATGGTGACAGGTCAAACCATCCGTTTGCGAAACCAAGGTGTTGGTGGTGGCGATCTATACTTAAAAATTACCGTTGAGCCTCATCCATTATTTAAGCTAGAAGGTTTAAATATTCTTTGCCAAGTACCAGTTACTCCCAGCGAAGCAGTTTTAGGAGGACAGGTAGAAGCACCAACTTTGGATGGCCCAGTAAAAATGACCATTCCCCCAGGAGTTAGGTCTGGCCAAAAATTCCGACTAGGGAATAAAGGCTACCCCGGCGATGACGGTAAACGTGGCGATCAATTAGTAGAAATTCAAATAGTTACACCGAAAAATATCAATCAAGAAGAACAGGAATTGTACGAAAAGTTACGGCAAATTGAAACTTTTAAACCCCGTGCTGATTTAATACGTTAGGGCTAAAATATCAATCTTAATGAAGCTATTGACCAGAACAAAGATTAGTTTTTAATTAAATGCTTTATTAAGATATCTTATTCAGATGCTAGACCTGCTGTGTCGTCTGCAATTCACAAAGGATTTAAAATATAAAAAATATCTTTGAGCAAAGTGACTCAAACAGCCGTGAATCAAAACGGGGCAATGCCACAAAGCAGTAAACCAACTTATTACTCCCTGCTAGGACTGCATCCCTCGGCATCAGTAATTGATATTCGTCGCGCTTATCGAGAACTGAGCAAACGCTATCATCCTGATACTACAGACTTGCCTACTGCGATCGCCACTCCCAAATTTCAGCAAATCAATGAAGCCTACGCCACCCTTAGCCATCCAGAACGGCGGTTAAGCTACGATTTAAAAATTGGCTATTCCCGATTTGGAGTGATTCAACCACCCCCTGACTTGAATCATCCCGTCTCGCGTTCTCATGACTGGTCAAAATCAGCTTATCTCGATCCTAGCGATCGCCCCTTATCATCTGGCGAAATTTTTGCTTTGTTTATGCTGGTGTTAACATTTGTAGGTTGTTTGTTGTTAGCAGTTGCCATTGGTTTAACTCGTGGTGATGCTGCTTTTCAAACCCGTTTGCTACAGTCAAATCCATCTGTACAACAGCAAATTAACCATATATCGCAACTAATTACCCTTATGGTAATTAAAAATTAAAAAATTTCCTAATCCAAAATCCCAAATTCCTATGCCTCTTCTTCCCTCAGATACGCCCCTATATAATCATCCCTTGCCACAAATTGAACAGTGGCTAAAAGACCAAGGCTGTAAACAAGACGAAACCCAGAGGCATTGCTGGCACGTGCAGCGGCCTAGTTGGCAAGCTGAACTATGGCTTGACGTTGAGCAAATCGTAGTGCGATATGTCCAATCTGGGGAAAATGGACAAGATATCCAACGATCGTTCAAATATTCTCTTAGTCGGGATGATGTAGAACAAGCTGTGTTTTCTGGGCCATAGATGAAGTGCTGAGTCCAGTTCACGGTAAAAAGGTAGGGAAATTAAGCCGCAATCACGTTCAAAAAAGAATGAACACCCAGCAATCGGATGCCATAAGTTGCCATTACTGCCCTTAAGTCATCATCAGCACGTAAATCATCATCCCCAGACACAATAATCTCTGCTTGACCATCAATAGCCGTAGCAAGCACAGCTAAATCTTTGGGATCTCGACAATTAGGTGGAACCGTTTCCAACTCAATCCATATTGCTCGGTACTGCAACTGCTGTTCAAGTTGAATAGCAATACTTGGTTAATCTGTTCTCTTAGCCGGGGGCGATTCCAAACTAGATGCAGTTCTTCCATTAGGGGTTGACTCATCACCAACTGGAATTTGTCCTCATTAAATGCTTCAAATATGGGCAATGTAACTCGGCCTTTGAGCAAAATACGAATCCAAATGTTAGTGTCGATGACCACTCGAAACTTCATGTTTGGTGAGATTGCTGGCGCACAGCCTTAATTTCAGCCATGATATTTTCATCTGTAATATCATCAACTGGGGGTTGAGCATAAAGTTCTTGAATTAAAGCCCTCAAATCTGAACGTAAATCCACTAAAACCAACGCTCTGGCAACCTCTGCCCGTTCCTCTGGTTGCAACTGTTGCACAGCCGTAATGAGTTGTTCCAGGGTGATAGGAATCGATACCATATCAATAGCCATCATTGAGTTTATTAAATTGTAGTGCGATCGCCAGTCTTGTAGCTTCGTTAACGCATCTTAACGACTTAAATAAAAGTAATATTTTATACTTTCCCAAATCGCCGCTCCCGTTGCTGATAGGCACATAAGGCGCGATGAAACTCAGCCCGGTCAAAATCAGGCCAAAGAGCATTAGTAATGTAAATTTCTCCATAAGCCATTTGCCAGAGGAGAAAATTTGAGAGGCGCATTTCTCCACTGGTACGGATTAACAAATCTGGGTCAGTAATTCCGGCTGTATACAAGTGGCTCTCAAACACTTGTTCATTAATTTCATCAGGTTGTAGCAGACCTTGTTGGACTTGTTTTGCGATCGCCTGACAAGCTTGTAAAATTTCCTGCCGTCCGCCATAATTAGTTGCCACTGAAAACCGGATACCGCGATTATCCTTGGTTTCTTCCATTGAACGGGATATTTCTTGCTGGAGCGATCGTGGCAGAGCCTGCAAATTTCCGACAAACTTAATTTGAACATTCTCTTCGACCATTTCCCGCAGTTCTTGGCGCAAAACTCTTTGAAACAGAGTCATCAAAAAATCCACTTCTTCCTGCGGTCTTTTCCAGTTCTCCGTTGAAAAAGCATAAGCTGTCAGCGCCTGAATCCCCCAATCCTGACAACAACGGAGTAAATCCTTAAGAGCATCTACTCCTCGCTTATGACCCATAATTCGAGGTAGACCCTGACGTTTAGCCCATCGACCATTGCCATCCATAATCACCGCAACGTGCTGCGGCAATAGTTCTCGTTTTAAGTCAGTAGGCAAATCTTGCAGTTTAGTTTGTTGTGCTGTCATTTTTTATCTCGAGAAGCGGTCGATGGTAATCCGAGTAAACGTGAAACCAGTGCTAGTGTCTTCCCACCTATCCGACGAACAAAACTCAACAGACCAGGAGCAACAGCTTCCCTATCCACGGTTGGTGACAAAAGAGCCTCTAATGACTCTTTTAGTTTTTTAATCGTCAGTGGTCTATTTAGGGTTCCCCGTTCCGCTAAGGAAATGGAACCCGTTTCTTCAGATACAACGACACAAATGCAATTTTCGACCCGCTCAGTAATTCCCATTGCCGCCCGGTGGCGTGTTCCCAACTGGCGCGAGGCTGTGCGTCCCGAAAGTGGTAAAATTATACCCGATGATACGATCCGTGAGCCACGGATTAATGTCGCTCCATCGTGTAACAAAGTTTTCGGCTGAAAAATTGTCTGGATTAGTTCTTTAGAAACCTCCGCATTTAGCTTTACTCCTGGCACAGAAAAATCTCGCTCATCAATTGGCCCTGTGGTTTCCACAATTAGTAAAGCTCCAATCCGGTTTTTTGACAATTCTTTAACAGCCTCAACAATTTCATCAATTACACTATCAGATTTGGGGATTGCCAGCCGATCGGGTTGAAACAACTGGCGGAATTCGCCACGCCCCAATTGCTCCAAAAATCGCCTAAACTCTGACTGTAAAGCAACTGCCATCGCTACAGCACAACCAATCACCAACTTTTCTAGTACAAAACTTAGCAGAGGTAGTCCTAATCTGCCACTTAGTGCTGAGGCTAGCATTAAGATAATGAATCCCCGCACCATCCATAGTGTTCGGCGCTCACTAATAATAACTAGTATCATGTAAGTCAGCGCCAGCACTAACACAATATCCAGAGTCCCAAGCAGCAAGGACTGTGACCACCCCAGGTTTATCAGCCATTGCTTCCACCAATCTCTCATGACATCTGGATTACACTTTTGCCTCTAATTACAGTTAGTCATTTGTCATTTGTCATTTGTTATTAAACCGCGTCTACTGTGAAAACCGTAGTTTTTTGTAATGAGGCTAAAGCTCAAAACTCAAGCCACGACAGAATAATATACTCTCTTCAAAAACTCTAGGTTTCAAAATAGACGGGGTTTAGCTCCTAGCTAATGACCCTTACGGGTGACGCTCGTGCCTCTCTACGAGACGCTGCGCGAACGCTAGCGCTGCGCTAACGCCAGTCACTGATGGGGGAAACCCCCTTGGCGCTAGCCTCTCCCTTTGGGAGAAGACCGTGCTGGCTCACCAATGACCAAGGACAAATGACTAAATTTTCAGCCTTTCTGGTAGGCTATCTTGTCGAATTAAGTCTTGATAAGTTTCACGTTGCAAAATTAAATTCGCTTCGCCATTCGCCACCACAACTGCTGCCGGTCGGGGCAAGCGGTTGTAGTTAGATGCCATACTGTAATTGTACGCACCAGTTCCCATAACTACGAGAATATCTCCTGGTTCAGTCTTTGGGAGTAGTGCATTTTTAATCAGAATATCTCCTGATTCACAATGTTTACCAGCAATTGTGACTGTTTGAGTTAAAGGAGAAGACATTTTATTGGCAACTACTGCCCGATAAACTGATTGGTAAGTAATCGGGCGAGGATTATCGGACATTCCCCCATCGATCGCTACGTAGGTACGAATTTCTGGAATAACTTTGGATGAACCAATAGTATAAGCAGTGATGCAAGCTGTGGCAATTAGCGATCGCCCTGGTTCACTCAGTAATTTCGGCAAAGGCAGATTTTCGACCGCACAGGCTTCTTGGACAACTTCACAAATCGCCTTCACCCACTCTTCAATGCTGGGAGGATCATCTGATTCTGTATACTTAATCCCTAAACCACCACCAACATTTAATTCTGTAATATTTAAACCATACTTTCCGGCATCTCGTAGCCATTGCACCATGACAGCAGCTAAATCTTGATGCGGTTGGCGCTCAAAAATTTGGGAACCAATATGAGCGTGTACCCCTACGCAGTCAAGGGTGGGTTGTTGACTGACAAAGGTAAATACTTCATCTAAATCGTTGGGATCAAAGCCAAATTTGCTATCTAAGTGTCCCGTGCGGATATATTCGTGAGTATGGCATTCAATACCGGGAGTTAGCCGTAGCATGATACGTATAGGGAGAGGGGATGAGGTAACATTTTCTCCCCCTGCTCCCCTGTTCCCCTGCTCCCCTGCTATTTCCACAAGAGTACGCAACTCATACCAGTTATCCGCCACAATGGTGACACCAGAATCGATCGCTAAAATTAATTCTTCACGAGATTTATTATTTCCATGAAGGTAGATTTTCTCAGGACTAACACCTGCTTGCAAGGCGGTGTAAAGTTCGCCACCAGAAACTACATCGATTCCTAAACCCTCTGATGCCGCGATCGCACAAACTGCTAAACAATTCCAAGCTTTTGAGGCGTACAATACTTGAGATTCGCCCTTGTAGTACTGCTTGAAAGCATCTCGGTATTGCTGACAAGCTGAACGCAGGGTTTCTTCATCTAAAATATATAAAGGTGAACCAAATTGCTTAACTAGGGTTGTGACATCACATCCACCAATTTCTAGGGAGTCATGATTATGAACTCTAGCAGTTAGGGGTAAAAGTTCCTGATTAGGCGAGAGATTTGGGTTAGTGTCGCGCCTTTGAGGTAAATATTGACTTCCAGAATGTTGAACCCCAGTGGGGTGAGTCGATACCATAAATATAAAAGTTGTCCTTGTTCAAATTACGGGCTTTGAGTTCGTCTCCCGATTCCCAGTTTACAAAGGGTTTGTAATCTTATTCAATAAATGTGATCTCATTAGACTTAGAAATTAAATTACTGACACCAGATAATCTCAGTGCAATTCTGGAACTAGATCAAGCCTGTTTTGGCGGACTTTGGACAATGGAAGGCTACAAACGAGAATTGGATAGCCCCAACAGCGATTTACTCGGTTTATTTTCCCCATTCTCCAACGTTAGTTTGTTAGGAATGGGTTGCTTTTGGTCAATTTTAGAGGAAGCCCACATTACAATTTTGGCGGTTCATCCCCAATATCACCGTCAAGGTTTGGGTGCGGCTTTACTATATTCACTCCTTAAGACAGCTTGCGATCGCGGAATGGAGCGAGCTACCCTCGAAGTCCGAGCTTCCAACTTGGCGGCAATATCTTTATATCAAAAATTTGGCTTCAAAACAGCCGGACGGCGGCGGGGTTACTACCAAGATAACGGTGAGGATGCGCTAATCCTTTGGCTCCCCGATTTACAACACTCCAAATTTCAAACAACTTTAGACCAGTGGTATGCCACAATCAGCGATCGCCTCAGCAAATCCTCTTGGCATTTACTTTTTAACTAGTTGGGGATTAAGGGCTTGCGATCGCCTTCAGCAAAAAAAGCAACTTTGCTGCTCTTAATTAGATTTAAATATTCTATATATAATAAATAAACTATAAAAATAATTTATGTTAACTTATTCTGCTTGATATTCCTAAGTGTATATGGTATATGTAGATGTTTGGGATTAAGTGAAAAACTCTCAATATAAGCAGTAAGTTATTTGTAATAAATCTCAAAAAGTCCCAAAAACGCTGGTGAACTAAAGCTCCTCAGTACACTAGCCGAATAAAAGCAGTCAATAGTTAACAATTAGCCCATCAACTAAAGTCATAGCTTCAGGATGTCTATAATCTGTTATACAGGCATCCAAAAGCTTTGCCTGTGCTAAAATCAGCATACCGGCACGACCGCAGGTGATGGGAAAAATGCCATGTTTGAACGCTTCACAGAAAAAGCCATTAAGGTAATCATGCTGGCCCAAGAAGAGGCCCGCCGTTTAGGTCACAACTTTGTCGGAACCGAGCAGATCCTCCTGGGTCTGATTGGCGAAGGCACTGGAGTGGCTGCCAAGGTGCTGAAATCAATGGGCGTCAATCTTAAAGATGCCCGAATTGAAGTTGAAAAAATTATAGGACGGGGATCAGGCTTTGTTGCCGTGGAAATTCCGTTTACGCCACGGGCAAAGCGAGTTCTAGAACTCTCCTTGGAAGAAGCACGCCAACTGGGGCATAACTACATTGGCACCGAGCATCTGCTGTTGGGCCTAATCCGCGAAGGGGAAGGTGTCGCAGCCAGGGTGCTAGAAAACCTCGGTGTGGATCTATCTAAGGTAAGAACCCAAGTCATCCGCATGTTGGGAGAAACTGCCGAAGTTTCACCAGGCGGCTCATCCGGGCGCACAAAAACCCCAACTCTGGATGAATTTGGCTCAAACCTGACCCAGATGGCGATAGACAATAAGCTCGATCCAGTGGTGGGACGCGCCAAGGAAATTGAGCGGGTCATCCAGATATTGGGTCGCCGAACCAAAAATAACCCAGTGCTGATTGGGGAACCAGGAGTTGGTAAAACTGCGATCGCTGAAGGTTTAGCTTCACGCATTGCCACCAAAGATGTCCCTGACATCCTGGAAGATAAACGCGTCGTCACGTTGGATATTGGTTTGCTCGTAGCAGGAACCAAGTACCGGGGTGAATTTGAAGAACGCTTGAAAAAAATCATGGATGAAATCCGCTCTGCGGGTAATGTCATTCTCGTGATTGATGAGGTACACACCTTAATTGGTGCAGGTGCAGCAGAAGGTGCTATTGACGCAGCGAATATCCTCAAACCAGCTTTGGCCAGAGGTGAGTTGCAGTGCATCGGTGCTACAACCTTAGATGAATACCGGAAGCACATCGAGCGAGATGCAGCGCTAGAGCGGCGTTTCCAACCAGTGATGGTTGGTGAACCTACAGTTGATGAAACAATTGAAATTTTATATGGTCTGCGCGAACGCTACGAGCAACACCATAAACTGAAAATCTCCGACGAAGCATTAGTGGCGGCGGCGAAGTTATCAGACCGTTACATTAGCGATCGCTTCCTCCCAGATAAAGCCATCGACTTAGTTGATGAAGCTGGTTCTAGAGTGCGCTTGATTAACTCCCAACTGCCACCCGCAGCCAAAGAGTTAGATAAAGAACTGCGTCAGATATTAAAAGAAAAAGATGATGCAGTGCGCTCTCAAGACTTTGACAAAGCTGGAGAACTGCGCGATCGCGAAATGGAAATCAAAGCCGAAATCCGAGCGATCGCTCAAAGCAAGACCAATGCAACTGGCACAGAAGGTGAAGAACCTGTAGTTACAGAAGAAGACATTGCC
The DNA here is from genome assembly GCF_043099725.1 of Nostoc sp. C110. Taxonomy (GTDB): domain Bacteria; phylum Cyanobacteriota; class Cyanobacteriia; order Cyanobacteriales; family Nostocaceae; genus Nostoc; species Nostoc muscorum_A. Next base: position 1,337,393 of record NZ_CP171148.1, on the reverse strand, counting down.
CATATTGTCGCTTCCTGGACTGGAGTACCGGTGAACAAACTCACCGAATCTGAATCTGAAAAGCTGCTGCACATGGAAGACACCTTGCATCAGCGTTTAATTGGTCAAGACGAAGCTGTGAAAGCAGTTTCACGAGCAATTCGTCGCGCTCGTGTTGGATTGAAGAATCCTAATCGACCCATAGCTAGCTTTGTCTTCTCTGGGCCTACTGGCGTAGGTAAAACCGAGTTGGCGAAATCCTTAGCTGCTTACTTCTTCGGTTCCGAAGAAGCGATGATCCGCCTAGATATGTCCGAATACATGGAGCGTCACACCGTCAGCAAGCTGATTGGTTCCCCTCCAGGTTATGTTGGCTATAACGAAGGTGGTCAGCTGACTGAAGCCGTGCGGCGGCGTCCTTACACCGTGGTGTTGTTCGACGAAATCGAAAAAGCCCACCCCGATGTCTTCAACATGCTGTTGCAAATTTTGGAAGACGGTCGGTTAACTGATGCCAAAGGTCGCACAGTAGACTTCAAGAACACCTTGCTGATTTTAACTTCCAATATTGGTTCTAAGGTAATTGAAAAAGGCGGTAGCGGTATCGGCTTTGAATTCTCCGAAGATGCCAGCGAGTCAACTTACAACCGGATTCGCTCTTTAGTCAACGAAGAACTCAAGCAGTACTTCCGTCCAGAGTTCCTCAACCGACTCGATGAAATTATCGTCTTCCGTCAGTTGAACAAGCCGGAAGTGACCCAAATCGCCGAAATTATGCTCAAGGAAGTATTTGGTCGTCTGACGGAAAAGGGTATCACCTTAGAAGTCACAGACCGCTTCAAGGATCGGTTGATCCAAGAAGGTTACAGTCCCAGCTACGGCGCAAGGCCATTACGTCGGGCAATTATGCGCCTGTTAGAAGATAGCCTAGCAGAAGAAATTCTGTCTGGTCGTATCAAAGATGGCGATACAGCCCTTGTTGATGTGGATGAAAATGGCATTGTCCAAGTTAGTTCTCAACAGCGTCGGGAATTGTTACCCCAAGGTGTTGAGTAAGATTTAGGGTTTGGGATTAAATCTCAAATAAAAAATTAGAAAACGGTAGAAGCTTTTAGCCTCTACCGTTTTTTTGTCTAAGAGCAATCTGCTAATACAGGATTTTGAACTGTAGATATTGCTTACCTGTATTTTTAGGCAGTATTTTTTTGGTACTAAAGTCAGTAGCTACTCGTCAATTAGCCACCCACGTTCTATACCGTGTTCAATTCCGCCAGTCCAGTCCATTTTCAGATGCTTCCGCACTTTATGGAATAGATGTTGAACTACAACTGGATTAATTGAATTTTTAACATATTTTTCTTCATATCTAAATTCTCGGTCAGTGTTTTTTTGCTGACGTAGTACGTAAATTTGGTCAACCTTGTACTTGCGAAGATTGACATCACTGGTCAGCTTAATCCACTCCATAAGTACAACATATAAACTATTTGGATTTCTTGCCTTTAAGTCCTCTGCTGCTCGTGATGAACCTTCGAGCATAGTTTTATCGAGATATGTTTTACATTCAATTGCAACAACTGGAATATCGAAAATGTGCGTTTCGGTGTTTCCTGTAACTGTAACTTCAGAGTAGTTTTCCGGTTCCTCTTTAAGAAGTGGCAGTACTTCCCCAGGATTTTCATCTTTCTCCGGTGGGGTTGCTGCTTCAAATGATACTTGAATAGTGGCTCCAATTACAAAGTCATGATCTTTCTTTTCAATACGTGCATACGGTCGCTTAAGCATCTCAGAGTATTTTGGCGGTACAAAGAAAATATCTTTGAATGTATGTGATTTGCCGATGAGAGCATTTTCTCCAAAGTCTCTGACTAAATCTTTAAACAGATAATAGAGAAATTCCTCTAGCACGCTAGAGTGAAGGTTCGATCGAGAATCAAACTTCTCAGCATAGTGCTGCTGGTCTAAAAAGTCCTTATATTTTGATAGAAGTTCTACCCTAGTAGCAATAATTGCGTCATCTTGAGCAGTAAGTGTTGATGTCGGCCCAACTAATTCGAGATTAGCGGAATGCCACTTGTCATACTCAGCTCTAATCTCACTGAGATATTTTTTACTGTCAACATCCCTGTATTTTGTGCGGTGATTCTCCTTTTGTTCAAGATTAGAGCCGTGAACTAAAGGGTTCCTATCGCTTTTGGGCATAGCTCTAATTTCTCTTGAAGATGAAGTGCGATCGCTTTAGCAAGAATAGGTGGTACAGCATTACCTACCTGATTGTACTGGCAAAGAAACTTCTCGTCGAATCTCTCTTCTCGATGTAATAATTTGTGAGATACAACAGTCTTCTTCCCTAGAAAACGATAAGTGTCAGGAAAAGATTGAACACGTGCCCCTTCACGGGCTGTCAAATTGCGATGCTGAAAAGGATGAAGAAAATTGGCGTAAAATGAAGCGGCTATTGTATGTGATGGTTTATATGGATTTAAACGTCGGTTATTCTGGTCATAATTTATCTCAGATAACTCTCCATTTCCACTACGCCGTCTAGCCCCATGTTCTTTTGGTGCGTCTGAACTTGATTCACCCCATTTAATGTGTTTGAAGCGTTCTACAAGCCTCTGGGAATGATCCATTGCAACATGATTGTAAAGTGTTGTACTGCAATTCCTGATCCAGCTTTGATAGTTATTGAGAGGTTCTGAAATGTAAGGTTGTTTCTCTTCACCCTCACGTGCATTCAGTGGTGGTAAATCTGATATAGCATCCCACAAGCTTATGGCAGGAAGTAAACCCATGCAAGCAAATATTGATAATTGAGAGCTATTGATATGTAATAAATCTAAAGAATGTGTTTTTGGAGGAATACCTAATTTTTTTCCTGTTTTATTTCCAACAATAAAAATACGCTCCCTAATTTGTGGCACACCATATTCAGCAGCATTTAATGACCATACTTCTACAAAATATCCTAGATTTTCAAAAGTTTCTTTAATGATATCTGTTACCTTTTTACCTTCAATATTTTTGCGCGAAAGTAAACCTTTAACATTCTCCATTACAAAAGCTTTAGGTTCGAGAAAACATATCCACTCAGCAAAGTTAATGAATAGACTATTTCTAGGATCTTTAGGATCTTTTTGTGCTGGGCCGGCAATACTAAAACCTTGACATGGAGGCCCACCAATAACAATATCCGGCTTGAAGTGACAGATATCCTTAACGCTACTTGCAGTGTTTAAATCACGGATATCTTGTTGAATAACTGTCATATTAGGGCGATTATGGCGCAGTGTATCACAAGCCCAGGTATCAATCTCAACGGATAAAGGAACAGAGAAACCTGCCATCTCGAAACCTAGACCAAAGCCGCCAGCCCCAGCAAACAAATCAATAGTGATAGGTTGTGCTGTTAGCATAGACTCTTAATGTGATTACTCATCTGGTTTACCTTCTAAACACTCTAGGATGATACCCAGAAGTGTTGAATGTTAGAAAAAATCCGATAAAAATAACCCAAAATATGGTAATTTTGGGCGAAGGCTTAAAATATATTAGTTTGATTGTGATTATAAATTCATTTCCCGAAATTGTCAAAGGTATCCTGAGAGGACTGCCAAAAAATGATTATCCAGTATTGAACAGTCGTTTGTTCTTTGAGTGCTGGCTATCTTATGCCCTGGATAACAGTTTAACAAGTATGAGAGATTTATTTAAAAGATTAAATAACACAGGATTTGATGTAGACATTTCTACTTTTTCCAAAGCGAATTCTCACCGTAGCCAAAAAACTTTTCAAGAAGTTTATCAGAAATTGAATGAAGTAGTACAGAAGAAAACTCACAAAAAGTTACATGATAAATACGCTATTTGTCCTATTGATTCAACAATTATTACCCTGACAAGTAAATTATTATGGTTTCTGGGTCATCATCAAGTTAAACTTTTTAGTTCTTTGAATTTATCTACAGGAATTCCAGAAGATAACTTCATCAACTTTGGACATGACCATGATTATAAATTTGGTTCTAAAATGATGTCTAGTCTACCAACTAATGCTGTTGGGGTCATGGATAGAGGCTTCGCGGGATTAAAGTTTATCCAAGAATTGGTACAAGAAAACAAATACTTTGTTTTGCGGATTAAAAACAATTGGAAACTAGAGTTTGACGATGTGACTGGATTAATCAAAGTTGGTGCATCTGATGATGCTCAAGCTTATAGAGTGATTAATTTTTGTGATTTAGAAACGAAAACTGAGTTTCGCTTAGTAACTAATTTACCAGAGTCGGGAGATGCAGCTGTTGATGATGATGAAATTAGAGATATTTATCGATTACGTTGGGGCGTTGAACTATTGTGGAAGTTTTTAAAAATGCACTTAAAACTTGACAAATTAATTACCAAAAACGTCAATGGTATCACCATACAAATTTATGTTAGCTTGATAGCTTATTTGATTTTACAGCTTGTATCTATTCCCGCACAATGGGGATATACACTATTAGATAAATTCCGCTATTTACAATCTTGTATGTGTCAAAAAATCAGTTATGTTCATTGGTTTGAGGAGATGATATTTTGTTGACTAATTTAGGCTTTTGATAATTAGTATAACTATTTATGTAAAGTTTTGTATCAGCATTCAACATTTTTGGATCAAACCAAGATAACCAAACTTATTCAGTTTTTTCCTCATACCATCAAAAAAGTATTTATTGTGAGTATTTTAGAGACATAATTAGCAATATTATTCACTACGAAAATTAGCCCTAAATGTATCGCACAAATATTGTAAAGCTATTCATAAAAAGAACAGCCATGTTCACAGAAAAAGAATGGTTATTTAGCTTACTAATAATATCTCTAGTTCTATGGCTGATATTTTTGGGAAACTCCCCTTTACGAGATTGGGATGAAGGTACTTATGCTCTAGTTGCCAGAGAAATTTACCGGACTGGTAACTGGCTTTATCCCACCCTTCAGGGAGAACCATTTTTATTAAAACCGCCTTTGATGCAATGGTTAATTGCTTTGTGCTACCAACTAGGAGGAGTGCAAGAGTTAACCACACGCTTACCTGGTGCGATTTTAACTGCTTTGGGTGTGCCTTTGCTTTACTTAGTAGGGCGTTTGGCTTTTAAGCAAAATTTACCTGCTTTATTTGCTGCTTTAGTTTACTTGACAATGTTGCCTGTGGTGCGTCATGGACGACTGGCAATGTTAGATGGGATGACTATTTCTTTTTTCTTATTGTTGTTATTTTGTCTTTTAAAGGCACGTCAGAACCGAAAATATGCTCTAGGCATGGGATTTTGTCTGGGGTTAATTATTCTGACTAAGGGAACGATAGTTTTACTATTGGGGGCGATCGCCTGTTTATTCTTGCTTGCAGATCGGCAATTAGCTTTGTTGAAAAGCCCCTATCTTTGGGTGGGAATTTTGTTAGGAAATGCTCCTGCGATCGCTTGGTATATTGCTCAATGGCAACATTATGGTAATACTTTTTTAGAGGTGCATTTTCAAGCACAAGCTTTTGACCGTCTTACACAAACTGTTGAAGGTAATAGTGGGCCTGTTTGGTACTATTTATTAGAATTACTCAAATATAGTTTTCCCTGGCTGTTATTTTTACCTGGAGGGCTTTATCTAGCTTGGAAAAAACGTTATGAAACTTGGGGTTCTCTAGTTCTTTTGGTTACAATTATTTACTTAGGAACTATTTCTTTTATGAGAACTAAGCTTCCGTGGTATGTGATGCCTGTATATCCATTTTTAGCCTTAGCAATTGGTGCTAATTTAAGTGAAGTTTGGCAGAATGGCAATTTTCGAGTGCGAACCTGGACAATATTTTTGGCTATTATTTCTGTTGCTGGTTTAGGGGGTTGTGTTTACTTTTTTATTAAGAAACAGCCTATTTTGATAGTCATGAGCATTGTTTTGGTAATAAGTATGGGCATCGCAGCATGGCTAGTTAAACAGCGCGATCGCAACTTTATTCCAGTGTTATTTACAGGGATGTATTTAGTGCTAACCCTGTTGGTAAGTTCGCAATCTTGGATTTGGGAATTAAATGAAGCTTTTCCAGTTAAACCAGTAGCGGAATTAATTCGGGCAAATGTTTTACCAGGAACACAAATTTATACTTCTTTTGCTTATGGTCGTCCTAGTTTAGATTTTTATAGTGATTGCAAGGTAACTGCTACAACTGTGCCGCGTTTACAAAAAATGCTATCTAATAAATCTTATTTGCTATTAGATAATCAGGCTTTACAGCAAATAAATTTAACTGGTAGTAAAATTATAGGCACAGCTAACGGATTTACACTAATTACCAAAAATTAACAAAACAGAATTCAGAATTAAGCCTAAGCTACCCAAAGATCGCGGGCAAATCGAATAGAAAATGTGAACATTAGTATTCCAAAAAAGTACATGATTGGGTATCCCCAACGAGGATAACGGGCAAGTAATAATCCAAATGCCATTGACAGCGATACAATACCGTAAGCGTAACGTTCAGCCGAGGCTGTAATCCCGGTGTTTAAAATTAAAGCGAAGGAAGAAAACCCATAGACAACAGTAACAAGAGGAATTTTATCTCGTGATAACCATAGTAAATAGATACCGCCAAAAACTAGTGCAATTTTAAATAATTCATCTCCTGTCAATGACCACAACAATAGCCATAAAAAATATACTCCATAGCGGAATTTACTCATCCCCAGATATACACGAAAGTGCCATAATAAATAGCCGCTACCAATAATTATTAAAAATAATAACGGATATAAAGGGTCTTTAATATAACCAGATTTCCAATTAGTGAAACCTACTGTAATTTGCATCAGTATCTTCCACCAACCTTCCCAAGCAAACCCTGTTGCATCACCACGCCATGCTTTTTGTGCATGGATGAAAGCCAAAGCATCGCCAAATTTAATTTGACAATAAAGACTGTACAGGGATATACCCAAACCAACAGTTAAACTGGCAATATAGGCTTTTATGCCTCTACGTTCTTTCCAAGAAACAAACAGAAAAGCTGGGATAAGAGCAACTCCAGGTAATCGCGTCGCTGTAGATAATGCTCCCCAGAATCCTGCCCAAATATATTGCTTTTTATCAAAAGCTCGTAAAGCAGATGTGGTACACAACAAAAACAGACCTTCGGTGTAAATTACAGTTCCATAAAGAGAATAAGGACACCATGCTAAAGTAGCTGTCGCCCATCGTGCTGTGCTTGTGTCGTAAAGCTCCTGCACCCAAAAATAAAGTATGATTAAGGCAGCTAAAAAAGCTGAATTATTAACTAATATACCTGCCACTTTAAAAGGCAAGCCAGTGAACATAACGATCCGGCTTAACAATGGAAATAAAGGAAAAAATGCAACTGTATGAATTTCCTTTACTTCACTAGAGAAATCATAACCGGAAGTCACAATTTTCTCATACCAAACACTATCCCAAGCATGAAAAACATCCCAACTGAATGTGGCAATAACGCCATTTGATGAACTTGGAAATAATGGGGCAATCAGTAACATAGCGATTACTATTAAAAGCCTACTAGAAAACCACATTGCTATGACAAAAAATAAGCCACCCGGCAAAATTTTTTTCTCTACATTCATTTCTTTTAAATAGATAAATTAACTTTTAATTGATGCATTAGAAATGATGCATTAGAAAAATTCAGCTTTTAATTTTGGATAAATCATGTCACAATTTCGCACAACAAACCAGAGTGTAAAACCTAAAGGTATAGAAAACAATTGGATATATATAGGAGTTCCCAAATAGCCAAAAAATGATGACATTTGTACTACGATAGCTACCCAACGATATTGAGGAAAGTAAAAGGCAAAGATAAGAGAAAATATATCGGTAGGATAGAAATATCTGTCGTGCATCTTGGGTAGGATATATGGCATAAAGAAAACTGATATTGTCGCTAAGTGTATCAGTCTATCTTGAGTAATTTCTAGTCTACTTTTATAGACAATGTATACAAATAAAAATATCGCAGATATAGTTAAGGCTAAACCTATAGGAAAAACAATATTATAAAAATTACTGGGAATCCATTGATAAATATTAGGTGCATTTTTAGTGAGTTCTTTATATTTATTAGCTTGGTTAAAGTATATTAGCAGCAATTCTGACATTGGTCTGCCTGCAACGTAAGCTGGCAATATTAAAACTACATATACTAATGGAATCAATGGTAAATAATACCAATAAATTCTTTTTTTTAGCAACATTATTAATAATAAAGGTGCTAAAAACATAGCTTGGAACTTAAAAGAAAGTGCTATGCCAAAGCTAATTAATGCTAAAACTTGTTTTTGAAGAGATAAAAAATAAATACAGGCAACCAATCCTGTTGTATAGATAACATCACATTGTCCCCAAATTGCACTATTACAAATAACACTTGGACTCAATATAACTGTCAAAAAAGCAAAAATTGGTATTTTCCCTTTTGGGTATTTTAGTTTGACAATTTTGTAAGTAAAAAAGGCACAAAGAAAATCAACAGTTATAGCAAAAAGCTTGATGGCGAAGATTTTCGGTAATCCAGACAGCAGGGTTGCAGAGATTAAAATCCAGTAGAGGTAAGGGGGTGTGTAATCGGCAAAACTATATTTTAGAGAGCTGAAGCCGCCATGAGATGCAATGAAATCATACCAAGGCTCTAAAAAATATTTATAATCAAGCGATTTACTCGGAACACAAACTAATCGAATTACCACTGCTAATATAATACCAATAGTAAAGTATCTATTAACCTGGGATGGGAAAGAGTTTAACAGCCTATTGAACTGATGTTTCACCAATTTTAATAATGTATTGCCGGAAGTTTTCGTTATAAATTGTATCAGTCAAGTTGGCGGTGTCGAAATATTAAATCAAGAGAAAGCGATTAGAAATCGCGGCTACAAAAAATTTTCCCATCTCGTGGGGTTAAAACTATTGATTTTTCATGATTTTTGTGTATTAGCGTTCGCTTCAGCGTGCCGGAAGCTCTATACTAAGATCCTTCGTTTGTTATTTGAACAGTGGATTGGCTAGATTGCGCTAGATAGATACCCACTAAAACTACGGCGAAAGTTGCCCAGTCAAACAAACCGACCTGTTCTGAAAAAATGAACCAAGCAAAAATGGAAGCCAAGACTGGTTCGAGGAGAAGTGTGACGGCGACGACGCTTGAGGAGATTCTGCTGAGGCTATAAGCTAAAAGTCCCTGACCCAATACTTGGCAGAAGAGGGCTTGGAAAATGATGAAAAACCAACCCGTCCAGGAATAGGGTAACAGTCGATCTTCGAGAAATGGGAGTACGGGTAGTAGAAACATCGTTGTCACTCCACAGCGCCACAGCATGATAGTTGCGGTGCTAAAACGGGTTCGGAGTCGTTCTATCAGCAGCATACACGTAGCCATAAAAATGGCAGTTAACAATGCTAAGGTATCACCCAGTATTTGATCAGTTGCAAATTGCACCTTATTGAGTTCAAATGCGATCGCTCCTGCCAAGGCTATGACCAGTCCAATCACGAATCTGTTATCGAAGCGCCGACCGAATAACACATATCCAGCCAAAGCAACAAATAAGGAGTTCAAATTAGAGAGTAAAGCAACATTAGCAACACTCGTTTGACTCAGCGACCAAGCCCATAAAAGAAGGTAGGTTCCAGCAGAGGTTCCCATTGCCAACAATAGCCACACTTCTTGGCTTGTAAAAGGCTCATTTTCTATAGGTTCATTATCAGACTGTTGGCTGCGGAAAGCTTCAAGTAAATTCCACAGGGCAAAGACAATTGTGGCGATCCAACTGCGATGAAATACTACAGCATTTGCACCAATTTCTTGTTGACATAATTTAGTCAGAGATGGTGCTAAAGATATAGGAATTAGGGCAAATAATAATGATGCAGTTCCTAATAAAGCTGGTGTTTCGGAGAATTGTTGCTTTAGTAATGACAGTTTGCTCGTCATACTTTTAACGAAAGTGTTAACTATATTTGTGACTGATTTCTGGATCGGGAAATTAACAACACCTTGGCTAGATACGGCTAAGTATAAACCCATTAAAACTACAGCGAAACCTACCCAATTTGAGAAAGTCAATTTTTCCGAAAATATTATCAGAGCGAAAATACCGCTAAATACTGGCTCTAACAGATGCACCAATGAGACAACCACAGAGGAAAATTTGGCCAGGCAATAGGTCAAAAGCCCATGACCTAAAACTTGGCAGATCAGCGCCAAGGAAATGACCCATAGCCACCCACTGACTGTAGAAGGGAAAAGCTGATCTTGAGTAAACAAAAGTATGGGTAAGATAATTAGGGCACTAATCGCACTGATCCACAACTGGATTGTGGCTGGAGAAAATTTAGTTCGTAATTTTTCTACGATTAGCAGATATACACTCAAGAAAATTGCAGAAACGATCGCAGCAAAGCCCCCTTGAACTTCGTCTGTGGCAATTTGCAACTCCTCAAATTCTATAGCGATCGCTCCCCCAAGGGCGATGACCATCCCAATCAGGAATTGGCTCTCAAAACTCTTACGATATAACAGCCACACCCCTAAGCTGGTAAATATGGGGGCAAGATTATGTAAAACACTAGAGATGGCGACGCTAGTTTCAGTTAGTGACCAAGCCAAAGAGACTAAAGTGCCAGCCCAAAATATCCCAGCACTTCCCAATAGCCAGAGATCCTGGGTGGTGTAAAATTGCTGTTCTTCAGGTTTGTCTAAGGAAAGTCGCTGACGTATAGCCTTATATCCGTTCCAGAGCAAGAAGAACACACTAGCAAGCCACAAACGATTAAATACAGTGGCATTGGGGCTGAGTTGAGTTTCGCTCAGTTTCACGAAAATAGAGCCAAAAGATATGGCACCTACACCGATAAATAATGCAGCTAGGGCTATCTTCCTTTGATTGGATACATTCATTAGGGAATTTAAATTCAACTTCTCACCAATAAAGAATCAAACCTCTAACCAACCCAACGTTCTTGGGCAAATCCTACAGCTATTTTGGCTAGTAGTGTCATAAAAGCGCCCAAGATTAAATATCCCTGACGAGGATGGCGAGATAGCAGCACACCAATGGCTATATTCAAAGGCACAATACCATAAGCGAGACGGCTCAAGGAGATAGTACCTCCCGAAGCTAGCAGCAAACCAATACCGCAAAAGCCATAAATAACGGTAACTGCGGTCAGTTGCGTGCGTAAGCGCCATAACACATAGCCACCACCCAAGACCATGAATAAGTTGAGCAAGTTATTGATCCACTCTTCGCTTGCTAGGAGCAACAGAGATAAGAGTAAAGCATAAAAGCCATAGAATAATTTCACAAAATTCAAATGTTGACGGAAATGCCATAAAAGATAGCCACTGGCAACAATCACGCCTAATAACAATAGATACCAGGGGTCTGCAATCCCACCAGATGGTTTTTGAATCCAACCATATTGCCAGTTTTTTGTGCCAACTATAATTTGCATCAGCATATTTAACCAACCCTGCCAATCAAACCCCAGATTGGGCCGCCATCCTCGTTGTGCTTCGATAAAAGCTAAAGGGTTGCCAAAATAAATCGCACAATAAAAACTGAATAGAAGTATGCCAATAGCGGTAACAAAACCAGCAATATAGGCTATGGGTGGTCGGCGTTCTTTCCACGCTGCGATCGCTAATGCTGGAATTAGTGCCATACCTGTAGGACGTGTTGCTGTCGCCATCGCTCCCCAAAGCCCAGTCCAGCCATACTGCTTTTGATCAAACGCCCGCAAAGCCGATGTACTCAAAAACAAATACAGCCCCTCTGTGTAAACCACCCCCGTAAACATGGATGATGGATATAAAGAAACTACAGCAGCAGTCCAGTGCGCCGCATTGATACCATAATGCTCCTTAACCCAAAAATACAAACAGTAAAGCGCTGCGAAAAATGCCAGATTGTTGACTAACGTACCTGCTAATTCAAACGGCAAGCCCAGTTTCATCAAAACCCAGATGCTTAAGGGAAACAGGGGAAAGAAGGCAAGATTATGTTGCTTACCGTCATTCACAAATTCATATCCAGAAGTTGCGATCGCTCGATAATGCATACTATCCCAGGCATCAAAAACCTCCCAGCCAAAACGGGGTAAAAATTCCTCTGGTGGTAATGGTAGTTTTGGCGCAACCAGCAACATAGCAGTCCAGATGAATATTCGACTGGCAAGCCATATTGCTGCTGGAAATAGGAAATCATTTTTCCATAAAACTTTTTTTATAACTATTTGAACTTTGACCATAGGGTTGAGTGCTTCAACAAACTCCTTTCTGCATCCTTTTACCTATGGCTGTAACACAGCAATTTATGAGTAATATTTTGCATATTAAATCCTCCACCAACATAATTAACAAACTGGACAAATTAGCAATTAATTGAAATTATTTCCTATTTGGTTACTTTTGCCAATTCTCTAGAAGTTCATCTTTAAAAATATAGTATTTATAAGTACATTTTTTGTCTAGTTATATGAAAGTTGAGCAAATTTAGTACTTTATGGCTAGCAGTCTATCGAGTTAAAATCACCGATTGGGGTTGACCCAGCCAGGAAAGTATGGGTAAATTTCCCTGATCTTCCTATCCCCGCGTCTCTCCTTGTCTGCGTCAGTGTATCGATTATAGTCATTGCTGTTATTAAAGAGTCCCCAGCAATTTATAGTGGGAGTTGTCTGTAAATCCTTAAGCAATTGTGAAAGCGATTACTCTTGTTGGTTCCACTGGTTCTATCGGTACTCAGACTTTAGATATTGTCACTCAGTACCCAGATCAGTTTCGGATTGTGGGATTGGCAGCTGGTAACAATGTAGAGATGTTGGCTGCTCAAATTCGGCAGTTTCGACCGAAAATAGCAGCAATTTGCTCAGAAGATAAATTACCAGCGCTCAAAGAAGCACTCATTGACCTCGATCCCCAACCGATTTTACTAGCAGGCGAGGCTGGAGTGATAGAAGTAGCTCGCTATGGCGATGCTCAAACTGTTGTCACTGGGATCGTTGGTTGTGCTGGTTTGCTACCCACGATCGCAGCTATTGAAGCTGGTAAAGATATTGCCTTAGCAAATAAAGAAACCCTGATTGCTGGGGCCCCTGTGGTTCTACCCTTAGTTGAAAAACACGGTGTAAAATTACTCCCAGCCGATTCCGAACATTCGGCAATCTTTCAATGTCTCCAAGGTGTGCCAAAATCTGGCTTGCGAAAAATCTTGCTGACTGCATCTGGTGGGGCTTTCCGAGACTGGGATGTAGAAAAGTTAGCAGATGTAACCGTTGCTGACGCTCTCAAGCATCCTAATTGGTCGATGGGGCGGAAAATCACAGTAGACTCTGCTACTTTGATGAATAAAGGACTGGAAGTAATTGAGGCTCACTTCCTGTTTGGGTTGGATTATGACAATATCGAAATTGTCATTCATCCCCAGAGCATTATTCACTCGCTGATTGAACTGCAAGATACTTCCGTTTTAGCCCAACTCGGTTGGCCGGATATGCGCTTACCCTTACTGTATGCTCTATCTTGGCCCGATCGCATCTATACCAACTGGGAACGACTAGATTTAGTCAAAGCTGGAAATTTAACCTTCCGAGAACCAGATCACCAAAAGTATCCTTGTATGCAGTTGGCTTATGCTGTGGGTAAAGCTGGTGGTTCGATGCCAGCTGTGTTAAATGCTGCAAATGAGCAAGCTGTAGCTTTATTTTTAGATGAAAAAATTCGCTTTTTAGATATTCCCCGGTGTATCGAATGGGTGTGCGATCACCATCAAAATGATAACCGGGCAAATCCCTCTTTAGATGACATTTTGGCAGCAGATAAATGGGCAAGACAAGAAGTTTTAACAGCTACTGAAAAGTTAGAAGCTCACCCGCGCATAATTTCTGTGCGATAAAAACCTTTACTCAGATACTCAAAAAGCTGATTTTCTGGTTCTTGAACATTTCTTATTTAGCCTTCAGCATTAGCCTGAAGGCTAACTGCTAAATTCATTTTTTTCCATCCTCTACCATGCGTTACTAGATTCTTTATCTGAAAAAACTATTGATTAACTAGAGACATTTGTCTTTGGCTTTTCTAATAAGAAAATAATTCCTAAAACCGGGAAAAGTAAAGCGATTAGCTGCATTACTTTAAAGCCTCTTGCATCTGTTCCCAATGAGCTTAATAAAGATGGCTGGATGATTGAATGAATATTACCAAAAATATACCAACTATAGATTCCAAGTGTAATCCATTTTGCCCACATCTTTTCTTGAAATATTCCAACTATTGCGGCAACCGCCACGACAGAAGCGATCGCTAGAAAAAATGTTGTAGCAAAAGATGTCTCACCACTAGCAGTCTGACTTCGAGTTATAATCCAATTTATCATTGCACCAGTTGCACAAGCTAGGGCAACCAACAATAAATATACTAGGCTGTACCACTTTCCAAGTTTGGTATATATCTTTGTGGTCATACGTTCTACTTTGAGCCTTTTGATTCTTAGAAATCAAATAGGATATATCCTTATAAAAATATAACTATTATATTGTTGTAATTATTGATACAAGCTTGCCGATAGAAAATATTGCATAAATTCTGCCAAATTGCCAAATAAGTTGCCTCTCATCTGAATTATTGTCTCATTTTCAGATAATATGACATTGGCACAGTCAGACAAAAAATCTTGGCTTTAGTAGCTATTCCAAATTAGGTCTAATAGCTTTAGCACTAGTAATTTTTAGTTCAGATAAAATTACCCTTCCTGAATAAATATCCTCTCAGGTAAGGGCTATTGTTAAGGAATTTATATATTATGATTGCTACGTTGATTGTAGCTTGGATTGTCTTCGTAATATTGTGGAAGTTGTTGAAAGCCACTCTGAAGAACGCATTAACCATTGCCGCAATTCTGATTTTATTAAACATTAGTTTTGGCATTACTCCACAAGATATTTGGCATCACATCATGCAGTTTACTCAAAGTTTATCAAATATCCAAAGCGGCAAGTAAAAAGTAAGATTAATTAAATTCAGCACAAAATAACTAGACAAGTAGGGGAAATTCATGAATTGCCCCTACTTTAGCAACTTATTAAGGATAGTTAAACTCTGATACAGCGTACTGCTCAATCATTATTTAATGCTGAAATCTTGGCTAATGCATCCTTAAAACTTGGCGGCAACTGACGCATAATCTTGCCTCTTTCGCGATCTAAAGCTACTAAAGTCACCTTGGCAGTAACGTATAATTCTTGTCCATCAGTTGAGACAATGGCATAATCCCAATTAATTCGGACACCTGTTACCTCAGCCATGCGCGTTTTTACTACCACTGCCATACCCAATTGAATTGAACGATGATAACGCAACGACAGTTCTACAACGGGTAAATCACAACCTATCGCAACTAAATCAGCAAATTCAATCCCTATAGATCGCAAGCATTCAATCCGCGCTTCTTCCATCCAAGCTAGATAAGAACCGTGCCAGACAACACCAGAATAGTCAGTGTGGTGGGGTTGCACTCTTAGAGGATATTCAAACCAATTCCCAAATTCATGACTTGATGGATTGTCAAGGGCAGTGGTGGGTGGTAATTTTGGTTGGCTGGATTTTTCTTGTGACATTTTCACTTTTCTAAGCACCTATAAATTTTCCAAATATGGAATAGCATAAAAATTCATTGCGTTCCATAACTTAATTGATTTAATATTTACACTTCCGAGTATAGGGAGTGTTTTGTTATGCAGCCTAATCTCCGGTATGTTAGTCTTATTACTTTAACTATACTTAGTTTACTCGGTTTTGGGATGGCATACCCAGACAATAACCAGGTAAGTACAAATACAAGGTTGAAATATAACTTTGGAGAAAAAGCTCAAGCTTTACCCCAGAATAATCAGCTTTTAGAAATTGAAAGGCTCAATGAAGAAGCTATCAAAGAATCTCGGCAAGGTCAATCGGAAGAAGCGTTGCAGAGATTACAACAAGCACTAGCCATTACTAGAGAACGTGGAGAGCGCTCTTGGGAAGCGGTAACATTCAATAACATCGGCAGAATCTACCAAAGTCAAAGTAAGTATCCTGAAGCACTTCAATCCTATCAGCAAGCCCTATTAATTAATAGAGAACTTGGGGATCTCGTTCGACTTGGCAAAACCTACAGTAACATAGGTTACTTATTTGATATTCAAAATCAACCAGAGTTAGCAATTTTTTTCTACAAGCATTGCTTAATTAATCGTGAAAAAGCTCGCTTGAATCCATCAGCACTGAGTGCGCCACAACCAAATGCTTACAGCATAACTGTTAGCCAGACATATCGGATTTTGGGTGAACGATTGCTCAAACAAGAACGTGTTGCTGAAGCACAAAGGACAATGGATTTACTCAAAGTTGAAGAACTAGAAGAATATCTCCAGACTGTGCCAGGTAATAAACGTACTGTTAAAGGTATTAATATAGCAGCTACAGAAAAACCAATTAAGCAAAAGTTGGATCAAACTTTGGATAGTGCTGTTGCGTTGGGTAAAGAACTGACAAAACTACGGAAAATTTCTCCCAAGGAGCGATCGCTCGAACAGAAACAACGCATTGAGCAATTAGTCTTAAATCAACAGCAACTTTTGGATAAATTTAACGAATTTATTAATAGTCCTTCAGTGAAAGCACAGATAGAGCAAATTAGCCGTACAGCTAGGCGGCAAAATTTAGATTTGGAGAATCTCAACGAACTTCGGGATAATTTGGCGAGATTGCCTCAAAAATCTGCAATCCTCTATCCACTGATTTTAAAAGATAGCTTGGAATTGGTATTAGTCACTCCTGAATCCCCACCGATTCATCGCACCGTTGCTGTAAAACGCGAAAATCTCCATCAAACAATTGGTACTTTCCGCCAAGCTTTAATCAATCCCAGCCGAAATATCAAAGCACCTGCACGCCAATTGTATGACTGGCTAATTAAACCTATAGAAAAAGACTTGAAGCAATCAGGTACACAAACTCTGATTTATGCTCCAGATGAGCAGTTACGCTATATTCCTTTAACTGCTTTATATGATGGCAAACAATGGCTAGTGCAGCGTTTGGGTGTCAATCACATTACATCTGCCAGTCTGACTAACTTAAATACCCCACAAGAATCTACTTTGCGGGTTTTAGCTGGTGCTTTTACTAAAGGCAATTATCAAATTAAAGTTGGGAATCGACAGGTTGCTTTTGCTGGTTTACCCTTTGCAACGCAAGAAGTGGAAAATTTAGCTGCTACGGTTCCTGAAACTACGAAGCTTTTAGACGATGCTTTTAGCCCCAAAGTCGCTGTACCCCAAATGGATGATTATACAATTGTCCATTTAGCGACTCATGCAGCCTTTGTGGTCGGTAAACCAGAAGATTCGTTTATTTTATTCGGAAATGGCGATCGCGTTAACTTGAGAAATGTCGCTACTTGGTCACTCCCCCATGTAGATTTGGTAGTGTTGAGCGCCTGTGAAACCGGCTTGGGAGGTAAGTTAGGTAATGGTGAGGAAATTTTGGGCTTTGGCTATCAGATGCAACAAACCGGCGCAAGAGCCGCGATCGCCTCGCTGTGGTCTGTAGATGATGGTGGGACACAAGCGCTTATGAGTGCTTTTTATGGTATACTTACCACCGATAAGTTGACTAAAGCTGAAACCTTACGACAAGCTCAAGTCTCATTAATTACTGGAGATTGGAAAATAAGAAGCCACAATATACCCGTGGCAGCAGTGAGTAATTTTAGTCACCCGTACTACTGGGCATCCTTTATTTTAATTGGCAATGGACTTTAGGTGTTGGCCGTTTCCCATCTGTGTCAAAGGATGCCTTATTCAACTTTGTGGCTGATTGCCACCGAGAAAATTCATTAAAAATTCATAATTCATGACTTATAATTCATAATTTCTTTATGTAAACAGGTTTGAACCCAAGCATAATTATGTTGGTTGCTTGATAGTTGCAATTTTTCTTAACCTATTTTTTAGTTAGGAATTATGAATTAGTAATTACTAATTATTATGTTGATTCTGATTAACAGTGCGTTTTAACTTTCAGCTAAAAACTCAAAATCAGGCTCGTGAGGTTTTAGCAGATAGAAAAAAATAGGCGATGGGCTACGAGCCAATCACTTGATGGTAATGGAGAACAGACTGAGAGCGATCGCTAACTAAGCCATCATTACCAATTACCGATAATCGATTTCTAATTTGCGATCGACCTTTGGAACCTTAATATTTCTTGGCAAGAATTTTAGAGTCTGTATCGGTTTGCATAGATTGCTTGACAAGATCAGCCAGTTCGTCCAGTTGGCTAATTGCCTCTGCGCCTTCTAGCTTCATTAATTCGCGGTCATCCCGCATTTCTGTCCAAGTAATCCCGTAATCGGACACCAAAAACCGAATCAGGTGGTTATCACCCAGGCTAACCATAAACGATGCACTATTCATTTGGTCGCCACAGGTATAACAAGAAGCAGGATACCCGCGCCGCTCTAATACGACCGCCAAGGCTTGCAGGTTCATTACCAAGTCTTGGACGAATTGTCGATGTTGATGTGCTAGTCTCAGAAACACTTTTGTCCTCCAGACACCACAGTCATTTGAGTTTCTTTTATATTTTCTTTAGATTTTCTCATCCACTGGTATTGTAAACTATTCACTACAATTACCAGACAGATAATATTGAGTCGTTAATTGACTACCTTGTTTAGGGTAGTAGATCAGGGTTTTGAGCGCCGTATCAAACTATTCAGTTTGCAAATTAAAAATCTCGGACAGAATTGCTAAATTTAACTATATCTTTATACACTTCTGTCAGGGTAGATTCTTACATGAAGCATTCCGCTTTAAGAGTAACTTAAATCTAGCACTAGTCAAGTACAGAAAAGCTTCATATTTAGTTTTTACGGCTGATGTACAGCTAATTTCAGTGTTATTTAAGGCTATAACGTAGTTTTGCATCGTTATAGTGTCTCTTGCTTAGATGTTTAATCTGTTCTCTTTCTAACGTAGATTTTGGTATAAACCAATAATTAGGTATACCAAATTTCTTCCTCCCGTATATATAAAGTTGAGCAGATGACAGTGCAAATTTGAGATTCAGTACTAAAAGCAGATTAAGTATAGTACTTTATACAATCTTTACGTAATCGAAAGATTAAGTCTAAGTGTAGAATCCAGAATGGATCAACTTAACCTGACAGTATCTAAACTCAGCAGAGCAATGTTGCCATTTAGGCAATATTTTGAGCTATTTTGGGATTATCCTCAAAAAGTGAGATGAACCAAAGCAGATAAATTTGGAAAGATAATTATCTTAGTTTGGTTTTGCCACAAAAAATGTATGTATAGTGTATTTCGATTATTTATTCAAACTGAGTAATTATTTTTTATTGAAAGTCGGCGTGGGCATTAGTAACTCTTCCCTATACCTCAAAACTCCACCCAAAAGGGGATGGAGTTTTTCATTACTAACTAAACATTGCTCGTAGTGCTAACAAGTTTTTCCCCTTTTAACATCCGCGCCGCAGCTTCGAGGAGAGCTTCTTCAAGATAGGGCTTGGTAAAGTAGCCACTAGCACCGAGTTGAGCTGCAATTTGTCTGTGTTTGTCTGCACCCCGCGAGGTGAGCATAGCGATCGGTAGGTGGTTGAGGTTAGAGTCTTTCTGAATGCGAGAGAGTAATTCCAGACCATCGCAACGGGGCATTTCGATGTCGCAAAATACGATATCGCAAGGCAGACCGGAGCGGAGTTTATCCCAAGCTTCCTGTCCGTCACGCGCCTGTTCTACGCGATAACCGGCTTTGTTAAATGTCAGGGATAGCAATTCTCGGACTGTAATCGAATCATCGACGATCAGCACTGTCGGGTCAATCTTCGCAGGAGAAGTGTCTATGGGAGCCCCTTTCTGTTGCCAAGAATTGCCACCCATTTGTGTAGAAATCCGTCCCTGGAAGATGTCAATTATTTCCAGCACATCAGCAATAGGCATAATCCGACCATCACCCAAGACTGTAGCACCAGCGACACCAATGGGTTTAGGCGCTGGGCCTTCAAATTGCTTAATTACAATTTCTTGTTCGCTTAACACCAGGTCAATCTGTAGAGCAATCAAGGTATTTGCCGATCGCACCACAACCACAGAAACCATATCATCATCTCGCGTACCGCCATAGACATTACCGCGACTGATTTGGCGATTGAAGGTTAAAAGCTCTTTCAGGGGTCGGAATGGTAGTACTGTATCGCGCCAGGAAATAAATGATTGTCCATTGGCATCGTGCTGAATATTTTTCACTGGTATATCTAGCGTATCTTCTACACCATCCATCGGGAAGGCGATCCTGGAGCGATCGGAGACGCAGCAGAGAGCTTTACAAATACTCAAAGTCAGTGGTAGACGAATCGTGAAGGTGGTTCCCTTACCGATCGCAGAATCGGTGTTCACTGTCCCCCGAATTTCGCTAATCTCAGAACGCACTACGTCCATACCGACACCACGACCGGAAATTTCATCTGCTTGGTCTTTGATTGTAAAACCAGACTGGAATAGCAGATCGTAGACTTCCAGGCGAGACATGGCTTTTGCTTGCGCTTCTGTAATCATGCCAATCTTCACCGCCTTAGCCTTAACCTTGGCGGAATCGATACCTGCGCCATCATCGCCTACAGAAATGATCGTTTGGTTGCCTTGGTAGAAGGCACGGATAGTAATAATTCCCACAGGTGGTTTACCAGCAGCTTGTCGTTCTTCTGGCGTTTCAATACCGTGAGCGATCGCATTATTCAGCATGTGAGTTAATGGATCAGTCAGATGATCCAAAATCATCTTGTCAATTAAGGTATCGCCACCTTCGATTACCAACTCCACTTGTTTGCCACACTTGATAGCGTTGTCGCGCACTCCTCGCCGCCAGCGATCAATAGTTTGGGCAAAAGGAACCATTCGCGCTCTTGTTAATCCCTCTTGTAGCTGGGTAGTTACTTGGCGGAACTGCCTTGCGACTCGCTCGGTTTCTTCGGTGACAAAATCAATATCACTTGCCGACTCACGGACTCGCACAATGCGTTCGATCATCTGCTGTGAGAGTGTATGGAAGGGAGTAAAACGATCCATTTCTAACTCACTAAAACCCCTATCAGCATTGAAATCAGGCGCTTGTAAACCAGAGTCTTTCTTTTTGCGTCCAGCTAATAAAGAGGCTTCTAAGAGCGATCGCTCGTACAACTCTTGCATCCTTGCGCCCACATCCGAGAGTTGTTGTACCTGAATCAGCAAATTATCTAATGACTGCCGCAGCCGTTCATGATCTTGCTCTAAGGTATTGCGATTTACCACCAACTCCCCGACTAAATTACTCATATCGTCCAGTTGCTTAACTGGAACCTTCATCGTTTCTTCAAATCTTGCAGCCCGACGAGTAGAGGGACGGGGAGGTTTGCTGGTGTTCGATTTTGCTGCTGGTGAATGGGATATTGTTTGATCCGCTTCTGCCAACAACTTCTCCAAGTCACCAAATTCATCTATAGCTGGTGGTGGAACGTCATTTTTCGCCAAGACTGGTTGAGTATTGAAGGGTTGGCGTTGGCGTAGCCCGTCGTGGACATTGCTGTCGTTATCTGTACCGAGCAATTCTTCCAGGGCTGCAAAATCTACTTCTGGTATTGAGGTAGCTTTGGGGTTAAGTGCTACTTCCTCTCCTAGTAATGCTTCCAAGTCTGCAAAATCATCTTCTGGAGCAACTACTTCGACGGTTTCTGTAGTTACCAATTCTTCATCTGAGGCAAGAATAGCATTTTCGTCCTCTGACACTGTTACAGATTCAGATATCTCTCCTAAATCATATAAATCGGTTTCTACATCTTCCTGAATAATCGTTTGTGTGAAATCATTGACATCTTGCGAATCAATTGTTGCCGCGTTTTCTTCTAATTGTTGCTGGTTTGTTGCTTCTAATAG
This sequence comes from Nostoc sp. C110, assembly GCF_043099725.1. GTDB lineage: Bacteria > Cyanobacteriota > Cyanobacteriia > Cyanobacteriales > Nostocaceae > Nostoc > Nostoc muscorum_A. Next base: position 1,315,381 of record NZ_CP171148.1, on the reverse strand, counting down.
AGCAGTTTCTGTAAATAATAAAGCATTTGCAAAACCCAGATGTGTGTCGTCCAAATCCGGGTTTATTGGTAATTCAAAAGCAGTTTCTAAGTTATTGTTCTCTTCCGTTTCAAAATTTTCTAAGTTTGTTTGGGCTGAATTTGAAGTGTCACCAAAACTAATATCTAAAAAAGTTTCTGTAAGAGATACGTCCACAGTATTCTCTGTGGGTTCCATCTGAATATAGGTTGATGTAGCTACATCTTCAAACAGCAGTTGTGAATTTTCATCGAAAGAGCCAAACAAATCATCTGGTTGTTCTTGGACTGAATCTAAAGTTTCTGTAAGAGATACGTCCACAGTATTCTCTGTGGGTTCCATCTGAATATAGGTTGAGTCCGTAGCTACATCTTCAAATAGCAGTTGTGAATTTTCATCGAAAGAGCCGAACAAATCATCTGGTTGTGCTTGGACTGAATCTAAAGTTCCTGTAAGAGATAGTTCATCCACAGTATTCTCTGTGGTTTCCATCTGAATATAGGTTGAGTCTGTAACTGCATCTTCAAACAGCAGTTGTGAATTTTCATCGAAAGAGCCGAACAAATCATCTGGTTGTGCTTGGACTGAATCTAAAGTTCCTGTAAGAGATAGTTCATCCACAGTATTCTCTGTGGTTTCCATCTGAATATAGGTTGAGTCTGTAACTGCATCTTCAAACAGCAGTTGCGGATTTTCATCGAAAGAGCCGAACAAATCATCTGGTTGTGCTTGGACTGAATCTAAAGTTCCTGTAAGAGATAGTTCATCCACAGTATTCTCTGTGGTTTCCATCTGAATATAGGTTGAGTCTGTAACTGCATCTTCAAACAGCAGTTGCGGATTTTCATCGAAAGAGCCGAACAAATCATCTGGTTGTGCTTGGACTGAATCTAAAGTTCCTGTAAGAGATAGTTCATCCACAGTATTCTCTGTGGTTTCCATCTGAATATAGGTTGAGTCCGTAGCTACATCTTCAAACAGCAGTTGCGGATTTTCATCGAAAGAGCCGAATGAATCAAGTTCCAGATCAACAGCAGATATTTCTGAGGGCTGATGAGTAAATTCTGGAGCAAAATCTAAAGCTTCTGGTTGTTGCGCTCTGAGAGTTTCTTCCCCTAGATGCTGCGTGAAAAAAGGCATTTCCGGCGTGGAGGTATTGCTGATTACCGAGGAAATAGCTGACTCACTCTGTGCTAATTCATCAAATAAATCATCTCCAGAATCTGATGAGAATATCAAATCTAGCTGCTCTTCGTGCTGGAAATTGATATCCAATTCTTCCAAGCCGAAACTAGCTCTATCAGAAGGTATAGGTTGCTGACTGTCAGCAAAAATATCATCAGTTGTAGCAAACAAACTCTCCTCTAACGCCCTTTCTACATTCTGCTCAATTAAGGAATTGAAATCGTCCTGTTCCTCTGTAATTTCCTGATTCCAGAAGCTACTCAGATCATTTTCTGATTGAGAGAATTCAGGTGTTGTTACTGTAGATATATCAAATAAATCAACGATTTCTGATTTACTTGTAGGCAGTAGTGTCTCTTCTTCCATTTCAGCGAACAGATTGTCTGAAGAGAACCCTGTTTCCTGGGGTAATTCTATATAGTCACTAGGGGTAATTTCTTCTACCCAATTTGCATTTCTAGTTTCTGAGAATAAGTTATCAAAACTATTTGGTTGATTGGTCGATAGTTCCACATTGGCGAATGCCTCAGTTTCTGGTTGAGTTACTTCATCTGTAGGCAATATTTCTGTATCATCTAGTGCCAGTGTCAATAAATCTTCAACTACATCGTTTTTGTTAACACCAGCAAGCTGGTTTGTCTCACTTGGAATATCAATAAATTCTTGTAAATCTTCGGAAGAAGAGTCTAAATTTATATCAAGTACGTTAATAGAACTTAACTCTGGAATCGTAGCAGATGTTTGTTGATGTTGCGGTTCTGAATTCTCTTTTTCTAAGAAATTGTCGCCAAATAACAGGGATAAATCTTCCGTCGTGGCTGTAGTTGCTACTTGATCCAAGGAGAGTAAGTCAGATAAATCGCTATGAGCATCCTCAGCGTCAGTGTTGCTGAAATCAATTCCAAAATCATCGCTGGCAACAATATCTAAAGTTTCTTCTTGATGCCAACTTTCATCTAATTCGGGAGTCTCACCTGCAAATAAATCGGCAAGGGTATTTAACTCAGCTATTCCTACCTCTGGCCCATTGGGGTCAAGATTGTTACTGATTGGATGTGCTTCGTCATGTGTGGTGAAAGAAAAACTAGTGTGAGTTGCAGCGTTGAGTGGTGTCCCTTGTTGAACATAGGGGCGATCGCCTTTGACGTTGGCGTAACCAGACGCTCGCGGACTCACTAATGCTGCGCTATCGCTAGTATCTTTATCTAGATTAAATTCTTCGGTTGTTTGGGCTAGGTCTAACTGCTCGGTGTTCCCCTCAAAAATTGCCTCTGACGTAGTTTCTGTCAAAACCGCAGACTGTTCATCAAACAAATCAGGAGTAACTTCTAACAGATCAATTTCTGCCAAGCTCAAAAGCGCTTCTAGTTGCTGACTAATTGCAATTTCAGCTTCTCTACCTTGCAGGACTAATTCTTGAGCTTGCTTGATTTCGGTAATGACAATTTTAGCTAAAGTCAGATAACTATTTTCAGGATTGCCGATCGCACTAGCTGCTGCTTGACACAAACCACACCACTTGGACAAATTCCAAGTTTCACCAAGTTTGACTAACTGGTAACAGCATTGTTGAAGGTTTTGCCGAGTTGAGGGTGTTGTGGTTTGCTTAAACAGTTGCAACATTTCTCGCAGTGTTTGCAGCACTTGGGCTTGAAACTCGCCCCAATTATTATGTTCTTTAGCGGTGACTGGCGATAGCGCAGCGTTAGCGTCTCGCACCTGCTGAGGTGCTACTGAGACAGATATTTCTGGAGATTCCTGATGGGTGTCTTCTGCCAAGCTAGGAATATCTCGCCGCAGGAAAAGTTCTGTAAGTGTGGAGACATTCTCTACAGAGGTTGTGTGTAATTCTGTTGCGTCAGGATTGCTAGATACTCCACTTTTTCCTTGTTGTACAAGTAGTTCTAGATGTTCATACAACCATTGAAAGACTGGCTCTGTTTCTGACATCAAAGTATTCGCTGCATCTTCAGAAAGACCGTAAGGCCCGCTCAAATGCTCTAACAGCGATTTTAGGGTATCAGATACACCAAGAAATAAAGACTCTAACTTTTGGTCAATCTGAACCGGATTATCTTTAAGAACTTTAAAACAATCTTCCAGACGGTGGGAGGTATGCTGGATGCTAGTCAATCCAAGCATCGCCGCTCCTCCTTTGATGGAGTGAGCCGCCCGGAAGACTTCACTGATCATTTCCGGGTCGTTCAGGGTACCTTCTAGATTCAGTAACCCCTGCTCAATGGTATTCAGGTGATCCCTGGCTTCTTCGATAAAGTAACCCAAAATCCGCTGTTGTTGTTCCGGCAGCATAGCAAAAGTTATGAGTTATGAGTTGTTAGTTGTTAGTTGTGAGTTATGAGTTATGAGTTGTGAGTTATGAATTATGAGTTATGAGTTGTAATTTTTATTGCTAACTTTTTACTCCTAACTCCTAACTTTATTTCAAGTAGTGAGTTGTGATTTTTAGTTCTAACTCCTCACTCCTAACTCCTAACTTTTTTATCTGGTTTCCATCGTTTCCACTCGGAAACGTTCAACGGAGGCGATCAAGTCACGGGATACACCTACTAAGTGTTGTAGGGCACCTGAAACTCGCTGTGCTTCCTGGGAAGTTTCTTGTGCAGTTAGTTCTACTGATTGCATTACGTGAGCGACAGCGCGGGAGGTTTCAGTCTGTTCCACAGTGTCGCTGGTAATAGAGCGCACAAGAATATCAATACGATTCGCCACTTGAATAATATTTTCGAGCGATCGCTTGGCTTCTTCTGCCAATTTTGTTCCTTTAATTACTTGTTGTGTGCCTTCTTCCATCGCGGTCATTACAGAACCTGTTTCGCTTTGGATTTGCATCACAATTTGTTCAATTTCCTTGAGGGATTTGGCAGATTTATCTGCTAACTGGCGCACTTCGTCTGCTACGATCGCAAACCCGCGTCCAGCTTCTCCCGCTCTTGCCGCCTCAATACTAGCATTGAGTGCTAACAAGTTGGTTCTGGAAGCAATCTGCGAAATCAACGCCACAATTTTAGAAATTTCTTGAGAAGATTCCGCCAACCGCTTCACTTTGCGAGTGGTTTCGGCAACAGTTTCTCGAATTTCTAAAATACCTGCGACGGTATTTTCTACCGCTTCACCACCTTGGAGAGCGATCGTACTAGCATCACGAGCAACGGTTTCAGCTTCCCGCGCCGCTTCTGCAACTCGCTGAATCGAGTCGGTCATTACCTGTACAGAATTCAGTGTTACTGCTAACTCTTCTGCTTGACGTAAAGCATCACTAGATAAGGCTCTCGCAAAGGTTTCAGAGTTGGTTGCACCTTTTGTTACATCCTTCGCTGCCACTTTAACCTGTTGCACAATATCTCGCAGGTTTTGAATTGTCAGGTTAAAAGCGTCGGCTACGGCTCCTAGTACGTCGGCTGTCACTTCAGCTTGGACTGTTAAATCGCCTCTAGCAGCTCCTTCCACATCATCCAAAAGGCGAATCACCTGACGTTGCAGGTTTTCCTTGGCTTCCTCTTGTTCATCGGCTTTCCGTTGGGCTTCACTTGTCGTTGTGAAAATTACCCGCGCCATTTCATTAAAGCCAGTGGATAAATGCCCCAATTCATCTTCAGAAAACACTGTGGCTTGAGCATTCAAATTTCCTTGGCGTACAGCTTCAAACTGAGCTTGCAGATCATTGGTTGTGCGCCGAATTTGTTTGAGTGCAAGATTTCCCATAAAGCCTGCGGTGGTAAAACCGGCAATCCCGGCTGCTAGGGACATTGCCCAACCTGTGTTTCGTACTGATTCACGTTGTTGGGCTGGCGAAAATGTGGTGGCGACAAAGCTAACTGTGGCTACAACTAGCGCTGAGACAATGCCCACACTTCCAGCAATCAACCATTGTTTCCGTTCTATGGAAGCATTTTCTAATGGTGCTAACCAGCCTTGCTCGACGCTAACGTTGGGTTCTAGTTTCGAGACATCTGTTTGGCTAAAAACTGGAACTCCTTCATGGGAACCAGTCATCGAAAATAATTCCTCTTCGCGATCGGCTGCATTGCTTCCAGAAGTATCCGTGCTTTGACGTACACTGCCACTAGTTTCTGCTGGAGCAGAATACATTGCTGCATCACCGAAGTTAGAATTTTCTTCGATCAGGTCAAATCCTGGAATGTTTCCTAAATCGTCAAATTCTTCAAAGTCATCTAAAAAGTCAATATTGCTCTTAGAACTTTCTCCATTCAGTATATTGTTTGAGTCTTCATAAGAACTTAAACCATCTGAGCCAAAGGCAGACTCAAATGCTTCCATATCAAAATTTTCATCATCAAAGCTATTTTTGCTGATGATTTCACTTGATTTCATCTGCTTTTCTTTCAGAGGGATATCGCTCTTAAAAGATGAATAATTATCAGATGATTCTGGTTGAAACTCTTGCTCTGCTTCCAAATCTTGTGACTTCAACCAATTATGTGCTTCGGTTTCAGGCAAATCATATCTACTATTGTTATTTGTAGTTGTCGAACTATTTATAAGTTGTTCTTCAACAACAATAAGTAAAGTCTCGTCTCCAAAATTAGATTTATTATATTCTAAATTCTCAATCCTAGGCTCTGAAGACTTTGGCTCACTCAACAAATCAGAGAAATTATTTTCGCTACTACTAGTTTGTGAATTAAAAGATGAAGAATTATTATTGTCAATAGCTGAATTTCCATGATCGCGATTTATCTCGTTCTCTGAAAATTGACTATTTACTAATGATTCTTCATGGCTCTCTTCGGAAATATCTTCCTGCCAAAAAGCAGGCAAATCTAATTCTGTTTTTTCCTCATAACTACTGCTATTTAAATTTTGTTCCTCTGATTCTTCATCCAAAGCAAAAGGGTCGTCACCAAAAGCTATAGAAGAATCTGAGATTTTTCCCATTCCAATACTATCTTCTGTGGGGATGTCAAATGGACTATTTGAAGATAGTTCTGTAACCCCATCCACAGTTTCTTGAGGCTCTCCAAAAAAGTTTAAATCAAGGTTATTACTGTCAAACTCCTCACTAGCTTCCAAATCTTCTAATTCTGGTTCGCTATATGCCAGTGGATCGGACATCTCTGAGGAATTGATCTGCTCTTGACTTCCTGATGTATCAATCTGTCCACCGAATGACTGTAAATATTGATTGATATTTTCAATTCCATTATTGGCAAAACCAATAATTTCTTGTTCGTTAGTCAAGCCTAATACCTGTTGATATTCTTCTTTTGCAACATCGTACTGTTGCAAAACATAGTAGATGTGACCCCTTAACAAATGAGTGTTGGGGTCATTTGGTAGATTTTGCACCACTTGATCAACTAAAGTGGCGGCAACCTCATAATTCCTTTGAACATAGGCGGTCATCGCCTGTTGATATGTTGGTTCGTAATTATCAATACTTGCTGCCATTTCCTCCTCCAATTTCATCCTGCCCACCTAGCACTCCGTACAATTGCCATTTGATCGAGCAGTCGTAGACACCGATTGTTTTTAGCACCTAGTAGCCACTCTCCACGTAGAAAGGGAACCATAGTATCTGGAACACCAGTTGGTGGCATAAGATTCTGGACATCCAACCAGTCCATACCACCGATTTCCTCTACTGCTAAACCTACTATTGTGTCTTGCTCTTCGATGGCAATCACCGAAATTTCTGCTCTATCCGTGTTTAATGCACTTGCTTCCCCCAGAAATTGACCCAAATCAGCCACCCAAATAACTCGACCTCGTAAATTTAGAGTACCCAAAAGTAAAGGAGAAGCATTAGGAATCGGGGTGATTCTATCAGGACTTAGTTCAATTACCTCCCGGATGCCAGTTGCTTGTAGTGCAAACTCCTGATGCGAGGGAATGTAAAATCTCAAATGTAACTCACCTTCAGGACTTTCCACTTGTAATTCTGGTCGGAAGTGGTCTTGACCGCTACCACTTAAAAAGTCCGGTTTGCTGACCATATTGCTTTTATCCTTATCCTCGCAGCAGTTGTTTGACTGTTCCTACCAACTCGGTTGGTTGAAACGGTTTGGCTATGTAGGCATCTGCACCCTGCTTCATACCCCAGTAGCGATCAAATTCTTCGCCTTTGGAAGAACACATCACCACCGGGACATTTTGGGTTTTGGGATCGGATTTTAACCGCCGACAAACTTCGTAGCCGTTCATCCGGGGCATGACAATATCTAACACCACTAAATCGGGAGGTGCTATTTGGATTGCCTCCAATGCTTCTAATCCATCGCTGGCATGGGTAACTGTTAGGCCAGTTGCTTTTAGGAGGTCTGTAATCATCTCCCTTTGCGCGATACTGTCTTCCACAATCAGAACTGTACTCATAAATGTCTATTTACCTCCTGATGTAGACGTTCCTATTTGGAACATTCCCTGATTCCTCCGCAATTATTAACTGTATAAATTAATTGTATGTTCTCACTATTTTCCTGGATATTGAGGTTTCACTGAGTTAGCTGACTCTGTGATAACATCTTTTAACTGATCTTTTAGTAGATCAACAAGTTATGTTTTCCCCCAGCCCTTACTCCCTATTCCCTAATCCCCATTTTCATAGAATTCTATTTTGAGATATTTCTCTACAATCATGAGTAATTCTGTGTCTGTAAATGGTTTTGTTAAATAATCTGTTGCCCCGACCATACTAGCTTTGACTCGATCAATAAATCCATCTTTACCAGTAAGCATGATAATCGGTGTGAGCCGAAATGCTGTGGAATGTCGCAACATGGCGCAAACCTCGTACCCTTCCAATTCCAACATGGCTATATCGCACAAAATTAAATCGGGTTTGAGTTGAAAAACCAGACTCAGTGCTTCTAAGGGATTGGTGAGAGCGATCGCTTCATAGCCTTGTGGTTGTAAGATCGAATTTATAGTCTCACCGATGGCGATCGCATCGTCAATACATACTATCCGCCCCCTGTGTTTTCCCTTCAATTCCCAGTTGTCATTGTGGGTATCTGGTTTAGTTGTGGCTGAATATACTAGTTGGAGCCAACTCTGTTGCACATAAGGATATATTGCCTTGGCAACTGTCAAAATATCTCGGTTGAGATAGCGAGCCAGTTGACGCAAGGATGTTTTACCATCAGCCCAATGTTGTAATTTCTCTACAGTTGCTTCTGGTAGCGATGATTGTAGCTGAACTTTGTCAGATAGGACTGGCAATTGTTCGGGAGACTGAATGTGCGGATAAAGTTCCTTCCACTCTTGCACCTGCTTCGTAATTTTTGTAACAAATGGAGCAATCTCGAAAGTGTTTAATTGTGGGGCAAGTGCCGCACCCTGATGAAAAATGAAGTTCCCTTGGTGTAAACTCAGCAGATCAAAGAGAGTTTCATGCACCAAGCCGTGAATGATACTACCAGCTATCTTGGGGTTGATAATATTTCGCTCCAAAAGTGCCCACAGATAGGCATACTCTGGTGAGTCGGTTGATGGTAGAGAGGCAATCTGTTTGTCGGTGAGTCGCATCTCGACTCGATAATGACGTAAATAATCGTTAATTCTGGATAAATTACTCTCACCTTCTCGGCAATAGATAATTTGACCATTGAGGAAAAAGACGAACCAAGACTGTTGTTTGGGGCGATAAATGTTTGCTCCCTCTCCACTCAGCTTGTTGTTATGGTGAGAGCTATGAGCTTCTACCCATAGTTGTCCAGTTCGCTGTCCCAACGCAATCAATTGCAGGATACTGCAAATATCAATTTCACTTAAATTTCCCTGCATTTACCTAAAAAGTACTCCTTGTAATGCCGTTAAATATTATTTTTGAATTGTGTCCTGCAATTTTTCCATTTTTAGAGCAGGTAGTTTAAGTATTGATTATGGAGTATTGGCAAGATTTTTACCCTTCTCCTTGTTGGCATTAGGGAATAGATTCAACTATAAACCTTAATCTTTCGTAATACACTTTGACAAAGCTAGTGTTAACACGGAAGTCATCATCACTGTCATCAGTACAAAATATAAAGGCGTGACCAAATCGCTTTTATTAATATCAAGGCGTAATATATTGCGTCTATAGTTTTGTCTGTCTTGTTTTCCTAAACCTGGGTTCAGGGAGACAAGTTAACAGAATTATTTAAGGTATATCCCAAAACATGAACTTTAAGTGCATCAATAAAGGACTAACGGTGTGCTGTATTTAGCAGAAGTACAAAAACAGAAAGGTGGTTTACTCAGTGGCAGCGGCAAAACTGAATTGAAACTGCTAGCTTGTCAGCGAACTGACCAGAATTGGAGTACTGTGTCGGAAGAAGTGATTGCTGCTGAGGACGCAAGCAAATTAAATGATGGCGCTTTGGTACTGGTTGAACTGAATCCGAATCGTCAAGTGCAGCGAATTCAAGAAGCAGGGCGGCCACTAGTCAATATTTTGCAGAATTTTTCCCGCCAATTGGAGAAATTTAAGCTCAAGGAAGATGAAATCGATCAGTGGAAACAGTCGTTAACGTTTCAGGCGCAAGAGTTGAATCGCCGTGAAATGGACATGGAAGTACGCTCAGAACAGTTGCAAAACATGGAAGAGGAGTTGCAACAACTAGAGCAGCAAAAACAAGAAGTTGACACATCCCGCCAGGAAATTGAACAGTTAAAAACAGAAGTTGAACGCAACCGCCTAGAATTGGAAGGCGCTTGGGAACATTTGCGGGGTGAGCAGCGCCGTCTAGAGGAACGTCAAGCAGATTTTAAACAGGGGACGGTTTTGGATGAAGAGCAAAGTCGGGTAATGAGTGAGTTACTCGATCGCTTATCTAGTCGTGTACCTCCCACAGAAACAGTCAGGGAACACCTGCATCTGGCTTTTGAATTCGTGGAAAAGCAGCAAGCGACTCTAAACCCGCACTGGCAAAAACTAGAAGAACAAAAAACAGCGATCGCACAACAGCAAGAAGAAGTGGAGCGGTTGTCACAAACATTTAGCGATCGCCAAAATGCATTGCAAGAAGCACAAAATACTCTAGTTCAGCAAACAGCCCAGTTGCAAATAAATACAGCTGACCTGACTAGCAAGCAAGAGTATGCCCGGATAATCAAAGAGCAGTTACGAAATGCTGAAGAGTTATATCAACAAATTCACTCTATAGCTGCAACATCTAGTGATGTAGTTCTCGGCCAGCAAGCGAATGTGGAAGCTTTGGATAAAATGCCTTTAGAAGAACTACAAAAGATAGTCCAAGACTTGCAGCATAAACTGGAAATAGATGCTACCTTTGTTCACGATCAGGAACAAGAACTGGAATATAAACAAGAAGCTATAGAAGAACTACAAAATAAATTAAGCCAAGCATCTGACCAGGATCACATCAATTTGGAACTGGAATTAACAGATGAAAAAGACCTCTATCAGATGCTAAACTCCAGTTTGGTGGGACAACGCCGCAATATGTTACAGCATCAGAAGTTTCTCAAGCAACACCAAGCTGTATTGCTACGGCGACAAGGACATACTGTTGTTGAGGAAGAAGAGGGTAATAAAGTCAATTTAGAACCGGTTCTGTTACAAATTGAAACCCAGCGACAACAGTATTCCCAAGAAATCCAAAAGCTAGAACGTGAAATCGATCAAATCTGTTCTGGTGTTGAGCTAAATCAGGGAATGATTGACAATCAAACCCACGATTTGGATGAAAAGCGCCAAGAACTAAAAGCGATCGAAGAAAATTTGCTTTCCCTGCGAAGAACAACTGCTGAATGTTGTGGTCGAGTGAATCTTTATCAAGAAGCACTACAACCAATTCAGGATTCTCTTGATGGCTTACGGCAAAAGCTGCAAGGAATTGCAGAATCTTTGGATAAATTCCAGGAAACTGGCGATCATCAAGTCCAAGCAATCGCCCAGTTGCGCCACACTCTCCAAGGTTTAATGCCTCAGCCAGAATTATTAGCGTCTTAATAAGTTAGGAGTGATGAATTAAAGATTAGACATCTCCGAAAAAGTAGAGACGTAGCAATGCTACGTCTCTACAAGGTTTCTGGGTAATGCATATTTAATTTCTGGAGATGTCTATTTTTAACTCCTAACTATTTTAAATAAATCCAGTCTCCTTCTACTTGAGCGATCGCACCACCAGGAAATGGATCGGTTTGCGAACGGTTTGGCGCTGTAATTAAAGCCGTTAATTTCTCAATGTGTTCAAAACTCGCTGCATCAGTAAGTATTTGCTGCAACACCTGACGCATCACGCGACGTTGCAGTGCCAATGGTGCTTTCTGCAATACCCGACGATTTAAGCGTAAGGGAATAAGGGAATCTTCATCATCCCCTATGCCCAAAGCCTTTTCCCGCAATTGCTGGGCAGCTTTTTCGAGATATTCTACTTCTGCTTGGAGAAGTTCTGCTGTTTGAGCTAAGGCTGATTCTACTTGGGGATTGAAATTTTCCCGTAAATATGGTATCAACTCTTGGCGAATGCGGTTGCGGGCATATTGCAAATCTTGATTAGTGGAATCTTCCCAAATTGGCAATTTAAACTCTTGACAAAATTGCTCTGTTTGTATTCGAGTAACTTCTAAAAGTGGGCGTACTAGCATAATGCCTGTAGTCAGAGGGCGTTGCCAAGTCAGGGCTTGTAAACCATCAGCACCAGTACCCCGAATTAAGTTGTAGAGGAGAGTTTCGGCGCGATCGCTGGCGGTGTGTCCTGTAACTATATACTGATAATTATTTGCTTGAGCGATCGCACTTAAAGCTTGATAGCGCCAATCGCGTGCAGCAGCCTCACTATTTATAGGTTCGTTCGCTGTTTCTAAATAAAAGGATGTACCCCAAGTTTCAGCTAGGTTTTCAACGTGATGAGCATTAGCTTGAGAGTCAGAACGCCAACGATGGTCGCAGTGAGCAATACCTAAATACCATCCCCATTTGGATTGTAAATCTAAAAGTAATTTTATTAAACACAAAGAATCTTGTCCGCCGGAGACAGCGATTAATAGTCGCTGGTTGCGCTCAAACAAGTGGCGCGATCGGATGGTGCGATGTATTTTTGCGTGTAGAGGAGTCCATACCATTTTGGATTTTTTAGCGCCGACGGACACAGATAATTGTCTCTTATATCACGTGCATCGACAATTACGATTTGGGTATTAATTTTCACCTTCCTTGAGTTGCTGCCGAAGGTCATCGAGCGGAGAACTTTCTGGATTGATATCTAAGCGATTATTTTCTTGTTTTTCTTCAATTTCAGTTTCATCAGGGCAAAATTCTAGGCGGACTCTAATTTTACCTGTCCGCCATTGTTGACCAGGTATTAAAACATAACATTCAAATCCTTCGTCAAATACTTTTGAACCTGATGAGGCACAGTGTTTGGCCCAAAAATTTTTTACTTCCTTTAAAAGCTGAAATACTATTTGAGTGCGGGGTAAATTTTCAAACGCTTCTTGGTGAAAATGCACAACATCTTTTTCAGGATTTAGAGGTTCCCATTCATCATTCATAAATCTTGCTCCTGTAACTAAATCTATAGTTCCCAGGAGAGACAAATTAATTATAAATCCTCATAGTTTTGGGATTTGGCTTGCAGCTACAACTTCTTTAAGAGCTAGTTCTAGTTCGGGGAAATTCGTAGAGATAATTCGGTCATTGCGCGTAAATTTTTGGACTTAGTATCGGTTTTCAAGCAATAGTTAGTTTTTTAACTGGAGTCTGAACCATATTGTTCATCTTCTAAAAAAGGACTTATAACTATTTGTAATTGATAATTTAATTATCAATTACAACAAATAATTTTATTTTTCTACTTGTTTGAGCTTTTGAAAAATCTCATCAAGCGGGGACTCAGATTCATCAGGACAAAATTCTAAAGCAAGTCTAACTTTTCCTTTTTTCCATCCCTGAGTACTAAATTGCAAAACTTCACAATTTAATCCTTGGGTATACAAATTTACTTCGTCTGTTTCTTCCGCTCCAATATATTCCTTAATTGCGGTAATCAAATCACGGACTTTAAAAGTTTTAGCAATATTTAATTTATTAAAGGTGTCTGGTTCTATAGACACAACTTCATCGTGATTAAGTCTCTCAAATCCATCTTCCATAAAAATGTCCTATCACTAAATCTATATTTTCCAGTGATATAACAGTTCATCCGAAATAATTCCCAAGAGATAATAGTAAATTTAAATCTCCTCCTTTCTCCCTCTCCATTGCTGGAGAGGGTTAGGGGTGAGGTTATTAAAAGAACCAGCCGTAAGAATGCAAACCTTTACCCAAAAGATTCACACCGAGATAGCAAATCCAAACAACAACAAAGCCAGTGGCGGCTAAAATTGCGGGACGGCGGCCTTGCCAACCGCGAGTGATTCGGGCGTGGAGATAGGCGGCGAATACTAACCATGTGATTAGTGCCCAAGTTTCTTTAGGGTCCCAACTCCAGTAAGAACCCCAAGCTTCGTTAGCCCAAACGCCACCGGCAATAATGCCAATTGTCAACAAAGGAAATCCGAGTCCGATGATGCGATAGCTGATGTTGTCGAGGGTTTCGGCAAGGCTAAGGCGCTGAGGTGAAAGTGGTTCGGCAGATGCTACGGTTTGAGGTTCAGAAGTAGTTACTAAATTCAAAACAGCAGTGTTGGCGTTACCGTTGCCATTGCTACTACTTTCAAAACGAGCAAAGCCGTTATTTTCAGCAGAAGGGGCTGGTGGTTGAGAAATGAGTTCAGCTGCTTTGTGCAAGCGGTAGCCGTTGCTGCGATAGCCACCAGTACCGACAGAACTGCCTTGTAGCTGGATGTTTTGACCGCGAGTGACAATCAGAAAAGCGATCGCTAATAACGCACCCACCATCAAAGCAGAATAACTCAACATCATGACGCTGACATGCATCATCAGCCAATTTGACTTCAAGGCAGGTACTAGGGGTTCTGACGCTTGCATCTGGGATGGTAATGTCATTGTCGCAAAAGCAGCGATCAACATTGCCACCGGAGCTGTAACAACTCCTACTAAGCGGCTACGGCTGCTACTTTCAGCAATTAGATGGACAGTGGTAATACCCCAAGTTAAGAAAAACAGGGATTCATAGAGATTACTTAGGGGAAAGTAACCAGCTTCTATCCATCTTGCCCCTAGTAGAGTCGCCATACACAAATTAGCGATCGCCATCCCAGCTGTCCCCAAAGCGGCTAGATAAGGCAGATTCGGAAAAGCCGCTCCTCCCCAATACACCAGCATTGTTAGGAATAATATGGCAAAGGAGGCATTGTCCAGCCAGTTCTGGAGTACAACCAGATTCATAAAGTGTTCTCTCCGTGGATGATTTAAAATATGGATTCTGACTGTTCTGATCCTATATGCTTACAGGGTTATGGGATAGGAGAATTGGAAATTGGGAATTTGGAATTGGGCATTGGGGACAAGGGGAAAGACTTGTTTCAAGTTCTCACCCCTTGTCCCCTTGTCCCCTTGTCCCCTTGTCCCCCTGCTCTCTTATCTAGAAGAGTTGCTATTATTGCTTTCTGGACTAGGCAAGGGAGTCGTATTACTAACTTTTTTGAGTGCTATAAAAATGTCGTAGAGGTTACTACGACTGTCGCTGACAGCAGATGTCATCCCAATCGAGCGTGTTGCAGCTAGCAAAGTTTGTTGATTGGGAATTAGAGTTGGTAAAGGGAAATTGTTCACAGTTCGTTCCACATCCAGAAAAAATTGACCATTTGTTGGATTTGGTTCTGTAGGAACTGTTTGTTGGAATGGGATCGTGCTACCTAGTGTGTTGTTGGGCTTGGGAACAATTTTATCAGTGATGGGAGCGCCCACTACTAAAAAGGCGACATCTCCATCTAACCAACCGTGGGTGGCAGTTAAAGTACCATAAGGTGAAACCCAGTTGACAACAGGTTGCCCTGCAACTTTTGCAGGTTGCACTTGGAATTGGTATTGATTTCTCATCACATCATCCAATTGTTTTATGGATGCTTCGGCTGAATTGCGTAGGCTTTGCCCACCGTAGGCATTGCTGGCCTGTACCATGAACACCAAACCCGCACGAAAATCATTTGGTGAACCTTCTTTGGGAGTATTAGGAATCACTGATAAGGAAAACTCGCCTTTCATCCAACTGAGCAAATCCTTATCTAAATCTAGAGTGGTAAGAGATTTTATCCCACCTTTGAGTTGTTCTGGTGCGATCGGTGAGAGGGGATTTCCTTGAGATGTTAAAACGTAATCTCCCCACAACCTCTGTAAGTTTCCTCCCGAAAGCATCATTAAGGTTTCTGCTGGTACGCGACTTTGCATTTTCCCAGCTTTATTTTCCACCGCCAGCACACGTTGACTATTAGGATTTAACCAAGAAACACCCTTGAAGCGGATTCCTTCTGCCTCTAAAGTCATTGTCCCTGCTAAACCTTGGTTATTTTGCAGTTGAGCTAAAACTTGAGCGGGTAAAGGGCGGTTTGGAGAAGCTGCGGCTATTTTAGCTGCTGTTGGCACATTGACGTAAAACTGGCCAAAGCGTTGGTAATTGGCAATTTTCGGAAAATTCTCCGCAAAGCCCCCTGTTGTCGCTAGGGATGTTTGATTTTTGTAGGCATCGATCGCTCGTTCTGTGGCTTTAGGACTATCAGTTATAACTAAAAAACGCCCATCTATTAATGCTGCTGATAAGTTTTCCCCTGTCTGTCCCTCACTTTGTTTGATGGCGATCCCTTGATAAATACGGTCAATCCATTTGCCTTGTTTAAGGGTTTTGGGTTGTGCCAAAATGTTTTTGGCGATTTCTGGATTTTTTACTGGTAATACCATTACCATCGACTGCTGATCGCTGGCAGCATCTTCATTAGTGGTAACTGGTTTGGGTACAGCTTTGCTTGCTGTTGCTGGGGCAAGAATTGCGATTGTAACGTCATTGCCTACCCAAGGGGCGATATCTTTCTGGAAGTCGTAACCATTATTAGTCAGAAAGCGATCGCGCAATTCTACTAAATTTCTGTCCAGTTCTGCTTGGGTTTCTTTTGTCCCAAACTCCCGCAATTTCTGCCATTGCTGGGGATCTGTGGTCAGAGAAACCGCAAACAGTGCATCACCAGGAATAATATTTGCACCTACGAGCAAATCACTGGAAGATATTTGTCTCTGGCTTAACAACCAGTATGCTACACTCCCTGCACCAATTAATAGCCCAGCAGATGAGAGCGTCAGCACCAGAGAGGGTTTCTTATTTTTCTTCATTGGAACAGACACAAGAGGCGGTGCCATCGAAACCTATACCTTATACTTGCAAACTTATTATTACTTGCTTGATTAGTTAAGTACACCAACAGGTTTACCCATTCTTTAGGACAGCTAATTAGATTAAATTTTCCACCCTAAATGTTGATAATACTTCCGTAATCAATCTTCCCTAGTCTTTCAAAAGCCGTGTTTTTGATTCAGTTACCATTTTTAACACGGTTTGTTGAATTTCGTAGGACGTTTCGCTCAGATTAATGCCTCATTCGGAGATTTTCGCAAGTAAATCTTTGATTCCAAGCAATTAGAGAATATAACTAACTGGACAAAGCTGCAAGTGAATTTAAGCTATTTGGCTTTGGTCGGTAGCGTAGGCGCAGCCCGTCGTAGACATCGCCTACGATGGCCGGGTACGCTATCGCACCACATAATGACTACAATATTT
Organism: Nostoc sp. C110; assembly: GCF_043099725.1. Taxonomy (GTDB): domain Bacteria; phylum Cyanobacteriota; class Cyanobacteriia; order Cyanobacteriales; family Nostocaceae; genus Nostoc; species Nostoc muscorum_A. The sequence goes on along the minus strand of NZ_CP171148.1, from coordinate 1,298,522 downwards.
TTTGGGACAACCTATAATTGCAAATCAAATCCAGGTAATATATCCTCTCCAGAAACAATCGCCGGCATTTGCACAACTTCTACAGCTTTCAAAAGTCGGTAAATTTCAACTTGACGATCTTGAGGATTAATCAGCCAACCCAAACGCAGACCATTTTTGATATATTCCTGCATTTTCTCCTGAATCTGTGACAGCCGATCTGTCTCCGAACGCAGTTCAATCAGAAAGTCGGGTACAAGTGGCGGAAATTTTTTTCGTTGTTCTGGTGTTAAAGCTTCCCAGCGCTCCAATTTTACCCAAGCAGCATCAGGAGAACGTTTTGCACCATTTGGAAGTATAAAGATAGTTGAAGAACTAAAAACTTTCCCTAATTTAGCTTGACGATTCCAATTATTTAAGTCTGTAATTAAATCTGCTTCTTGATTTCCGCTTTCTCCTCCGACTGGTGGCATAATTATTAATTCTCCGGCTGCATTCATCTCTAGGCTTAAATCACGATTGGCAACACACAATTGATAAAATTGCTCATCGGTTAAATGAGCAATCGGTTCTAGATTTAGCACAACAGTATTCATTAAACCTTTCCTCGTGCTTTCTTGCTAACATCATTAGGAAATTCTTGCTTGTTGGAAGATTTCTTGAGGTGTAATTTGCAACCCTTCAAATAGGGAATCTTCTAAACTCTCAGTATCACGTTTAGTTTGAGGGAGAATATCAGGATAAAAAATAGTAATAGTTTTTGCTCTAGAATCAATAATCCAAACTCGTTGAACTTTAGCTTTTAGATAATCAGTGGCTTTTTCGGTCATGTCTCCGAAAGTTTGACCAGGGGAGATAATTTCAATGACTAATTCGGGTGCAACAGGACAAGCCTCATCTTGCAACCAATCAGCAGAAAGACGGTTATAAGAAACATAAGTCAAATCTGGAACAGGAACCCAGTCTTGTTGATTTCGTCTCAGCTTAATTGCCCATTCAATTACAACCCGCCCTTTTCCTTGCGCCCATGCAGACAATAGTATAAATAATGCACCTGTTATATAACTATGAAAAAATTTTGGTGCCATTTCATCATTTGGGAATTTAGGAACAGCTTCTCCATCAATGAATTCGTAGGTGATATCTCCTTCGGGAAGTGCAAGAAATTCTTCGAGGGTGAGTTGGGTTTTAAGTTGAATCATGGTTGATCTTGGGGAATTTACTACCAGATGCGATCGCTACAATATTCAACCTTCCTTTGATAACCTCATTGTATTGCTCAATAGCGATCGCAGGCTTTTTACCGATTTTGGGAATTCAATTGCATCGCTCCCAAATATTTAGTTAAATAAGGCGAAAAAACTTCATAAATTAAAGTTAGTGGCTGTCCATGATGCCAAAACAAGTAGTGGCGACCCCAAAAAGGCCCAGTTACGTCAAAACCAGACTCTAGCGCCGATGAGTCACCATAATAAATCCCTCGAACATCCCGATATAACTCTGTGCGGAGACGAGCTAAACTTGCCCAAATTGGTAATGAACGATTTTGCAAATACTCATCTACATGACTGGCTTCCCACCACGAGGTAGCATAAGCTAATCGTTGACCAGAAGCAGTCCGCAGCCACACTTGTCGCCGTAGTCGCGGCCCTGGAACAGCTTGGATTAAATCAGGTGCAGCATCCAAATCCATGCCAATCAATGACATATCAATGACATCTACTTCTACAGGCTCGCCTGTAAGCAATTCTAGGTGACGTGTTGGAGAGCCGTCACCCAATAGCATGAGCTGCCAAGCAGGTGCTAGCTGAGTGTGAGGTAAACTTTTTTGAATTACTTCCTCCCCTCCTTGCCAAATCGGAGTGAGGCGATGCCAAGCTGCTGGCTGTGTTAAATTGTTTGTCGGCGTAAAAGTAATACTCAATGCTTTTTACAAAACTTCACGTATCTCTATAAAAGCATAAAAAACCAGAGCTATACCAAGATTTAAGGGTCAACAGTCTCAGGTTTATTGACCATTGACTATTGACCCTTGACTAATCAACAAAATATGCGGATGGTGAGACTCGAACTCGCAAGGGCATAGCCCACACGCACCTCAAGCGTGCGCGTATACCAATTCCGCCACATCCGCACGGCTTGTCTAAAGATAGACTATAGCATAAGAAAATAATTATAGTAAGGTGATATCTAAAGTTATATTTCTCAAAAATATAAATTTCTTCAAGGCGGTATCAGACTGACAGAAATTTGGCATCTGCACAAGTGATATTAAAAAGGGTAGAGCGACTGTGGGAGAAACGGTGCGATGGCGTATCGCAAAAACCCAGTTTGGTAAGCTAGCCAAGACTTACAGCAGCAATGTTGTTAGTGTAGTAAAACCCGTAGAGGCAGCAAGCCTGCAATATGCGAGTTTGCTTAGAGTCAGGGTGGCGAATCTCCTGTGATAATTTGAAATAATGCGGAAGCGTCGTTTCAAGTTGGATCAGAGAAAATGTGAATCTACTGGTAATGATATCGAAACTAAAAAATGAAGTTTGACAAAATATTAATTGCCAATCGGGGAGAAATCGCCCTTCGCATTCTCCGCGCCTGTGAAGAAATGGGAATTGCGACAGTTGCGGTTCACTCCACCGTTGACCGGAATGCTCTTCACGTCCAACTTGCTGATGAAGCGGTTTGCATTGGCGAACCAGCTAGCAGTAAAAGTTATTTGAATATTCCCAATATTATTGCTGCCGCATTGACGCGCAATGCGACTGCTATTCACCCAGGTTATGGCTTTTTGGCAGAAAATGCCCGGTTTGCGGAAATCTGTGCTGACCATCATATTGCTTTTATCGGCCCAACTCCAGAAGCTATCAAGCTGATGGGCGATAAATCCACTGCCAAAGAAACCATGCAAAAAGCTGGAGTCCCCACAGTACCGGGTAGTGAGGGGTTAGTAGAATCCGAGGAAGAAGGATTAAAATTCGCCAAGGAAATCGGCTATCCAGTGATGATTAAAGCCACAGCAGGTGGCGGTGGGCGAGGTATGCGCCTAGTTCGTTCTGAAGATGAATTTGTCAAACTTTTCTTGGCAGCGCAAGGGGAAGCAGGAGCAGCTTTTGGGAATTCTGGCGTTTACATCGAAAAATTTATTGAACGTCCCCGCCACATCGAATTTCAAATTTTGGCGGATAACTACGGTAATGTCATCCACTTGGGTGAACGGGATTGCTCAATTCAGCGCCGGAACCAAAAGTTACTAGAAGAGGCCCCAAGTCCGGCTCTCGACCAAGACCTGCGTGAGAAAATGGGACAAGCTGCTGTCAAAGCGGCCCAATTTATTAATTACAGTGGGGCAGGTACTATTGAGTTTCTCTTGGATAGATCCGGTAAATTCTACTTTATGGAAATGAACACCCGGATTCAAGTAGAACATCCTGTAACAGAGATGGTTACTGGAATAGACTTGGTTGCCGAACAAATTCGAATTGCCCAAGGAGAAAGACTCAAGCTTTCCCAAGAGCAAGTAGTTTTGCGGGGTCATTCCATTGAGTGCCGAATCAACGCTGAAGACCCAGATCATGACTTTCGTCCTTCTCCTGGACGGATTAGCGGCTATCTCCCCCCTGGAGGCCCTGGTGTTAGGATTGATTCTCACGTTTACACCGATTACCAAATCCCGCCTTACTACGATTCTTTAATCGGCAAGTTAATTGTTTGGGCCCCAGACCGACCCACTGCTATTAACCGTATGAAACGCGCACTCCGGGAATGTGCCATTACTGGACTGCCTACCACTATTGGGTTTCATCAAAAAATCATGGAAACTCCACAATTTTTGCAGGGTAATGTCTATACAAATTTTGTCCAGGAGATGAACGGGTAAGGGATTGGGAACTGGGAAGGGGAGGCAGGGGAGACAAGGGGACAAGGGGACAAGAGGTGAGAACTTGAAATAAGTCTTTCCCCTTGTCCCCAATTCTCCTTGTCCCCAAGTCCTTTTCCCAATTCCCAATTCCCAATTCCCTAATTCGCACGAGATATCATAGTCAGCAATCCTTGCTGACCTAGTAATATTTCTCGTAGCAGGCTGAAGATACCAACCCAAATAATAGGTGTAATGTCCACTCCGCCTATAGGTTGTACCAGTTTTCGCAATGGCACTAAAAATGGTTCGGTAGGCCAAGCTATTAAGTTAAAGGGCAAACGATTCAGATTCACTTGCGGATACCAAGTGAGAATGATCCGAAATATAAATAAAAATGTCATCACCCCTAACACAGGGCCAAGAATCCAAGCAGTCAGGTCAACACCAGTCATCGGTTTAAGGTACTATCTATCTGTAAAGAAAGTAAAACTTAGGCGAACGGCAAGCCGCGCTTCGCGAACGCCACAAAAACTTTAAGCTTTGTAAAGCACTCTCATCATCATTTTAACCAAATGCTGTGACTTTCTTCTGGAATAAAAAAGTAAACTCGCTCACAGCAGTTACCAAGTTTAGCAGTTCCGAGTTAGAGGCTTCTCAAGAAAGTAATACACTATTAAAATTAGGATGAAGTGTGTAAAAAAAGGTTTAGAAGTATGACGCCTTCTTTAGCAAATTTTCTTTGGAGCCTGCTATGGGGTACTGCAATTGTTGTGATTCCCGTTACAGTTGGTCTAATTTTCATTAGCCAAAAAGATAAAATTCAGCGTTCATAATGCTTATGAGAGTTAATTTAACTCTCACAACCGATTGTCTGTCAGCTATTTATAATTGCGCTACAAGCAGCAGTATTTGCCGCTAGAAGCATTTGTAGCTAACAGACATAGGGTTTTTTAATTTTTCGGTGAACAGCTTCAGAGCTTCTTTGCCAGAGGCTTTGAAGCTTCAATATTTATCGTGCCTAATTACAGTAGTGATTTTAATTGTGACTCGCTAACATAGATTTGATATTGGGAAAACAGCAATGATAAATTTTGGGCTGAACTCAGCCAGTTTTCTGGCTCAGGTAAATTTTGGGGCAAATTCAGCCAGTATTCTAGGAATTTTCCTGGCTGTGGCTGGGGCAGCACTGTATTTTCTCCGCACTGTGCGTCCAGAATTGTCACGGGATCAAGATATCTTTTTTGCGGCAGTTGGTTTGCTCTGCGGCTTTATTCTCGTGTTTCAAGGATGGCGGCTAGACCCGATTCTGCAATTTGGTCAACTGCTTTTAGTTGGCACAACTGTGTTTTTTGCAGTTGAAAGTATTCGTCTGCGGAGTATAGCTACCCAGCAAGCAAAGCGTAACACTCCGATTGTGGATGAAGACCGACCGGTTAGCGATCGCTATTCGTACAACGATCGCAGAAAGTATCAAGCTGAAATGGATGCAGACTTAGATCCATTGCCTTATGAAGACGAGGAAGAACGCCCCCCGCGTCGCCGGATTCAGGGTAGCAGGGATGAAATTTCCACTCGTGATAACTACTACGAAGAGCAATCACCCCGTCGTTCAGAACGCCGCAACAGCAGCAGTAGTGAAAGACAGGCTCCAACTGACAGAACACGGCGGCGGACTTCTGGCCGTCCTGTGAATCGCCCTTCTGAAAGCTCTGAAGATGAAAATTGGGGTTCATCTAGGCAAGTTGATGATTGGGAAAGTTCGGGAGGGGAAGTCAAAAAACCTTCTCGCCGTAATAATAACGGTTCTCAACGCCCAGAAAGCCGGGAAGATGATGTTGCTCCTAGACCAAGAAGGCGTCGTCCACCCACAGACTCAGCTTCTCGAAGACCGCGCGAAGATGATGAGGCGATCCCAACTGATTATGTACCGTACAACCCGATTGAAAAGCCAAATCAGGGGCCAGATAATTCGACTGATTTTGATGACGATGTTTAAAACAGTTGGCGTGGAAATAGGTTTAAAGGCAACGGAAAACAGTTGAGGTGGAAAAACTTACGCCTACATTTTGGCTCCAAAGACCAATTCATTGGAGCCTGGTTTTTGGTTTAACAAGTTTGCTTGCATCTTGTGGTTCTAACAATATTCCCATAGGGCCTACTTCCCTCAACAGTCGCTACACCGAGGAGCAACCTGCTTTGAGTGGAAATGGGCGCTTTTTAGCGTTTGTATCTAATCGAAATGGTAATCAACAGCTATTAGTTTTCGATTTAGAAAGGCAACAGTTTATTGGCACACCGGGCATAAACCGAGCAGAGACAATTGCTGAAAGTCCTAGCTTGAGCTACACCGGGCGTTATATTGCTTATCTTACTAGTGACCAAGGTAGACCGGTGGTGGCGCTTTACGATCGCGCTACGCAACAGTCGCAAATCGTTACACCAACCTATCGCGGCTGGATCAGAAAACCGAATATCAGCCCAGATGGACGTTATGTTGTTTTTGAAACCGCCAGCCGTGGTCAGTGGGATATTGAAGTCCTAGACCGAGGGCCAAATATTGAGTTAGATATTCCTAACGGTGCAACCGTAGGTTCACCTCCATAGAAGGCAGAGAGCAGAGAGCAGGGAGATGAGGGAGAATAATTAATGTCCAATGCCCAATGCCCCATGCCCAATATATGAAACGTGTTTTTTTTATACCTGTATTTTTCTGCTTAAGTTTATTGACTGGATGTTTTGGCTACCCTCGCCTTTTGAGTTATCCCTTTGATCCGGGGGGTCGGAGTCTCAATAGTTTAGCGTCAGAATTAAACCCCCAAATTTCTGGGAGATACATTGTTTTTATTACTGACCGACGCGGTAGCCAAGACGTTTATATGTTTGATACGGTGACTCGTGATTTGGTTGATTTGTCAGGTTTAAATTCCTTTGATGCGATCGCAAATCATCCTAGCGTTTCACAAGATGGTCGTTATATTGTGTTTGCGGCTAGCCGCCAGGGGCGATCGGCTATTTTTCTCTACGAGCGGGAAACACGCCAATCACGAAATTTGACTAATAACCTACAAGCTGAAGTCCGCAACCCTACAATTAGCGCTGATGGTAGCAGGATTGCTTTTGAGTCTAGTAACAACGGGCAGTGGGATGTTTTAGTATATGACCGTTATGGGCGACCGTTGAATATACCTCAAGAACCGCGTTGAAGAATAGGGATTGGGGAATGGGAAGAGGGCAGGGGAGCAGGGAGCAGGGGAGACAAGGTGACAAGAGGTGAGAACTTGAAACAAGTCTTTCCCCTTGTCCCCAATTCTCCTTGTCCCCAAGTCCTCTTCCCTATTCCCTATTCCCTTCAACTTGTTGCACAGATTCAATGAGCGATCGCACTTGTTCTGTCCCTTCAGAAGGTTCAAAGGACAAGGGAAACTTACCTCGCAGGAGCATCCGCAAACCGAGGGGTGCAAGACTGAGCAATCCTCTTAAATCTTTAAAGTAGTTACCGACTACTTGTAAACCAAATTGACGTTCATCAATCCAACCACCTTCTTTAACTAAATCTATCAAAACTTTCCGGTGACGAATTGAGCGACTATCGCTGGCTTCTTTGTGCGTAAGAATTTCTTGTTTAACTTTGGTGATTTGTTCTAATGGTGCAACTTCCATTGGACAAACTGAATCGCAGTATAAACAACGGGTACAACCCCATACGCCTTTAGTGCCTTCGTTATACATTTCTAAACGATTTTCGGTATCACTATCGCGAGAATCCGCTACCATGCGGTAAGCCTTGGCAAGGGCATGGGGACCAACAAAATCTGGATTCACTTCACGGGCGTTGCATTCGGAGTAACAAGCACCGCACATAATACAGTTACCAGTTTGATCGAGACGCGATCGCTCTTGTGGTGTTTGCAAAAACTCTCTTTCTGGTACTTGTCGTGCTGCTGTACTCACATAAGGAGCAACTGCCTCTAAATTATTCCAGAAACTGCTCATATCTACAACCAAATCTTTAATCACGGGCATATTGCCAAGAGGTGCGATCGTGATTTCAGGAATGACATTTACTTTACTTTGGGATGATGGTATTTGTTGTAATCTAGCAAGTTCACTGCCAACATTTTCCTTACAAGCTAAAGCCGAACGCCCATTAATTCGCATAGCACAGCTACCACAAATGGTATTACGGCAATTTTTGCGAAATGCCAACGTTCCATCTTGCTCCCACTTAATATGATTGAGGCAATCCAGGATTGTATTACCTGGTTCTGCCTCTACAAGATAGGTTTGCACAATAGGGGAGGAATTTTGTTGCTGTCGAATGACCTTAAAAATAACTTCCATGACTACTAACCAAAATTTTAAAATTGCTTCACCAGCCTTAACAATCATGAGTCAAGGCTGGTAGTTACGAAAAGTGAGCTATACTTTTTTTGCCCTCAATTCAAAGCCTGGTGTTAATAAGCTGACGATTAAAGGGAAACTGATTCTAGTTTAAGGATAACCATTAAAATTTTACTTTTAGCAGCGCTGTAGGCAAAATTTGTGTCAAATTCTGAGATAAAACGCCAAAAATGTAATGGTCGCTTGACATTGAATTTAGTCGTTTGAGAATGTAAAGGAAAGAGGTTTACTTAGAAAGGGACTCAGGTTTATCTTTGGTCTAGCGATCATATCCAAGGTAAATGCAGTTACCGTTAGCAACAGGTCTTCATATCAACTTGAGTCAAGCAATCCTAGCTGGAAAATTCCGCCTTCGCTAACGCTTGACAGAATTTTTTGATTATATAGAAGTGTAAAAGCACATCTTCAATATATAGTAGTGGCAATTAAGTGCTAGGCGTATGTTAAGAGATTTATTCTTCCCATAGACAGACGTAGAAAATCCTCTGACCGCTTTTGAGCTTACGGTAATAAACCGAGGAAAAATCCTTACCACTTTCAAATAAAAGTCTCGCGCATCGAAGAATCCCGGATAGGCGAGACTTTGAGATTTTTGCAGCCTCTCAATCAAGAAAATCTTGAATTTAACTAATTGGTCAAAACTGCTCATCTAAATTAGATAAATTTTTATAATGCAATAAAGGGTTAGGAAAATCGTCACGGCTTTTTCCAACCTTTAAGTCCAGAAATTTAAATAAAAATTTACCAGCAACTTTAATTCAAAATTAAACAACTATTTTGCTATTATTAGTCCATGCTAGTATTTAATATAAAATTACGAACTCACAAAACCAGAATCAATAGCCGTATCAGCGCGGCTACTACTGCTTTGTTGATTCGTAATGTAGAGACAAGAAAATTCGCGTCTCTACTGGCAGGACAAAGGGCATAAGCCCGTAGGACTCTATTGAAATACTATGCTGTCCTAAGCTTGAGAGGATGAGTAGAGAAAACTCTACCTACTCATTAGCGAGAAGGGCAAGCACTGAAAGTGAAAAACCTGCGATTTATTGGGTCTACGACTTATTTGGAGTAGAGCCAACCCCATTTGTAAAGGTGGCTGAAAGTTACACCGCTACAGTAGCGCCAAAAGAGAAAATAATTTCATTTCTGATGGCGAATAATGGTTAAAAGTGCCGTGAAATCAGCAAAATTAATTTCTATGGCAACTATGACCTCTAATTGGTTGTAGACAACCATAATATGAAGTGCTTTTGTCTCCTATCGGCAGTGATTCACCCGTAACACTAGAGTCCTAAGTAGCTCTATGCACATGCTAAAAAGCCAAATGCTGGCATGAGACTACATTATTTATCAGCTTGGAGAGAGTAAGGAAAATTTGAGCATAATGACTGAAACTGCAACCGCGCCATTAACTGGAAAAGCACTACTTGCGAAAGTAAAAGAACTTTCCACTTTGCCACGCCGAGAAAGAGCTAAACAGTGCGGCTATTACACTGTTACTAAGAATAACCAGGTTCGTGTTAATCTCACCGATTTTTATGACGCTTTGCTATCGGCTAGAGGAATTCCTCTAAGTCCAGAAGCACCTAAAGATGGTCGTGGTCGTGAACCGACATATCGGGTTAGTGTCCATCAAAATGGTCAGATTGTGATTGGTGCCACATATACCAAAGCAATGGGCTTAAAGTCTGGAGATGAGTTTGAAATTAGGTTGGGATACAAGCATATTCACTTGATTCAACTTGGTGAAAGTGATAAAAAACTGACCTCACCAGATATAGACTCCGACGAATCGGACGAAGATTTGGAAGACGAAGAGTAAATTTGCTGATGGTAAGGATAAGTATCAGGTATGATAACTTGTCCTTACCTCAATAGCAAACTGGTAACTCTATTGAAAAAATTTTGTTCCAGATAAAAAATACGATTAGACCCCTTGCAGAATTTGCCAAATTTAGTAGATTCTTGATAAATCAGCAAGAAATCTATAGTGCAAGAAGTCTATCGTGTTTTTTTTGATAACTTTTTTTGAGCCTTCGGTCAACGCCTTACTAGCATTTATGCAAAATGCACCAGCACTAGTTATAGTAATGGCATTTTTTGCTTGCTGGATAGTTTGTTGGTTGCCAGTCGCAGCAGTATCAGCAATATTGCTCAATTGGCAACCCCCTAAACCTTTGCAGCCACAGCAAAAGATGCCATTATTGCTGTCACTTTACCTATTAGCTCCCCTGATTCTGTGGGGAGTTAGTTGGCTTACCAATAAATCTTTTTCGGATTACGGCTTTGTTGGGAATCTTTCAAATTTTGGTTCTTTAGCATTAGGTTTCGGTTTGGGAGTGGTAAGCCTAGCGATTGTATTTAGTGGGCAATTCGGATTAGGTTGGTGTTCTTTTGAAAAAAAGAATTTCAAGTTACTATTACCCATCTTGCTACCGATTTTCTTGATAGCATTGTTAGTCGGTGGGATAGAAGAGTTAGTTTTTCGGGGTTTTCTGTTCACTGAATTAGCACAGGATTATCCAGTTTGGTTAGCAGCAGCAATTTCTAGCTTGATTTTTGCCTTGCTACATCTAGTTTGGGAGCAACGTGAAACTGCACCACAACTCCCTGGATTGTGGCTGATGGGAATGGTGTTGGTGTTGGCACGTTTTGCCGATCGCAACAATTTGGGTTTAGCTTGGGGACTACACGCGGGATGGGTATGGGCGATCGCAACCCTAGATACAGCAGAATTAATTACTTACACAGGTAAAGCCTCTGACTGGTTCACAGGTAAGAATAAAAAACCCCTAGCGGGTTTGGCGGGAATTATTTGTGTACTGGGAACTGGAATAAGTATTTGGCTTTTCTCTAAGTATTTTTAATTTGGTGTTAAATGTCTTATGGGGCTTGGTTAAGTCATACAGGGTAAATTCTCTCTCAGGACGGCGATTTATTGCGTCTCTCGTAACGTATAAGTCTTTTAGACGCGATAAATCGCGTCTCTACATGAGGGCTTTCTGGTTTATCCCAAGCGTATTGGGATAAAACGAAAAGTTCAAGACAGCAAAGAATTTCGTTGAATTCACGTTTCGTCAAAAAGGTGAGAGCATCAAGGAACCCACCTACAACTATTAACTAACCTCCAAAGCCAGGAATTAAACGCTTGAGGGCACGATCGGTAACATCGCTATAGCGCAGTTCTCCACACATAATCTGACCCATGATTTTGGCAGCAGAGGGATGCTTAACACCAACTTTGTAGCCAATACCAGGAAAGCGATAGAATGCTCCAGCTAATTTTTGTGCCCAAGCCATCTCAGTACCCCATTCTTCATTAATAGCTTCACTATATTTTTCTAAAGCGTTGATGTCACCAGAAAGGGCCTCATTAATGGCTCCTGCTGCAATCAAGCCACTAAAAATTGAAGGACGAATGCCTTCTGCTGTCATAGGATAAACTACACAAGCAGCTTCACCAGCCAAAACAGCATTTTGGGTATGCAACTTTTGCTTTCCATCCCACAAGCAAAGGGGATAACCATACTTCTTGCTGGTTTTTATATCTAGATTAAACGATCGCGCATATTCATCTAAAATCTTCTTAAAATCTTGGGGTTCGCCACCGCCAAACGTACCAATACCAATGGAATAACCATCCGCTTTCGGGAAGTTCCAAATGTAGCCATTTTTCACCAACCCCAACTCAATATGAATTGTGGATTTGTCTTTCACAGTGGTGGAAACTTCTGCTTCCAAAGCTGCTGCTAAACGGCGTTTACGTTCTTTGAAGCCTAACCATTTTGCCATTAGCCCTTTAGCACCATCAGCCGCGATTAAGTAGCGACCTGTAATTGGCTCATTGGCTGTGTTAACTTGCCAATAGTCACCTTTAAATTCAATACCCGTTACTTCAGTATTATCTCGTAGTTCAGCCCCTTGCTTCTGTGCTTGCTGCACTAGAAAATGGTCAAAAATATCTCGTCGCACCATCCAGACTGGTTCTTCTGTGGCTATTTTTGCTTCCACTGGGTCGCCTAATTTCCAGGTAAAGCGAAAGGAGTCAGCTTTGACAGAGATTGCCGGGCTAAAATCAAAGTCAAACCATTGAGCGATCGCTGGAGATACACCACCACCACAAGGTTTATATCTTGGTAGGGATTCTTTTTCTAAAACTAATACTGAGCGACCCTGCTTGGCTAAATGATATGCAGCTGTTCCACCAGCTGGCCCAGCGCCGACGATGATGCAGTCGTACATAAGGCTGAATTTTGGCTCCTGAATTAGTTGATTTTCTCTTGAGTAGGGGCACAATTCATTCAATTGCCCCTACTTTAATTATTTATCGAACAGAATTCAGGAGTCAGAATTCAGAATGAATTCTGTGCGAGTGGCGGATAGCGCAGCGTAAAGCCTTCGGCATGGCTTCGCTTAAAGCGAGTCCACGTTCGCGCAGCGTCTCGTAGAGAGCGTCTGAATAGCCGGGTTTAAGACCCCCACTAAATCTACGATTTGGTGGTCTTTAATCAGTCGCGGGTCTGAATCCCCGACTGATTTATTCTGACTCCTGTTAGCGGTAGCGGGGCGTTTAGCCCATTCTGACTTCTGAATTCTTCTTCAAGTCTACTTACTTGTTTAATTTTTGTGAGATACCTAAAAAATGATAAAGGCTGAAGAATTTTACCATCATCCTTCAGCCTTTATGCTTCAGACTTTAGACTTTAAACAGTCGTAATGTCTTTTTCTTTTTCTGCCAATAATGCGTCTATTTTGGCTGTATACTCGTTTGTGAGTTTTTGCAAGTCGTCTTGATGATCTTTTGATTCATCTTTGGAGATTTCAGAAGCTTTCTCCTGCTTGCGAATCGAGTCTATGGCATCGCGGCGGATGTTGCGAATAGCAACACGACCCTCTTCAGCGTACTTAGTTGCCATTTTGACGAATTCTTTTCGGCGATCGCTTGTCAAAGGCGGAATATTCAGCCGAATTACAGAACCATCATTGCTGGGAGTTAAACCCACATCAGAAAGAGAAATCGCCTTCTCAATAATGTTTAGGGTGTTGCGCTCGTAGGGTTGAATTAGAATTGTCGAAGCATCTGGCGTGCTAATATTTGCCAGTGATTTTAAGGGTGTAGGCGAACCGTAATAGTCCACTAATACCTTATCTAATAGACTCGCATTGGCACGACCAGTGCGGATCGTGTTAAAAGCTCGTTGAGTTGACTCAACAGAACTTTGCATTTTGCTTTTCGCGTCAGCTAATATCACAAGAACCTCCCACAAGGGTACCGATGGATTCTCCCAAGACTGCTCGGTGGATGTTACCTCGCACCGTTAGGTCAAATACCAGAATTGGGATATTATTTTCTTTACACAAGGCGATCGCAGTACTATCCATCACCCGCAAATCTTTGGCTAAAACGTGCGCGTAGGTAAGGCTATTGTAACGCTTGGCGTTAGGATAAATCTCAGGGTCAGCATCATATACCCCGTCTACTTTGGTGGCTTTAAAAATCACTTCCGCATCAATTTCTGCTGCTCTGAGTGCCGCAGTGGTATCAGTAGTAAAGAAGGGATTTCCAGAACCAGCCCCAAAAATTACCACCCGCCCTTTTTCAAGATGACGGATGGCACGACGACGGATATATGGTTCTGCTAATTCTTGCATAGCGATCGCAGTTTGCACCCGCGTCTGTACCCCTATGTGTTCTAGCGAATCTTGCAACGTCATGGCGTTCATTACCGTGGCAATCATCCCAATATAGTCAGCGGTTGCCCTGTCCATCCCCGCCGACGCTGCTTTCACGCCACGAAAAATATTGCCGCCGCCAACAACGATGGCCATTTGAACGCCAGTGGCTATCACCTCTGCTACCTCTTGCGCTATTCCTTTGACCACTTCTGGATCAATGCCATAGCCCATGTTGCCCATTAAGGCTTCACCGCTCAGTTTGAGTAAAACCCGTCGGTAATTCGTTCCCATGAAGTTACGCTTTATCAAAAAAGTTGCAATTGCCTCCAATTTAAGATAGCAGTTACAGGGACTATCTATGTCTAGTTACGCCAAATCAATGTTGTACCTATTGGTTCTGTTTGTGGTACATCTATTGGCTGACCAAGAAATAGAGAGGCGATCGCAGTTCTTAAATATTCTTCTCCCACTGCTGATGCATCTTGGGGATGATTGTCAATTTTGCCTTTGTAGCGGACTATACCATTGGCATCTATTAAAAAGGCCATTGGTGTTTTCGTAGCACCAAAACTTTGGGTTACATCTTGCGTCGAGTCCCACAGGTAAGGAAAGTTCAAATTGTGATGTTGGGCAAAAGCTTTCATATTTTCAAAGCTTGGCCTAGTTTCATGATTACCATCACTACCATTCATCCCAATTAGTGTGAAGCCTTTGGGGGCAAACTTGGCTTGAATGTTTTTTAACCTGCCTATATAGGACTCTACATAAGGACAGTGGTTACACATGGAAATAACGCCCACTGCTCGGAACTTCTCAAGATAACGCCTAAGATGGTGTACTTGACCGTCAATTCCTGGCAGTTCAAAATCGGGTGCATAGCTCCCGATGGGAGTATCGATTGTTTCTAGTATATTCATATTGTCTGGCTCGCAGAACTAGGAACAAGAAAAATGTTGTTAAATTCAGCGTCAGTTTCCAGTTGCAAACCACCCCTTAGCCGATGCCTCATATTCTGACAATGTTATAGACCAAAATAGCGATCGTAAATTGTGAATCTACTGAATCTAGCACTGATGCTAATTCACTCACATCTAAAAAAATGGCAAAAATATTACTCACATTTATAGAAGTGATGATTCCTAATGCTGACATAATCTAAGTTGTGAGGAAATTACCTCTATCAACAAGATAAAAACTCTCTACCTGGATAAAACTATCAGCCTAGAAGCTTTTCTAGTGTATGTCTAAGTTATCACTAGACCAAAGAATTTTATTTGAAAATCTGATAAATTTTATTCAAATTCAAAAGAATTTTACTTACGCCTTGCTGCTGACGGGCTTTGACCCTTGTACTCATCAAATTTCTTATGACAACATCAAGTTCAAAAACAGCATTTACCTCTACAAAAACCTGGATTTGGCAAGATTTCCCTATCTGCTATCAAACCCAAGGAACCACTGGGCCGGCTGTTGTCCTCGTGCATGGATTTGGCGCTTCTTGGTGGCATTGGCGGAAAAATATTCCCGTGTTAGCACAAAATTGCCGAGTTTATGCTATTGATTTGATTGGTTTTGGTGGTTCCGCAAAACCTAAACCTGGTGAAAAAATTACCTACACTCTAGAAACATGGGGACAACAAGTAGCAGATTTTTGCCGTGAAGTTGTCGGCGAACCTGCTTTTTTAGTCGGAAATTCTATTGGCTGTATTGTAGCCATGCAAGCAGCTGTTAGCAACCCAGATATTGCCTTGGGAGTTGCATTGCTCAACTGTTCTTTACGGCTTTTGCACGATCGCAAACGGGTAACTTTACCTTTATCTCGTCGTTACGGAGCGCCTCTACTGCAACGCCTGTTATCTATCAAACCAGTTGGTGATTTCTTTTTCAATCAACTCGCCAAACCGAAAACAGTGCGGAAAATTCTCCTGCAAGCTTATGCTAATCCTGAGATGGTGACAGATGAGTTGGTAGATATTCTGACTTCACCAGCAAGCGATCCAGGGGCTGGGGCTGTGTTTCTTGCTTTTACTTCTTATTCTACAGGGCCATTACCAGAAGACCTTTTACCACTGTTACAGTGTCCTGCAATTATCTTGTGGGGAACGGCCGATCCGTGGGAACCAATTAAGTTAGGGAGAGAATTAGCTAATTTCCCACAGGTACAAAAGTTTATTCCTTTAGAAGGAGTTGGGCATTGTCCCCAAGATGAAGCACCAGAGTTAGTCAATCCGATTTTACTTGATTGGATTTGGGAGCGATCGGCAGTGTGAGATTCAGTTGAAAGCTTTTATTGCTTGCCACAGACACAAACTATGTAGAGAATACATCTGGTAGCGGTAAAAGAGTAATTATTAAGTGCAAGTTTACAGAGAATTAGTATATGATAAAAGCCCGTTAAAGCGGGCTTTTTCGTCTTTCAAGCTTAGTCTAAAACGCGGAATATAGAGGTACGCACTTGTTCTGCCCTGACTTGCAAACTCCGGCATATTTCTTGTCATCTGTTGGTTTTTTAGCATTGGGAGTGCAAAGCCTTATTGCAAGCATTTCAGACGGCAAAAAGTGCAAGTTCAATAGGCGATAGTTTACCACCAAGATCGGCGACCGCGCCAAGGGCGGAAACCCCAACTCCCTCTGGGCCGCCAGCCGCCCCAACCAGGACTCGAACCGCCGCCCCACCTGCGGACGTTACCTCCAGCTAAAAGCTCCTGTTGCTCTATGGATAGCTCGACAAGCAAATCGGATTGGATGGATTGAAACGACATAATTGTTTGCCTCACTTTTGTACAGTGCAGAAGGATGGCTAGTGCCTTGATTGATACAGAAAAAGCTGTAGTGTAAAACTATTTTGATCTGAAGTAAGCGGAGTTTACCTATCTTTAACAAGGGGCTTAAGCCCCTTGTCTGGTTATAGGAGACTGCTCAAATTCTTTCTCAAAATTGAATTGAACTTGAGATAATTATATGAGCCTTTCTTTCCCCCACGAATTGCAAAGTTTAGGACAAACGTGGGATTTTACGGAGACTCACGATACCACGAATAAAGAATCGGTTACCACGGGGGGATGTTCCTCCACCACTGAAAGAAGGCTCTTCACCACCCGCTCCTTCACCACCCGATCCTTCATCACCCGATCCTTCATCACCTAAGTCTCCTTCTTCGCCATTTTGTCCACCAGCCAGAAGCTGTTGTTGCTCTGTAGATAAGTCCACAAGCAAATCAGACATGGTACTTTTATTTGACATAATTTTTTACCTCACTTACTAACATTAGGTGTTATTCACCTATATTTTTAATAGTAATTATTTCCTGACAGTTTAAATTATTCTCAGGTTAGAAATAATAATAGCAAAAATATTCCTTTTGACTCATGAAAATTTAAATAAAAACTAAAAAATAGTTTTATATTTTATATTGGCAAAACTGCACTAAATATTGATAATTTCCCCAAGTTTGATCCTGATTTAAAAAGTTAAAAGTTGAACCGTCTAGGTTTTATTAAAAAATGTAGAGGCACGAGTAATTGTGCCTCTACGTGTAGGAGATTTCTTTTCCAAAAGCTAAATTTTATGAGAAGATACTATTTAAGAGATTGGCAATTAAATTTTTCCATTTATCCTCTCCTAAACTAAAGTTTGGTAAAACAAATGTTGTGGAAGACCCAATAGTAAATTGTGACAAACTATATCTAGTTTTTTGTGAAGAAACATCACCACTTACAAGATTTAATGTATTGTCTGCCGCAGTTTGGATATTAGTTTGCTGGATAAAAAAATTACTTCCACCAGGTATATTTGTGATTTGCCCAGCAGCTAAGGTTTCCTGTTCTTCTTCAGACAAATCCCTGAACCATTCAGAATTGGGGAATTTGGTATTTTCAGACATAGTTTTATTTGCTCATACAAAGACTATTTTTTACATTGATAAAAACTTTAAATGCTCTCCTTGCTGAGAGAGGAAAGTCTCAATATCACCTTGTATTTGTACCTGACCTTTATCTAGTAGTACAATCCAATCGGCTCGATTAATTACGCTGGGACGATGGGTAATCAAAATAGTAGTTTTGCCTTCTCGGTATTCCAAAAGCCTGTCTAGTACGTGAGATTCGCTGACTGGATCGAGTCCAGCTGTTGCTTCGTCTAAAATCAGTACAGGTGGATTGGTAAGGATGCCTCTAGCGATCGCTAATCGTTGTCTTTGTCCACCAGAGAGATTCGCCCCAAATTCCCCTAAAACTGTTTGATACTGATTCGGAAGTTGACTGATAAACTCATCTGCATCAGCTATCTGACAAGCTTTGACAATTTCCTCAAAGGAAATGTAAGGCGTTCCTAAGCGGAAGTTTTCTAAAATTGAGCGACTCCAAAAATGAGGTTCTTGGGGTACATAGACTACTTGTTGTCGCAAACAATCCAGGGAAAGGTCGTTGATGTTATAGAAACCAATGCGGATATTGCCAGAGTTAGGCTGATATAAGCCTGCAATCACTTTCGCTAAAGTACTTTTACCACAACCTGACTTACCAATCAAAGCGATCGCTTTCCCTCCAGGAAGCTTGAGAGAAAAATCCTCTAATAAGTCAACTCTGCCAGCATGGTGAAATTGGACATGGGAACAGCGAATGTCTGCATCACTAGAAATTTGAACAACCGGCTTTTGGCTACCTCCGACTACTTCTGGTGTTGCATCGATAACTTCTAGAAGGCGAGAAATTGCTGTTTGAGAGCGAAAATATTCATCTACTAAGCCAACCACTGAGTTAATTAAAGCCAGAACATTGAATTGTAGGGCGTTAAAAGCCAGCATTTGACCAATGCTTAATTCCCCATTAATCACCAAGATACTTCCTAGACCAAGCAAAATCACACCACCAAGGGTAGCTATAAGTTTGCTAATAGTACCGTTGATAATCCCGATTTGGATGGTGCTAAAAGTCAAGTTAGCAAGGCGGCCAAAGCGGCTTTGAAATTCATCCCAAAATTGCGGAGCAGCATTTGTAGTTTTGATTACCTGTGCGCCCTTAAATGTTTCCACCAAAACACCTTGATTTTCCGTCCCTAAAACTAAGAGACTGCGGGTTTTTTGTTGGAGGATGGGTAAAAAAGGTAGGGTCGAGAGGGTAATTAACCCAGCAAAAACGATGACTGCCATTGTCAGTTTCCAACTGTAAAACAGCATCAAGCAAAAAGAAACCACAGCAACAAAAAACTGGCTAGGTAAAAGAACTACAATTTGCGATACCAACTGGTTTATGTCGTTGATATCTCGCAGACGGCTAGTGATTTCACCACTACGACGGGCTTCGTAGTAATTTAAAGGCAATTGGAGAATTTTTCGCCCAAATTCCAAGACTAATCCTAATTGCAATCGCTGCCCAAAATGAGCAATCATAATCGCTTGCAATAGTTGCAAAGTACTGCCGAATAAGCTCATAACTACAACGGCTGAGATCACAACAGTGAGTAACTGGGTATCTCCACGCACAAGTACATCGTCTGTAAGCAGTTGGATCAAGACGGGAGTACCTAGAGCCAACAGACCTAAGACAATGTTGATCGTTAAAACCTGAGTTAGCAGTCCACGATAAGGCAAGATGCGTACTAAAAAGCGACTTAAGCCACCTTTTGCTTCTTCTGCGGGCTGCTCAAAAAAGCGGACTGGATCTGGCTCTAGTAAGAGCATCACCCCATTCCAAGCTTCTGTTAACTCTTCTCGGTTAACATAACGGATACCCACAGCTGGATCGGCAATGACGTACTTATTGCCGCGCTTGGTGTATAAAACAACCCAATGATAACCCCGCCAATGAATAATTGCTGGTAGATTGATTTCTGTGATTCTATCTATGATCGCAGGTGAAGCTTTCACTGCCCTGGCATTAAAACCCAGAGTCTCAGATCCACGCTTTAAACCCAGCAAAGTTGTTCCTAGCTGTCCAGTCCCAACGGCATCTCGACTGCGATTGATGCTTAAAAAACGTCCGTAATGTTTGCAAATTGAAGCAAGACTGGCGGCTCCACAGTCTTCTTCACTCAACTGCAAAACACACTGGTAATTTTTACGGAGTTTGAATAGATCGAACATGGTTACAGACCTATTAAATTAGTGATTAAAAATTTGTGATGAATCTGGCTTTGCGGAGAATGAACTGAAGCACCGTTTCTCGGCGGGAAATTATATCAGCCCTACCTTCCATACCCGCTTTCAGATGACACTGGCGATCGCTTCTACTCAAATATGAAGTTTGTGGCTCAATAGTTACTTCATAAGCAACTACCTGGGCTTGGGCTACACCTGAATTGACATTGCTTTTTACAGGTAAAGCATCTGGTGCAACTGTTTTGACAGTTCCTTTGAGAGTGCCGTAGTCTGGATAGGGACAAGCAGAAACTTGCATCTGAACTTTTTGGCCTGCTTTTACCTTGTCAATATCTTGAGCCGGCACACGAGCTTTAACTACTAAAGAAGCGTTGAGAGGAGCAATCTGAGCGATCGCTTCACTTGGTTGCACTACTTGTCCTGGGTTACGAAGATTCAATTGCAACAGTGTTCCGGCGATTGGCGATCGAATCACACTCAAATTCAAGTCGGTTTGAACCTGTTGCAAATCTTTGCTGCTGCTAGCAAGTTGCTTTTGGAGTTCAAGGCGTTGCTGGAGTAAAGTTTCTCGTTCTTTTTTCAAAGCGGCTAAAGTAGCCTCACCTCTAGCCTGTTCTTGCTTAATCCGTTCAGATGCCACTATTACAGCCGCATTACTGGCATTAATCGCAGTTTTAGCTTTTTCTAAATTTGTTTGCGCGATATTTAGGGCTTGTTCTTTGTCCTCCAAAAGATTTTTAACACTAACTTTAGCTTCTTCTAGCTTCGCCTGAGCAGATATAACTGCTTGTTCTTTTTCCTCAAACAGATTGCGAGAAACCGATCCCGATGCGACTATCGGCTGCAATCGGTCACGTTGCACCTTGGCTACTTTCAAAGCTGCTTCTGCTTCTTGTACAGTTGCCGTTAAAACTTTTTCCCGTAGTAAGCGATCGCGTTGTAGCTTGGCTAAGATTAAAGTTGCTTGTGCTTGTGTCATATCAGCCGCAGCCTTAACTTGCTGATCTTGATAGTTGCGTTGCGTCCCATCTAATTCAGCTTGTGCAGCAATAATTGTGCGGTTGGTTAAGTTTGTCTGAGCTACAATCTGAGCATCGATTTCACCCAGTTGAGCATCAATTTGACTTTGTTGTAATTTACCTTGCTGAATACTACTTTCTAGTTGACTCTTTTGAGTCTGAAGGCGGGAATTATCAATTTGAGCGATCGCTTGTCCCTGAGTCACCACCTGATTTTCTTGAATATCAATGTTTTGAACGGTTCCAGCCATAGCAGACTGAACAACCCGCAGTTCTCCTACAGGTCGAATACTTGCAGGAACTTTGACCGTGACATTGTAACTGAGAACAGATGTAAGAGCGATCGCAGCCACAAAGGTAGTGAGTAAAACTCCTCCGCCAATGTTAGTCCATTTGCTGAGATGGGGGAGAAACTCGTTAACATCAACTACATGGAGTTGTTCTGGATTGGGTTCATTAAACCTATTTCCAAAATAGTTTTCCTCGCGGGCTAAGAAGTTCGCCATATTACATAATTTTTTGAAATGTATACATCAAAAGCTCAGATTTATTTAATATCAACCCCAGTTTTTTTGCTGCAAAGCTGATTAAACCTCATCTATGTTGAAATCAATAGTTTTTCAAAAGATATATTTATTTATGTAGGTTGGGTGGAGTGAAACGCAACCCAACATTACCACCAAATTTTATGTTGGGTTACGCGATCGCTGCACCCAACCTACAAAACTACGGTTCTCAAGATAGACGAGGTTTATATTGCATAACTTGATTGCAAATCAGATGCCACAAAAAATATATCTTTGGTAATATGCCACAGGGCATAATCAAGAATTAAAGTCTATGTTAATCTTGCCAAGATTAATCAGATAGCTAATCACAGATTTGGCTTGTAAGTTAATGTTTGCCAAATTAAAGAATGAAAAAGTAACATATACTGCTAAAAATTCCCAGCATAATGTTTTCCGATTGTCTATAATTAGTAAAAGGGGAAGAGAAAGATATGCACGACAAGATAAGCGAATTTATCTTTCTCAAGATTCAAACGCGGCCAACGCGGTAAAGAATACAGAGGAGAACGCTCAAACTCCCTCAAAGTCCTCACTTACGTTGAGCGAGTTACAATAAACTCCTCTGTCCCCCTTTTTTACTTATAAACAAAGCAATCTTATACAAATTTAATGTGAAGTTGCACATATCTTGATCCCCCTAAATCCCCCTTAAAAAGGGGGACTTTGATGGATGTTTTTCCGGTTCCCCCCTTATTAAGGGGAGCCAGCGCGGTCTTGGGGTCTCCCCAAGTGGAGCGACTGGCGTGGGCTAGGGGGGATCGAATTCTATGCAGCTTCATAAAAAATTGGTATTAACTACAAATCTCCACCCTGAATCTGGATGTTTGGTTTCTGTGCAGAGTCAAATAACACGCAAGTATTGAAATTACTTATTGGATTTCTGGTCAGGTAATAAAGATAGTAAAAAAACAAGTTTTACAAAAAATAGATTCACTCTTAGATGCTTGAAAACCTTAACTCACAACTTTCTCGTTGATACTCTTCTCGCCGAGGATTTTGATAGATGATGAAGATGTAAAATATCTATCGGCTAAGTAGGGAAAACTCAAAATTTCCAGATTATCCAGCACCACCACAATAGAATGGGTGGTGCTGTTTAGTGAAAGTAGACAGGTAGTCTTTGTAATAATCGGCTACTCGGTTCAAAGTTGGAGATTTAAGCTAAGAGAAGTCAGAAAAGGCAAAAATTCAAAGCCAAAATTTACAATAAATATTTTGAACATTTTATTTTTTGCTTTCTCTTCTTTCTCTGCCTAAATTTGCTAAATGCTCTGATGATGTAATAGCTGATTTTTTCAAATTACCTGTGGAAATAATCAATCTAAGCGGCAAATAGTGGTGCTGATAAAAGAGGCAAGGGCGGCAGGACTATGGTAGTAGTACCACCTAATTGTAAGCCCTGTAATGCTGATGTCTGAGTACCGTCATTTGAGCCTTTACTGTTAGCTTCGCTGCCTTGAGGACCAGACCTACTCGTTCCGTCTAACCTTGTAAGTCTTCTAGCGAAATTGCTCTGATTTCTCTGAGAGTCTACACCTCCAGCGAGTAGCTCTTGTTGTTCGTCAAATAACTCGACAAATAACTCAGATGTGTTGATTTGATATGACATGATTGTTAGCCTCACTTACGAAATTAGGTATGTGACTACCTAAGACCCAACTATAGGCATTGTTTGTCATGATTTCATAAACCTGGAGACATAAAACCAAATTGTATTTTTGTTTCTTAAGGTAGATATAAAATCTTTAATTTTTTTTAGATATAGCAATGCCATAGAGCAAGAATGGTCAATATTTGCTATTTTCAAACTGATTTCAAGTATTTGAACATATATTTATAAACTTGGCATATCTAAAACCACTACTTTGACATCATGAGTGGGAAATCATTAATAAGTTTTACTTAAGTCTTTTGAACTAATACATAAGCAGTTGTGACAAATAGACAACCTGTCGTAACGAATGCATAATATCAGGCTTTTCAAGTGGAAAATAAGCTCAGTAAGTTCTAGAGCGGTAAAGCAAGAAAGAACGCCGCAATGGCCAAACCGTCGTTAACCGCTCAAAACTATTGGCAAATCCCTCAAAAACTTGGGTATTGTTTTAAACTCTAAGTTACTATAGTTAACTTTAAAAACTATGCTGACCCAAGATAAAAAACAACACAACTGGAAACCTATTATCAAAGCATTCGAGGTTGTCCTTGGCAAAAATGGCGTAGTGCAACGCCGCGAAGAACTTATTACTTATGAATGTGATGGTTTAACAGGCTATCGCCAACGCCCGGCTGTAGTGGTATTACCTAGAACAACAGAACAAGTTGCCCAAGTGGTAAAGATATGCAATCAATATTCTATCCCCTTCATCGCACGCGGTTCTGGCACTGGTCTATCTGGCGGTGCTTTACCAGTGGAAGACTCTGTTTTGATTGTCACTTCCTTAATGCGGCAAATCATCAGCATTGATTTGGAAAATCAACGCACAATTGTTCAACCAGGCGTGATTAATAGTTGGGTAACACAAGCCGTTAGTGGTGCTGGTTTTTACTACGCTCCTGACCCATCTAGCCAAATTATCTGCTCTATTGGGGGCAACATTGCTGAAAACTCTGGTGGCGTACATTGTCTTAAATATGGTGTCACCACTAACCACGTTTTAGGATTAAAAATTGTCACGCCAGAAGGAGAAATTGTCGATTTAGGTGGACAAATCCCCGAAATGCCTGGTTATGATTTAACAGGTGTGTTTGTTGGTTCTGAAGGCACTTTAGGAATTGCCACAGAGATTACTTTGCGAATTCTCAAAAGTGCAGAATCAATTTGCGTGCTGTTGGCAGATTTTACCAGTATTGAAGCTGCCGGAGCAACTGTTTCTGATATCATCAGCGCTGGAATTATTCCTGGCGGTATGGAAATGATGGATAACTTCAGCATCAATGCAGTTGAAGATGTTGTCGCAACTAATTGTTATCCCCGCGATGCTACTGCTATTTTGCTAATCGAAATTGACGGGTTAGAAGTGGAAGTTGCAGGAAATAAGCAGCGAGTGACTGAAATTTGTAAAAAGAATGGGGCACGAAATGTCACTTCTGCTAGTGACCCAGAAACCAGATTGAAATTATGGAAAGGACGTAAAGCTGCTTTTGCTGCGGCTGGGCATTTAAGTCCAGATTATTATGTGCAAGATGGTGTAATTCCCCGCACTCAGTTACCTTATGTTCTGCATGAAATTGAGGCATTAAGCGAACAATATGGTTATCGTGTTGCTAATGTATTTCATGCTGGAGATGGCAATCTTCATCCATTAATTCTTTATGATAATTCTGTACCTGGAGCATTGGAACAAGTAGAAGAAATGGGTGGAAAAATTCTCAAGCTTTGTGTCCAAGTTGGTGGCAGTATTTCTGGTGAACATGGCATTGGTGCGGAGAAAAGGTGCTATATGCCACAGATGTTTAGCCAAGTTGATTTAGAAACTATGCAATGGGTACGGCAAGTTTTTAATCCTAAAGGTTTAGCAAATCCTGAAAAGATATTCCCCACGCCACGAACTTGTGGAGAAGCAGCAAATGCGTCTGCTGTCAAGCAATTTGAAGGTGTGGAAAGATTTTAATAAGAAAGAATTCAGGAGTCAGAATTCAGGAGTCAGGAGTTAGAATTAGAGTTTGAAATTCTAGTTTATTAGGTTTTGGTATCGTTAAGTATATTCATAACCAAAACTGGCTCCGTATGCTTTCAACTATTCTGACTCCTGACTTCTGAATTCTGAGTTATTAATCATCATTTCTTTACATCATCCGGAGGATTACAACTTTATTTTGTAGTTATATATATTCCGATCGCACTAGGTCACGCTTACAAATGAATCGGGTTGCTCGCCGTTGTGTTTCTTACTTAATGTGTTTGGGATTAGTAGCCACTTTAACAGTTTTTTCATTCTCTTCAGTTTCTTCACTCCCAGTTTATTCCCAAAAAATAATTCCTTTACCTACAGAAATTCGCGGCGTTTGGCTCACTAATGTTGCTAGTGGTGTACTATTTGTCCCTTGGGGCATTAATCGGGCTATAAACCAATTATCGTCCCTCAACTTTAATACAATTTATCCTGTAGTTTGGAACCGAGGACATACTTTTTATAAAAGTGCTGTAGCTGAAATGACTACAGGCTCAGATACTCAACCTTTTCTCAATTTTATGCACGGTGGACAGGATGTTTTAACAAAGATAGTGACACTTGCCAAAAAGAAAAATTTGAGAGTTATTCCTTGGTTTGAATATGGGTTTATGACACCGCATTATTCACAGTTAGCAAGGCGTTATCCCGACTGGTTAACAATTGGGCAAGAAGGTATAAAGTCTATCCAAGATGCACCACCAGAAGAAATTGATAATAGTTTAGTAAGTAAGCTAGCTTGGTTGAATCCCTTACATCCGCAAGTGCAAGAGTTTATCCGAGGGCTAATTTTGGAAGTAGTCAGGGATTATGATGTGGATGGTATTCAGATTGACGATCATTTTGGGATGCCTGTACAGTTTGGTTATGATCGCTTCACCATTGAACTCTACCAGCAAGAACACAAAGGTAAAAGTCCTCCCATAGACCCTTTTAACTCAGAATGGATGCGTTGGCGAGCAGACAAAATTACTGATTTCATGGCAGAACTCTATCAAGCTGTGAAGGCGGTGAAACCCAAAGTCAAAATATCTCTATCTCCAAACTATCAAGCTTTTGCCTACAAATACTATTTGCAAGACTGGGAAAATTGGATAAAAAAAGGTTTAGTTAATGAGTTGGTTTTGCAAGTTTATCGAAATGATAAAAGCTCTTTTATCGCTCAATTAGAACAACCATCTGTGAAATTGGCTCAAAGTCTAATTCCTGTACAAATTGGTATATCAACGGGAACGGTGCGTAATCCTGTGAAAATGGCACAAGTTAGAGAACAGGTTCAAGCAGTACGCGATCGCAATTTTAATGGTATATCCTTTTTTTACTGGGAGAGTCTCTGGGGTTACATTGTACCGGAATCGCCCCAACAGCGACGCAAAGCTTTTTTTGAGATGTTTAATGCTAGAACTGTCAGACTATTCAAACCAAAAAAACTTTGATATTGTCATTTGTCATTCGTCATTTTCTACTCTGCTCCCATTCCCCATTCCCAATTCCCCTTAATGTCATTCGCGCCGGAAAATACTAGATTTAGCTTTACACTGCTGTGGACTATCGCTACTTGTGGCGGTTTTTTATTGAGTTTACTTTTTATTGAAGTTGGCGATCAGCCAGATGTTGGGGTGGTAGAAGCAGCTATCGGCGGATTTGCGATCGCACTTCCTCAAGGTTGTCTTCTCAAAGAACCTGTATTTTGCATCAGGTGGATTTTGTCAAGTCTTTTGGGTTGGAGTATCATCACTGCGATCGGTATTGGTGCGGTAGGTTGGATTGTACCCAGCATTCAGATTCTTCCTTTGAGAATCCTGTCGGGAGCCATTTATGGCGCACTTGGCGGCTTGGGAATTGGATTGACACAATGGTTAGCAATTCCCCAGCCTGTGGCGTGGCGATGGATATTTGTCTCTTCGGTAAGTTGGGCTGTTGCTGTCCCCGTGGGTTCTGCTGTGGGGATGATTTTGCACCACTTAACGCAATTATTCTTAGGCGAAGTTATGGGGTTAGCTATCACTTGGCTGCTAGTTGGTATCCTCACCGGAATGAATGCTCAGAAATTGCGGTCGTGAGTTCCTATTACCCAGCCTCACCCAATAAGTTTATTAAGAATTGTAAAATTAATTGATATAATATGATGATTGTACTTAAGTATATGCAAAAATTTTGGAAAACTGTTCAAAAAATCATTAGATTTGCCCTCAACTGCAAATGTATTTTCGCCTTCAAAAAGCAGGATTTGTTAAGCTGACTTATATTAGCTTTCCTAGATTTCTGACCAGAAGTAGAGAAAGATTTAATTTCGATGAGCAACAGCTGACAATACTTTGCTATAGGCGCTAAAGTGCATCTACTACAAGCATAACGATAAGAGAGCGCCTAGAAGAGTCAGTAATACCAGAAAGGGACTCTCGCATGAATAAAAATCCAGCAGAATCAACTATGGAGTTGACAAAATTATCGCCCCCTCAAATTATCTTTGGCACGGAAGTAGATGAGAAAAATAGTAGTGAGCAATTTCTACTGAGCATGTACGATTCTGTGCAGGCATCAATATTTGTAGTAGATGTTCTAGAGGATGGAGATTTTCAGTATGTGGCACTTAATCCTACTCATGAGCGGTGGATAGGCATTCGCTCAGACGATCTCCGAGGCAAAAAACCAGAGGATATTCTCTCCCCCATCGATGCTGCGAGGGTGCGTCAGCACTATGCTGACTGTGTGCTATTTGGTAAAACTATTTCTTACGAACAATGTTTGCAATTCCAGGGGGTTACTACTTGGTGGAGTACGACTCTCACGCCACTAAGGGATGCTAACTCTCGGATTTATCGACTGATTGGTACTAGTAGTAATATCACTCCTGTGAAGCAAGCCCAAGAAGCAGTCGGACTCCAGTTTGAACGGGAGCAATTGCTAGAAGCGATCGCCGGACGAATTCACCAATCTGTAGAATTAGAGACAATTCTGCATCAGACAACAATTGAACTGCGGCAATTTTTGAATTGCGATCGCATTCTAATTTATCGCTTCCAGCCTGATGGCAGTGGGGTAATTGTTGCCGCAAGCGTCGCTGCAAGCGATTCACTCTTGGGAAAAAACATCATCGATCCCTGCTTTAGTAGCAATCCAGAACACTACGGGCAAGGTTGCATTCAAGTTGTTGAGGATATTTATGCAGCAGACTTGCATCCTTACCATATAGATTTCCTGGCATCTTTGCAGATTAGAGCCAATGTAGTCGTGCCGATTTTCCAAGAGCAAGATATGTGGGGGCTATTGATTGCCCATCATTGCCAAGAATCACGTCAATGGCAGCAAGCAGAAACTAGCTTACTCAAACAACTGGCAACTCAAATCGGCATTGCTGTGCAACAAGCAGAACTTCGTCAGCAGTTCAAGGATCTCAAAGCCGAAATAGAGTTGCAAAAACAGAAGCACAAAAATCAGTTGCAGCAGGTACGAAACTTTGAAGCCTTGGTGCGCCGGATGACAGAACAAATCCGCGATCGTCTGGATGAAGCTCAGGTGTTGCAGACTGTCACTCAGGAATTAACAGAGTTACTGAACCTTGAACGTTGCCAAATTGAACTCTATAGCCCCTGTCAAACCCTGGTAACTATTGCCTACGAGTACAGCATCAACCTACCGCAGTGTCGAGAATTGACCAGACAGATTGCAGACCGTCTGGAAGTTTATCAACCCTTGTTGCAAAAACAACCTCTGCAATTTTTAGAAATTGCCCCTGGATGGCAACCAAACCTATTGGTTATGTCCCAGATGGCTTGTCCAATTTTCGATACTCAAGGGATTTTGGGAAATCTTTGGTTGACAAGACCATCACAAGAAGCATTTGATGAATTTGAAATTGAGTTAGTGCAGCAGGTTGCCAATGAATGTGCGATCGCAATTCGCCAAGCTCAACTTTACCAACAAACCCAGATACAGGTAAAAGAATTAGAAAATTGCGATCGGCTCAAAAATCAATTTCTCCGAAATCTCTCTCAAGAACTGCGAACCCCAATAACTAGCATCAGCCTTGCAGTCCAAACCCTCGAAAGTGTCTTAACACCAGCAGAAATATTAGAGATAGAAATAGTTCCACAACTCTTGCAGATTCTGCATAACGAGTGTGCGCGAGAAAGCAAGTTAATTAACGATCTACTCAAACTCACATATCTCGAAGCAGAACCCGAACCCCCAACATTGATTGCCATTGACTTACAAAGCTGGCTTCAGCCCATTGTCGAGTCTTTTCGAGACCTCACCAACTGTCAGCGACAGCAGTTAAAACTGAGTCTAGATAGCGCACTCCCACCTTTAGAGACAGATATCACAGATATGGAGAGGATTATCACCGAACTACTCAACCATGTCTGCAAATATACCCCAGCAGGTGAATCAGTCACAGTCTCTACCCACTTAAGAGGGGATGCAGTAGAGCTTAATATAAGCAATTCTGGACTAGAGCTTACCAGCAATGAACTGTCACGGATTTTTGAGCCTTTTTATCACCTTTCCAAACACGATCCTTGGAAACACAGCGGCACTGGACTGGAATTAGCATTAGTGCAGAAAATGGTCAGACATTTAGGCGGCTCAATTTATGTAGAGAGTGGAGCCGGTCAAACCACCTTCACCATCAAATTCCCCCTTTAATTCGTTTTTTGGGCGATATCACTAGCTAAATTCTCAGAACTTGTGCTATGATGGTAATTCGTGTGGGTGACTAGCTCAACGGTAGAGCAGTAGACTCTTAATCTATTGGTTGCGGGTTCAAATCCCTCGTCACCCACTTTTTAAGTATTTAATCAGGCATTTGGTGCAGACTCTTTTGCAAATATAGAACTACACTTAATCTCCAACAAAATGGAGAGCAATTGCAAAAGGTTGTGAGTTCACCTCCGCAACCCAAAATCTATAGATGAAATGGTTAAAGAAACGATTTTAGAACCTATACACTTGGCTTAGGAAAAAGCTAGCAATTCTCAGCGCGAAAATCTTGAGTAATTAGGGCAGCATCATCTTTAAGATATCCTGCTGTCACACAATCATCAATCAATTGCAGGACAAAGGGCCACAGTTCCGGCGCACCTGTTTCTACTGGTGCAACCCGTTTCATCACCTGATTGCGGCTAATGCCATGAATACGCCAAGTTCCGCCCTGAGTTTGCTGATTATGCAGCAAAGGCTGTATACGGTCTAAGGCTGCGGCAAATTTGGCGGTGGGTGTTTCTCCTGCTTCAAACTCATCCCAGAGTAAACGCAACTCACTATCTTGGTCTGCTGGCAAAAGTCCGAATAAACGCAATGCTGCTTGTGCTTCTCTTACTGCTTTGCTGTCGTTACCCTGCACATCGTAACAAAAGGTGTCACCTGCATCAATTTCTACCAAATCGTGGATTAGCAGCATTTTGATGGCATGGAATATATCAACACCGTCTGGGGCATAATCTACTAAGGCGATCGCCATTACAGCTAAATGCCAAGAGTGTTCTGCACTATTTTCTCGGCGTGACCCATCCATAAGTAGGGTTTGCCGCATTATATGCTTCAATCGATCAATTTCGATGATGAATTGAATTTGTTCAGTCAGCCGATTGATTTGCACCTGAATTTCTGATTGGGTGTGAGGTTTACTGGATTTTAGACTGTAGCTGATTATAATTCCAGAGGATCTGCAAGTGCTGGTTTTTACATATCAATTAAAAAACGCCTGGGAGTGTTGCCGTGTTTCCACCCCAGGCGCTCTTTATTTTTAACTTGCTCCTCACACAGCTAAATGCTATCACTGGTTCAATGAAAAGGCGATTAAAGTCAGTGACACTTTTAAAACTGTACCAACAATCCAATTTTTATATACAAATTAAAAAATGCCCAGGAGTGTTGCCGTGTTTCCACCCCAGGCATTTTTTATTCTCAACTTGCTCCTCACACACAAATAAACCATATCACTACTTCTATTTAATGGCAAGTATATTGAGTGGCATTTTTAAAACTGCACAAGCAATCCAATTTCTGACCAATTAAAAAGCGCTTGGGAGTGTTGCCGTGTTTCCACCCCAAACGCTTTTTATTTTTAACTTGCTCCTCACACACGATTAGATAATATCATTGCTTCAATCATAAAGAAAGTATATAGTGTGACACTTTGTAAACCGCACACTCAATAAGCAATGATTTAGTGTAAAAAGTGACGTACACCAGTTAAAACCATCAGCAAACCCAATTCGTTAGCAGCTTTGATTGAATCTTTATCGCGCAGACTTCCCCCTGGTTGGACAATGGCTGTAATTCCTGCGGCTGCGGCTGTTTTGACGGAATCATCGAAGGGGAAGAATCCATCGCTGGCGAGAGTTGCACCTTTGGCTTTTTCTCCAGCTTGTTCTAAGGCAATTTTAACTGATCCGACGCGGTTCATTTGACCAGCACCTACTCCTAGTGTAGTGCGATCGCTAGTTACAACAATGGCATTAGATTTCACGTGTTTGCAAACTTTCCAAGCAAACAGTAATTCGGCTAATTCACTGTCGGTGGGTTGACGTTCGGTGACAACTTGCCATTGACTAGTATCAGCAACAATGTCATCGCTAGTTTGGACGAGAAAACCACCTGCGATCGCTTTCACTGTATTCTTAGGGCCACTGCTCAAATCAGCTAGAGTCAAAACCCGCACGTTAGATTTCTTTGCCAAGATTTCTTGCGCTTCGGCATCACAACTTGGTGCAACCACACATTCAAGAAATGTTTTAGTTAACTCGCTAGCCGTAGCCGCATCAATCGGACAGTTGAGTGCGACAATTCCACCAAAGGCAGAAGTAGAATCAGCATTAAAAGCTTTTTGATACGCTTCGGAAATTGTACTTCCCAATGCCGTACCACAGGGATTTGTATGTTTGATAATCGTTGCGGCTGGGGTATCAGTGAATTCAGCAATAATTCGGCGTGCGGCTTCTAAATCAACTAAGTTATTGTAACTAAGTTCTTTGCCTTGAAGTTTCGTTGCAGCTGCCCATCCCGTTGGAGTAGTACCAGTTTGATACCAGGTGGCGGGTTGATGTGGGTTCTCGCCGTAACGCAGAGATTGTAATTGTGTGCCGCTAAGGGTGTACTGCTGTGCTTCTGCGAGATAAGATGCGATCGCTTGATCGTAACTAGCAGTATGCGAAAATCCTTTTAATGCTGCCTTTTGCCGAAACTCTAGGGATGCTACACCATTATTTTGGCGCAATTCCTGTAAATACTCGTCATATTGCGCTGGGTCGCATAGTACAGCGAGATGGGCGAAGTTTTTCGATGATGCCCGCAGCATTGCTGGGCCACCGATATCAATTTGTTCAACAGCTTCTAAGAATGTTACCCCTGGTTTAGCGATCGTTTCCTCAAAGGGATATAAATTGACCACCACTAAATCAATCGGGCGAATTTGGTTATTTTCTAAATCTGTAATATCTTGGGGAACATCTCGCCGTGCCAAAATTCCGCCATGAATCCGGGGATGTAGCGTTTTGACTCGACCACCTAAAATTTCTGGAGAACCTGTGTAATCTGCAACTTTGGTGACAGGGAGTCCTGCATCTTTGAGTGCTTGGGCTGTTCCCCCACTGCTGATTAAATCAAAGTCAAATTCTTCAACCAAGCTACGGGCTAGGTCAATTATACCAGTTTTGTTAGATACACTCAGCAGGGCTAGACGCGCCATTGATCAATTCCTTAAAAGTAGGCTAGAAGCGAAGGATCTCAAGTTTTGCATAAGCCTTGGTTCACTTCAAGACCATGAGGAATTATTCTGAAATCCAGTAGTGGCGTGACAACGATAGGAGATGAACAGGTTCTCCGTAACTCCTTTGACATTGAACAGTTTGCGATCGAAAAGCAAATGATATGAAGAGTATGCAAAGACATTCATTTAGATATAGACATCTAAGTAAAAATTCGGTATGTGTTTATTATCAGGTTATTTACATATTTCCTGTTTTCAAGCTAAACACCAACGGCAATAGCCTACAACGAAGGCATAGAGATTCCTCCTCTTATGCCCTGCCAAGTATTCCTTCTTTTCAAGCTAGTCTGAAACTAATTGTTTTTGTGAATCCTTATGCTCATAAATTTGTACAGAGGCTAAGACTTAGAAAGCCCGAAGCTGCATAAGTAACACTTGCAAGCTAATCAAATGAGTAATTTTGAAAGAAAAATTTGTAACCCTCAAGGGTGACATAAAAGTATGTAGAAACATCAACATTCGACGATTTTTTTGCCCTCAAACAGCATTAACAGCAACTTGAGAACTTAATTTACTGAAAAAATTGATTCAGGTAGGAAAAAATAATGGCAAATATCATTGGAACGAACGGTAATGATACCCTACTAGGTAGCGACACTGAAGACACAATTAATGGTAAAGCCAAGGATGATACCATAACATCTCAAAATGGCAACGACACCCTAACTGGTGGCGGTGGCAAGGATAAATTTGTTTATGAGTCTGATTACTACATTTCCTTGAGTAACGGCACTGATACCATCACTGATTTCGGTGGCGTAGGTAAAGGCGTAACTCCATCAGCAGCAGTGATTGCCGAAGTGGATACCATCCAATTCCAAGGTGCTTGGTTCACTGCTAAAAATCTGTTGCTTACTCAGAAGGGCAGCAATCTGGAAATCACCTTTGAAAATGTGGCTAGTACAAAAGTCATCCTTCAAAATTTCAAATTAGAAAACCTGGATAATCTACCAGCAAATTCTTCACGACCTGCTATTGGCAATATCTTGTTTAATGGACAAACCAGCATCGCCGACAGTTTTGATGTATTTAATGCCAACTCCACTCAAAGTAATCTGTTCAATAAAAACACAGTGACATTTCTTAATGACCTCGATAACAACATTACAGGTTTTGACAATTCAGATGATGTGGTGAATGGTCAAGGGGGTAATGACAAAATCGATGGTAAGAGTGGTGACGACTTGCTGCGCGGTGATACTGGCAATGATACTCTCATTGGTGGTGCAGGCAATGACTCTCTCATTGGTGGTGAAGACAATGACTTCCTAGACGGTGGTACTGGCAATGACTCCCTAGACGGTGGTACGGGCAATGACTTCCTAGACGGTGGTACGGGCAATGACTTCCTAAACGGTGGTACGGGCAATGACAACCTAGGCAGTGGTGGTGGGAATAATACCCTTTTTGGTAGTACTGGCGACGATACCTTGTATATTAATTCTTTCGGTCGTTCTTTGAATCTTGATTCTTTACCAGGCGAAAACCTTATGAATGGGGACGATGGTAACGATAATCTCTATGTATCAGGCTACGATGCCTACTATGAAATCATTTACGTAACTGGAAATAATACCCTCAATGGAGGTGCTGGTAACGATAACTTCATTGTTAACTTTTCAAAAGCTAATAACCTTCTGAATGGTGGTGACGGAAACGATACGTTCTCCAAAAACTACAGTGGCAATGACACGATAGATGGGGGAGCCGATGACGATTTTTTGTCTTATGACACTAATGATTACTATGGTACTGAGGGAATCACTTCGACTTTCAATACCATAACTAACACTGGCTCAATTACGACGGGGACAAACTGGGTTAGCTACAAAAATATAGAACGATTAAATATTACAGGTACAGACTACGATGACTTGATTGTAGGGAATAATGGCAACGATACGCTCAACCCAGGTCTTAGTGGTAATGATACGGTAGATGGGGGAATAGGTGATGATTTGTTGAGCTTCAATTATTACTCTGGTACTGAGGGAATCACTTCGACTTTCGATGCCATCACTAACACTGGCTCAATTACGGCGGGGACAAATCGGGTTAGCTACAAGAATATCGAACAATTCGATATCACGGGTACATACCACGATGACTTTATTTTAGGGAATAATGGCAACGATACGCTCAACCCAGGTGCTAGTGGCAATGATACGGTAGATGGGGGAACAGGTGAAGATTTGTTGTCATATAGCCCCTATTATTTCGGACTTAATGAAGGAATCACAACGGCATTCAATGCTACTACTAATATTGGAACAATTACGGCAGGCACGAATCGGCTTAATTACAAGAATATCGAACGATTAAATATCACAGGTACAGCCTACGATGACTTGATTGTAGGGAATAATGGCAACGATACGCTCAACCCAGGTTCTAGTGGTAATGATACGGTAGATGGGGGAATAGGTGACGATTTGTTGAGCTTCAATTATTACTATGGTGCTGAGGGAATCACTTCGACTTTCGATGCCATCACTAACACTGGCTCAATTACGGCGGGGACAAATCGGGTTAGCTACAAGAATATCGAACGATTAGAGATAAAAGTTACAGACTACGATGACTTGATTGTGGGGAGCAATGGCAATGACAGAATAATAGGAAACTCTTATTATTCTGTCGGATATCGTGAACTTCATGAGGTTGAGGTTATTAGTCGCGGCAATGACACAATAGATGGGGGCGCAGGTGACGATTTATTGATCGTCCATAACAACGGTGGTGAGGAGGCAATGAATTCAACTTTCAATGCTACTACTAACACTGGCTTAATTACGGCTGGGATAAATCAGGTTAGCTACACGAATATAGAACGATTAGACATCATAGGTACATACTACGATGAATTGATTACGGGGAGCAATGGGAATGATACCCTCGCCGGTGGTGGTGGCAATGATACCATCATCGGTGGCAACGGTGATGATACCCTCTATGGATGGGATGGTACTGACACCTTTGCTTTCTATAGTTTCAATAAAGGTATTGATAGACTTTATGATTTCGACCCGACTAATGAACTGATTCAGGTATCTGCTGCTGATTTTGGTGGCGAGTTATCAATCGGTTCGCTTTCAGCTAGTCAGTTTAATATCGGAGTATCTGCAACCACTAACACTGAGCGATTTATTTACAACGATGTTACAGGTGCATTGTTCTTTGACCAAGATGGTAGTGCGATCGCCTTTACTCAGGTACAATTTGCACAACTATCTGCTGGTTTGTCACTAAGCAAAAATAATTTTGTGGTTGTTTAATTGTGATTAGCGCTCTATCACTCTAAGCAGAGAAAATAGAAAATTGTCGGATTGCGAGGTATCCGAAATCGCAACTCGCATCCGATTTATTCGGAGAAATAAGAGTGATAGATATATATACAATGCTTTATTTGGAATAGAGCTAGTAGTCTGTCCCATTAAATTTGAGGGGTAAATACGCTTGTAGTGAGGAATTTAGTCCTCAAATATTCAAGCACTAAAGTGCTTACTACAAACCTAGCAAAATTAATGGGGCAGACCACTAGGATAGGAACCTCGCCCGTCTTTTAACGGGCAAGATTCCCAAGCGATAAGCTGTCTCAAAACAGTATTGAATGGATATCGTAAATAATTGCTAGCTTTGAGCCGGGCGATTACACCAGAAATACAGTTAACTTGACTAAAGATGGTTGAAAATTGTAAAAAAATAAACCACCTATAGATCCAATCAATCCAAGTCAAAATCAAAGATAAATTTGGAATTACCTTGAAGTCTTGAGGTTGACAAATTACCGATACGTTAAAAGCTTTATAGCAGTTTCAACAAGCACAGTTGACAGTTATCCAAAATTACAAAAATCATCTACGCGGATATCCCGCCAAATATCAGAAATTTGCCAGCCAGAATTGCCAACAGATTGGACTATGGGATTATCGCGCAATGGAATGTAGTCAGGTTCTCTAGGCTCTGGAATCGCTACTGGTTGCTCATCAACCACAGGGGGTGAAAAATTGACGGTATCAGCTTGAAGATTTTGGTCTTCAGCGTCTTGGATTTCCATCATTTTCTTCAGGGTCAGCGTTTCAGATTTTTTGATGATCTTCATATTTATTAATTAAAAGTTTTCATTCACTGAATATCAAAGCCATTAGCTGAAAAGTCAGATGACAACAGAGTTGTAAAAAGTCGTGGGTGAAATGAGTGTTAATAATTGCACGGAATAAACAAGATACACTAAATCTATGGAAAATACGAGTCCCCTGCTGAGGAATTTCTTAATCGAGTACAAATCTCTATTTGGGTACAGATGCCTTAGCATAATTTTGCACAAATGCTTTGAGGAATTTACACTACTGCTTTAGAGTAAGTCCAAGGCCGTTTTGTGTTTTAGACTCAATCAAGCCTGATAATAGAGGGTTAAGAGTTCTCGCTGTAAAGGAGCATTGAGAAACTTGTCAGGTCATAAAGGAAAAATCCTGGTAGTAGACGACGAAGCGAGCATACGTCGGATTTTAGAGACGCGTCTTTCCATGATTGGCTATGATGTCGTCACAGCTAGCGATGGTGAAGAAGCTTTGTCAACTTTTCGTGTATCCACTCCTGACTTAATAGTTTTGGATGTGATGATGCCAAAGCTCGATGGCTACGGTGTATGCCAAGAATTACGAAAAGAATCAGATGTACCAATTATTATGCTTACAGCCTTGGGAAACGTAGCCGATAGGATTACTGGGCTAGAATTAGGTGCTGATGACTACATGACAAAGCCTTTCTCTCCCAAGGAGTTAGAAGCTCGGATTGCCTGCATACTAAGGCGATGCTTCCACAAAACTAGTGTCAATACCACTCCTAATTCCACGATAATTCGTGTGGGCAATCTCAAAATTGATACAAATAAGCGGCAAGTCTATAAAAATGAGCAACGCATTCGCCTGACAGGTGTGGAATTTAGCTTGCTAGAGTTGTTGGTAAACAATTCTGGAAAGGTTTTTTCCCGATTAGAAATGTTGCAGCTATTGTGGGGTTGCGTACCAGGACTTCATTTAGACACCCGTGTAGTAGATGTGCATATCTCCCGATTGCGGACAAAGGTAGAAGATGACCCCAACTTACCAGAGTTGATTATCACAGCAAGAGGTAGTGGTTATTTTTTCCCACGAATTATTGAATCACAGTAGTAGTCTGTCAATAAATAATTGAGTGATACACGGACAGGGTAATCTATAGATACCCTTTTTCAATTTAGATGTGATGCCGAAGAAAAAATACATAGTATCTCTAACATCTGAAGAGAAAGCATACTTAGAAAGATTGGTCACAACAGGTAAGAATTCTGCGTATAAAATAAATCATGCGCGTGTATTACTGCTGGCAGATACTAACCATGAAGAAGGGGGTTGGATAGATCAGGCGATCGCTTCGGTTTTAAATTATTAGTGTCTCAACAATTGAACGAGTCAGACAGCGACCTCATTGCTACTATGTAGAAGATAGAGACGTGAATACCAGTATCAATATTCTGAAACGTGGATTAACTACGGTGGGGCACACCGGAAGCTACGCTTGGGGAGATTTGCCCTCTTGGGCGGTTGGCGCAAGCCTGCCCTCTAACGGCGAGTCAGGGAACCAAGAATCCACGTCTCAATAGAAGCGGGGAGTGTCAAATAATGGTCGCTTAATCGCTGACAAAAACTCTTTACATTAGTCCTAATGATAGGTATTTAACCGGACTCGATATTGTATAACAGAAGCTAGAATAAAATCATTACAGCGCTTCCGGCTATTATGCAATATAGTTTTCTCCTTGCCCATCTCCTATCATTGCTTTCAGCTTTTAGGATGTACCTCATAGCTGCTAGAAGTGCTGTATCGCCAGCAGATCATGTTCTTTATCAAGATAACTTTTTAAAGTATCCTATTTGCCAATTTTGCTATTTATATAGTTATTATTTTTAAAGTATCGATATTTAATCTATCGATCTGCTAAATATTATCTTAGGGTGACTGCATGACAGCCGAAAAAATTACATGGCTACGTACAACATTGCAATTTAAAGGTTCGGTCATAAAAGCAATCTACAAACATATTTTATTCTGCGGAGCTTTCGGATTTTTGATTTCTCTTCTTTACCATTTTGAACTGCCTGTATCCCAACCGATTTTAGGAAGTGTTATTCCTAGTATT
Organism: Nostoc sp. C110; assembly: GCF_043099725.1. GTDB lineage: Bacteria > Cyanobacteriota > Cyanobacteriia > Cyanobacteriales > Nostocaceae > Nostoc > Nostoc muscorum_A. The sequence continues at coordinate 1,259,296 of NZ_CP171148.1, read as the reverse complement.
GTTTTAGGTTTATTACTGGTATTTCGCACCAATACTGCTTATGAGCGATTTTGGGAAGGGAGAAAATGCTGGGGTTCTCTAGTAAATAACATCCGAAATCTGGCCCGGCAAATTTGGGTATCTATTGATGAAATATCTCCAGAAGATAAAGACAATAAAATTACAGCATTAAATTTATTGGTAGCTTTTGCTGTGACAACTAAATTACATTTGCGGGGAGAAGCAGTCAATAGCGAGTTAGAAGATTTAATGCCAACTACTAAGTATAGAAAATTGAAGATTATGAATAATCCCCCCATAGAAGTTGCATTTTGGATAGGAGATTATTTACAAGAGCAGTATCATCGCAATTGCCTTAATAGCTACCAGTTAACATCTATGCAAGAATTATTGAATAATCTTGTAGATAATTTAGGTGCTTGTGAACGGATTTTAAAAACACCTATGCCATTAGCTTACGCCATTCATCTTAAGCAATTATTGTTACTATATTGTTTCCTACTACCATTTCAAATAGTGGAAAGTCTGGGTTGGTGGACAGGTTTAATTGCGGCTTTAGTTGGTTTTACAGTATTTGGGATTGAAGCAATCGGCTTGGAGATAGAAAACCCTTTTGGTTATGATCCTAACGACTTACCTCTAGATGCGATTTGTGCCACAATGAAACGCAATATAGACGATTTAACTACTCTGACTCCAAATACGCGATCGCATCCAGGAAAATTGACTTATGAAAAAAGTTGAGATTGGGAATAACTTACAAGCCTTGGTTATAGCTGTCAAGTCTCATCTCTCCCTACCCTCCATCATGTTTCGCAGTACTATATAAACGCGAAACTATCTCTTCATTGGTGGATGTGCAATGATGCCTGTACGTCAAACTTTATCAAAGCCTGATATCCAACTTTCTTACTTAGAGTGGAACCAAGGTCAAGAACCCTTGCTCCTGTTACATGGTTTAGGCGACCATGCTTTAGTGTGGTCTAGCTTAGGAGATGACTTAGCAGCAGACTACCACATAGTCGCACCAGATATGCGCGGACATGGCGAAAGTACTAAGCCTGAGAGAGATTATACTTTTGAAAGTGCGATCGCAGACCTCGAAGCACTCATGGATCATCTAGGATGGACATCTGCCCAGATTGTAAGTCATTCATGGACAGGTAAATTAGCCGCTATCTGGGCAAGACAAAACCCAAAGCGTTTGCGGAGTATAATTCTCGTCGATCCCATTTTCATCTGGAAAATGCCCAGCCTTCTCAGGCTAACTTTTCCCATGTTGTATCGCTTCTTACCTTTTCTCAAAAGCATGGGCCCCTTTGCCAGTCATGAAGAAGCCGAACAACAAGCACGGCAGTTAAAGCAATATCAAGGATGGAGTTCCTTGCAGCAGCAAGTTTTCCAAGCAGGAATAGAAGAAAAACCCGATGGTAGTTGGGGTAGCAAATTTACTATCGCCGCCCGCGACGGGATTTTTGAAGCAGTTATGCAAGTGCCTGGTTTTACAATCCCCCTGGATATCCAAGCCCTCTTTGTTCAACCAGAACAAGGACTTAATCGCCAAGATTGGCAAATCCAGCCCTACAAAACCTATCTCAAAAAACTACGCATCTGCCAAGTTCCTGGCAATCACTGGCCGTTTTTGACACAACCAGAGGCATTTAACCAAACTGTTGCAGCTTTTTTGGCAGAACACAGATAGAAAATCTCATTATTATTAGACGGGATTATCATCCGGCAACAGAAGAATGAATAGGAAGGATGTCTAGCGATAAGCGGCTATGCATCTGCGCTCCCCTTAAATCAGTTATTAGTTATCAGTCATCAGCGTTTAGTGATTATTGATAACTAATTAGGACTTACACCAAACTACAATGCTGTAGGGGTAATATCCTGCGGGTAATCCGTTGGAAAACTCGTAGATTAGCCGCTTTGCGTCTACATGAATTGCCCCTAGCTGAAAATAAGGGTTTTGGCTATTGTTTGCGTAAGTCCTGCTGATAACTGTTAAAGTACGGATAAGCCACTCATGAGCCTTTGTATCAATCCCGTTTGCCCTACACCAAATCATCCAAATAATGAACAAAACCGCTTTTGTCAAAGTTGTGGTTCCCATTTGGAATTGCTAGGACGTTATCGGGTGACGTGCCTGTTGAGTGACAAAACAGGGTTTAGTAAAGTTTATGAAGCATACGAACAAGATACTCCTAAAATCCTCAAAATACTCAAAGAGGATTTATCAGGTAACGCCAGAGCAGTAGAACTATTTCAGCAAGAAGTAACTGTGCTGGAACAACTCAACCATCCTGGCATTCCCAAACAAGATAGTTACTTCCAGTATCAAACCCGACATGGTTTAGTGTTGCATTGCATTGCAATGGAAAAAATCGACGGGTACAACTTAGTACAGTGGCTAGAGCAGCAGCAGAATCGCCCCATTTCCGAAGACCAAGCTGTAGCTTGGCTAAAACAATTAGTGGAAATTTTGGATTTAGTGCATCGTAAACAATACCTGCATCGAGATATTAAGCCATCTAATATCATGATTAGATCCCCCCTTGGGAAGGATTGGGGAGACTTGGTACTGATTGATTTTGGCACAGCCACTGAAATTGACAGAACCAATCCAGACCAAATTAGCAATGGCGGCGGGATGACAGCACTTATGTCATCTGGCTACAGCGCTCCCGAACAAATGAATGGTCAAGCAGTACCGCAATCAGATTTCTTTGCTTTGGGACGCACCTTTATATTCTTGCTAACGGGACAGCATCCCTTAGATATGTATGATGTCCAGCAAAATGTATTGCACTGGCAAAATCACGCCATCGATATCTCACCCTTACTATTAAATTTAATTGATTGGCTCACAGCAGCAGATATAAAAAAGCGTCCTGCTAATGCCCAAGAAATTTTGCAGCGCCTAGAACACATTGAAGAAGGCAAAAAGTTCTGCTCAGATGAGGATTCAACCCCACCTGTTGCGCCAGGTTCCCCCAGAGTAGAGGAGCCACTTGCAGAAGTGGAGGATTCAGAGCCAATCTCGCTGTTGTCGGAGCAGGAAGCAGAAAATAGTATTCCTCCTGCCTCTGTTGTTGAAACTCAGCTAACAGAAACTACTCCTGAAAATATTAATTTAGTAATTGATTTGAACACAGAAGAGTTGTCCCCGCAAATTCCTAAAACTTTATCATCCCCACAGAAAGAGCCAGAAGAAGTACCACTATTGAAATTTTTTGCAGGGTTGCTAGTGATATTAGGATTACTTAGTATAGTGGCTTTAGCAATGCGAAACTCAAAATTTCTTGTGAATTCAAATTATGGTCAATCTCCCGAAAAGAGAGGTAAGATTGATTATTTTTCTTATCAAGAAGGTAGAGATAGCCAAGGGAGGAGAGCTGAATTTAATATAGCTGTTTTATCACTAGAATATAAATGGCTTTTAGGTAGCAATTTTCAAATTAAATATAACGATGAAATTATTAGTATAGACCTTTTAAAGTTGAACTTAGAACAAGAAGGGATACAAAAGATAATGGATGAACCCAGAGAAATTATCTCTGTAGGTACAGTTGCTTGTAAGGGTAATATAGCAGTTCAACAGCGAATGGCTCTAGAACGTTCTAAACAAATTCAATTTTTAGTCAAAAAATTATTTATTAATACACCAAGCGTCAAAGGTTATAGGATATTAAATTTAGGACAATTTCAACGGAGTAATTGTCAGGCAAATCAGGATTTAACTACATATCAGAGAAGTATTATAATTATTGGTGTGAAAAATAAATCCGTAGGTGTCATTCTCGATGAAGCACTACGGGATAGGTTAGAAAAGAAACCTTTTGCTGATTTTAAGTTAGAAGATTATTCCTTGGGGACGGCAGAAAACTTTAGGACGATACCAAGTAATTTATAAAATATATAGCAAAGTATATCAGTGTATAGGTTTGGTCAATCATAATATATTGCCACTTTAGTAATTATGAATCGTTTATGCTCCCATCCCAGAATACCTCTTCAAACCCGCACGCCAAAGGAAGCGATTCAGACCCAAAAACACTAATATCCAACCAAATATTGACCAAAATCCTCGCCCTATATCCACAGGTAGCCCTACCAAAAGACTCGCAGGAAAATCAATCAAATACGGAAAAGGCGTAAACATTACTATTGCCCGTACAGGTTCTGGAAAAACCTCTAAAGGTGCTATCAAACCAGATAAAAATAGATAAAACAACAACCAAAAGTTTTCTAAAGCACTAGCCCGTTCTGTCCAAAAAGCGAACATGGCAAAAGTGTACTGAATTGTAAACCGCAAAGTAAAAGCTAGCACCACCGCCAATGTAAACAGCAAAAATCTACTCAAACTTGGTACCCAAAAAGCCTGGGGATAAAGAATAAAAAATAATCCCACTAATAAAAAAGCAAACGATAGCCTAGCAAATCTTTCAGAAATATGCCCTGCAACATGATGCCATACTGGGTCGAGTGGTTGTAGCAACTTGGGCGAAAGCTTGCCTTCCACGACCTCTTTTTCAAAGTCCCAAATTACCCAAACAACTGTTAATTGTCTAACGATGAAAACCGTGATAAAGTAACGGGCAAAATCTACAGGTGATAGCCCAAATTGCCCGCCTTGTGCTGCCTGTATCCAGATACCCATGAGGATAATCGGCAAAGACCCAGCCAAAACCCATAAAATTAGTTCTGCTCGATACTCAACCATATAGGCGTAGTATACTGACAGCAAAGTTAGGGCTTTTCTAATCATCTTTTTCATTTATAGTGCATTCTCTCCTCGGCAACTCTATATTCTGGCAGCGATCGCTACACAACACCTGCCTGAAAAACTCGCCCAATTACTTCTTCTACAGGCGGTTCAGTGACAGTTAAATCAATTACCTCCAAATCCGTCAAAATCTTAGATACCGTGCGGGTAAGCACCTCTCTAGATACCATAAAATGCACCGATCGCCCTTCTAAGAGTTGCACATCCCCGTATGTCATAAGTTTTTCCATTGGTAGAGGTTGGGCTAACTCTATATGGACTTCTCGGTAAGGAGCAAAACGTTCTAGTAGTCCATCTAAACTACCGTCATACATCAGGCTTCCTTGGTGAATCAACAGCACTCGTTGACACAAAGCTGTAATATCAGCCATGTAATGACTCGTCAACAGCACTGTAGCCTGATAACGCTGATTGTAGTCGCGCAAAAAATCGCGTACCGCCACCTGAGCATTTACATCTAGTCCCAGAGTCGGTTCATCTAGGAACAATACATGGGGACGGTGCAAAAGTGCTGCTAGCAATTCTGCCTTCATCCGCTCACCCAAAGATAGCTTCCGTACTGGTTGAGTAAGTTTGCCTTCCAGGGAAAGCATCTCTGTTAATTCTCCTACCCGCCTTTGAAACTCTTTATCAGAGATGTTGTATACAGCAGCATTAATTCTCAAAGAATCCAGCGCTGGTAAGTCCCAAATTAGCTGCTGTTTTTGCCCCATCACCAAGGTAATTTTTTGCAAAAATGCTTCTTTCCGATGAAACGGAATTTGTCCAGCTACCGTGACTTTACCGCTAGAGGGATGAATCAGCCCCGTGAGCATTTTTAGTGTGGTGGTTTTTCCAGCACCATTTGGGCCCAAAAACCCTACTACTTCACCAGGGGAAATTTCAAAGGAAACATCCTGAACTGCCTTAATTGAGCGGTAGGTGCGGCGGAAAAGATGGGTGATTGTTCCTTTAATACCCGGATTTTTAACTGCTACTGGATAAGATTTACTCAAATTTTCAGCAACGATGATTGACATATTTTTTATATTAGAACCACGGATGTATACAGACACACGTAAATCATCGGTGTTTAACTAAACAGAATTCAGGAGCGGAGCCGGAGACGCTCCGCCTCCGGTCAGAATGGGCTAAACCCTAGCTATCCGCTAACAGAATTGAATTTTGACCAATAAAGTGGATAGCGAGTGAGAGTTTTTTTGATTCTGACTTCTGGATTCTTCTACTGTGGTTCCAAATAGGAAAGTAGGGATTTTCGGCAGTGACATATCATGATTGACTGTGATGAAGAAAGGGAAAGAGGAAAAGGGGAAAGGGGAAAGGGAACCCCATACTTAAAAGCAGGGGTTTCAAATATAGACACTGCTAAGTTATCGCACTACGTGCCTTAAAAATCTTGTTTTTTTATTCTCCATATTTAAAAATAGGGGCTTCATACCTTTTGGGGAAAAGAACATTAGTGTATTGCCCTTTCCCCCTTTCCCCTTCTCCTTTTCCCCTTCTTGGTGGGCATTATGCACAACACATAGACTTTACCGCAAACGTCCCGATCGCAATGTACTGATAATTAACCACAAACCCAATAAGCTAGCAACGGCAAACAGGGTGGTACTTAAAAAAGATAGCTGACTTGTCTGCGCTCTAGTGGAAATAATTGCTGCACCCATAATCAGCGAACCTACTAGTATACTAAAAGATAGTCGGTTAGCCGCATCGTCCATAGTGCGCCGCACGCCATCTAAACCCCGCAGCGATAGATTCCACTGTAAGGTTTCTGAGGTAACTCGGTCTAATAGCAGTTCTATTTGGCGAGGAGATTGGAGAGACAGACTTTTAATATCTAAGGCTGTCCGTAATAGCGATCGCACTGGATTATCGCCCAATAATTGCCGACGAAACAAGTCTGTAATTAATGGTTTAACTTCATCGAAAAAATTAAGCTCTGGGTTGAATGTCCGCGCTACACCCTCTAGATTTGCTAGGGTTTTGGCATACAAACCCATATTGCTAGGTAATCTAATTTTATTGTTACGCGCAACTTGTAAAACCTCATAAATTATCTGACTGAAGTTGATTTGCGTTAAGCTGACATTGTGATACTTTCGCAACATGCGATCGTAATCATTTTCTAACCGCGACAAAATAACTGGTTGAGCAGAATCTGATAGCTGCAAAGTTAACTGAGCGCACCTTTGAGCATCTAAATCAACGATCGCTAACAACATCTCTGTTAATATCTGCTGTGTGCGGGGATCAAGTCTTCCCACCATGCCACAGTCTAAGAGAGCAACCCGCCCATCTGTGAGATAAAACAAGTTTCCTGGATGGGGATCGGCGTGAAAAAAGCCATCAATATATAATTGCTGAAAAAATACCCGAAATAACAAAGTAGTTATTTCTTTACGCTCTACGGCAGGGTCTTTACCATTATTGTTATTGTTTAAATCTGCCGACAAGAATGGTACTCCATCTAACCATTCCATCACCAGTAATTTTTCTGTAGTCAATTCCCAGTTAATCTCTGCAACCACTATTTGCGTGGGATCAAACCAGCGACTTTTAGATAAGTTGCGCCGCAGTTGGTCTGTAAAACCCGCTTCCCGTGTAAAATCTAACTCGGCTTCTAGGGCTTTGGTAAATTCTTCAGCAATGGATTTGATTTCGTAGGTTTGCCCAAATTCAGTCCGCGCCACTAAATCGGCAATACCTTGAATTAAAGCAATATCTTGGGCAATAGTCAGATCGATTCCCGGACGTTGCACTTTTAGAGCCACTTCTCGACCGTCTGCTAATGTAGCGCGATGTGTCTGGGCAATCGATCCCGCCGCTACGGGGATCGGGTTAACTGTCTTGAAGGTTTCTGCTAGTGGACGTTTTAATTCTTTGCGAAGGATTATTTCTATTTCTGACCAAGGAACTGGTGGTACTTCGTCTTGTAAGGTTGATAGTTCCTCAATGTAGGAGGCGCTGAGTAAATCTGGACGGGTAGAAAGTAGCTGTCCAAGTTTAACGTAAACTGGCCCCAAGTCTACCAGGATATTTTTTAAAACCGCAGGTGTAGGTAACTGTGGTTCATCAGCTTTGCCACCAGTAAGTAACCTTCGCATATAGTCCCAACCATTGCGAAGGAATACTTCAAGAATTTCTCGTTGACGGGGAACAGTTTGGGTGAGGAACATTTTTGTAAATAACTGCAAAGACGCAGGGAGTTAAAGAGGTAAACAACAGGGGATGACAATACAACGGAAGTTGGCTTTAGCTTTTAAAGTTTTGCTAGCTGCGCCACAGCCTTGGAATCTTTTTATGGATGATTGTACGGCTTCGTGGAGTTTCTGTTCACTTAGCATTCGTTTGACGTAATTAGAGCAGGAATCCCCACCGTGTAATAAGCGATGGGAACAACTAAATCCTTTGGAAGGAGAAATATATTTTTGATAGGCTGTAATCGACTCGATTGCCATTGTCTTGGCGAGAGGCTCAAAGCTAATAATGTTCATAACTGTCAGATAAAATAACAGACAGTCAAGTTATAATAGGAAAACAGACTTTTTAGCCTCTGCCAAGGGTTCTAACTTTCTTTTACAGCAGGTCAGTAAATCGAGAATCGCTTTGGAGAATTTTAAGGATCTGCTTAATTTCCTGGGTACGTTCTTTTTTAACAACGAGGGTGACATTGTGATCGCGCACAATCACCACGTCCTCTAAACCAATTGTAACAACTACATCCTCTGGATTTGAGGCATAAATAATCGCCCCCTGCGTATCTAGCCCTACGTGGGTAGCGAGTTCTACATTGGGATTCTCTTCTGTTTTGAGTAACCGCTCGATCGCATTCCAATCTCCTAAATCATCCCAACCAAAATCAACTGGCAAAACGTATGCTAGAGTTGTCTTTTCCATTAGGGCATAGTCTATACTCTTCTTAGGCAACTGGGGATAGATATCAGGACCCTGTTGTTCTAAAGGTTCGATAATTTCTGGAGCATGGGTATGTAGTTCCTTGAGAACAACCCCTGCCCGAAAAACGAACATTCCACTATTCCAGCTAAAGCGCCCCGTAGATAAAAAAGTCTCTGCCGTTTCGCGGTCGGGCTTTTCAGTAAAGCGGTTGACGTGATAAGCTGGCAACTCATTAAAGCTACCTATCTTTTCACCTTGTTCAATGTAGCCGTAACCGGTTGATGGAAAAGTAGGCTTGATCCCCAGTGTAACGATCGCTGCTGTGCTTGCTGCCAGTTGCGTAGCCGCGCTTAATGTGTGTGCAAACGCTTCTTCGTTAGCAATCCAGTGGTCAGCAGGGAAAAAGCCAATAACAGCGTCTTCTCCATAGCGCTGTTTGATTTCTAAACTTGTCCAAGCAACGGCTGCGGCTGTGTCTCTGCCTTCCGACTCAATCAGTAAGTTTTCAACTGGTAGATCAGGTAATTGTTGTCGTACCCCTTCAGCTATCTGACTAGAAGTGATCACCCACAAGGAATCCCACCCCGTTCGGGTTCGCCAGTCGCTCATGGGGGAAACCCCCAAGACCGCGCTGGACTCACCGCCACCGAGTTTTATCAATCGATCGGCGGTTGCTTGTAATAAACTTCTAGAGCTACCATCAAGACTTAAAAATTGCTTAGGTCGGTCTTTGCGGCTCAGGGGCCAAAAACGTTCACCTTTACCACCAGCAAGGATTACGGGGAACAATAAAGTATTCATGTTGTCATACACGCCTACCGAAGAACATTATAAGTTTACAGTGAGCCTTTCCACTGGCAATATCTGTAGCTTGGATTAACATACTTTTAGGGAGTGGTTGAGTGGGGAGATAATTGTGATAAAACAAGTCGAATGGTCGGAAAATCCGGTTACATCTCAGCAAGTAATAGAATTTGAAACTGAGGTGCGATCGCAGCAAATTCAACGCACGGAAAATCAGGTAACGCCTGCACCAGTAGCCGACTCAGAGGAGGAGGATGTCGAACTAAACCAGCCAGCCAATCCCAATCGTAGCGTCGTCGAATCTGTGGGCGCAATTCCCAATCAGCTTTACGAGAGACTGGGCTTAACCATGCCTCGTTGGTTGTTGTGGATCATGACGGTTGTCATCGGCATCATCTTATCTGGGCTGCTAGTCTCGACGTTAGCACTGTGGACTCCTTTGTGGAGCAATCTCGATCGAACAGATGAAGATTTAGGAACCAATACTAAAGACGAGTTAAAAATACCGCTACCAGGGGAGTTGTGGAGCAAACTTTCCCAGTATCAGCTTTCACGACCCATGAATATCTTAATTATGGGGATTGAACCAGTTAACGGTACTGTTGATGGTTCACCAGAAAGCTTTGCTGGCAAAAGCGACTCCATGCTGTTAGTACGGCTTAATCCTGGTGAAAAATCTGTAAGAGTGCTTTCCATTCCTAAAGATACGATGATTGCCATCCCCGAAAAGGGAGAAAAGGGATTAACTAAGGTATCTGATGCCAATGCTAAAGGCGGCCCAGTCTTGGCAGCACGGGTAGTTAGCCGTACCTTAAACAACGCCCCAATCGATCGCTACATCCGTATTTCTACTAGCGGCTTACGGCAGTTAGTCGATCAGTTAGGTGGAGTAGAGGTCTTTGTTCCCCAATCAATGGCATATAAAGACTCCAGCAGTCGCCTATCGATTAATTTAGTCAGTGGCTGGCAAACCCTCAATGGCGAACAAGCAGAACAGTTTGTGCGGTTCCGCGAACCAGGTTTGGGAGATTTGCCAAGAGTGCAGCGTCAGCAAGCACTAACAGCAGCATTGCTGCAACGCTTAAATAGTCCTACCATCTTACCGAGGTTGCCTCAATTAACTCGCTTAATGCGAAAATACTTTGATACCAACCTGAAGATGGAAGAAATGATGGCGTTGGTCAACTTTGGTCTCAATCTAGATCGAGATAATTTCCAAATGACGGTGCTGCCTGGTACGTTTAGCCGCTTTAGCAAAGACCCTGATAGCTATTGGCTAAATATGACTGGACAACAGAGCCTGTTGAATGATTATGTTGGGGTAAATGTACCTGGTCTGAAACCAGATATGCGTCAGGTTCCTAACCTCAAAATTGCTATTCAAAATGCCTCCAATCAACCTCAGCTAACTGAAAAAGTTATTGCTTATCTGAAACAGAAAGGCTTTACTAATATTTACAAAGTGCCTGATTGGCCAGATACCCAACGTCAAACTCAGATTATTGTCCAAAAAGGCAATCGGCGGGTTGGTGTTGATTTGCAAAAAGTCTTAGGCTTGGGTCAAATTGAGGTGTCAGCGATTGGTGATTTAGAATCTGACCTCACAATTCGGATTGGTAAAGATTGGAAATAGTCATTGGTCATTAGTCATTAGTCATTAGTCATTAGTTAAATGACAAAGGACTAATGACAAAGGACAAAGGACAAATAATAAAGTTATGAAAAAGATTTTACTACGCTTTTTGGGTTGGATTGTAATTTTGATACTAGCATTTTGCTGGATAATACTTAATCCCAAACCGGCTTTTGCTCAACTAAACACAATTAACTACAACAATATAAATTTAGAAAATCGTGATTTTTCTCATGCTGATTTAGCAGGTGTGACTTTTGTAGCAGCAGAAATGCGGGGGACAAATTTTCAAGGAGCGAATTTAACCAACGCAATTCTCACTAAAGGAGTTTTGTTAAAAGCAAATTTGGAAGGTGCGAACTTGAGCGGCGCTTTAGTCGATCGCGTCACTATGGATGGTGCTAACCTGAAAAATGCCATTTTTACAGAAGCAACTTTGACCCGCAGCCGTTTTTTCGATGCCGAAATTACAGGTGCTGATTTTACCGACGCTTTGATTGACCGTTATCAAGTGTCGCTAATGTGTGAAAGAGCCGATGGGGTAAATCCGGTTACGGGTATGTCAACGCGAGATAGTTTGGGGTGTAAGTAAAGAATCTCAGCGTTGAGCATAAAAAAGAGATATTTTACCGATTGACTGAGAATTGTCAAAAACCAGTCGCCTCTAATTACCGCTAGGAATTTCAATCAAAAACTCTGTTCCTTCTCCCGGCTTAGAAGAACATTTAATTTGACCATGATGTTTTTCAACTACTATTTGATAACTGATAGACAATCCTAACCCCGTACCTTTACCTGGCCCTTTAGTAGTGAAGAAGGGATCAAATATATGCGATCGCACTTCTTCTGGAATTCCCAGACCATTATCAGCTATTCTAATTACAATCTGGTTATTAATGGTTTGCGTACTAATCCAGATAGTCAAAGGTATCATAGGACATCGCTGAGATAACTTTAAATACCTTTGCTGTATAGCTTTAAACTTTTCCTCTAATGCATCAATACTGTTACTCAACAGATTCATAAACACTTGATTTAATTGTGAGGGATAGCATTCGAGCAAAGGTAAAGTAGCATATTCTTTAACAATCTCAATAGCTGGGCGTTGATTATTGTTTTTGAGCCGATGCCCTAAAATCAGCAAAGTACTATCTAATCCCTCATGAATATCTACTGCCTTCAATTCAGCTTCATCTGTACGAGAGAAGTTTCGCAGTGATAGTACAATGTCATGAATTCGCTCTGTTCCTATTTTCATTGAATCAAGAGTTTTGGGTAAATCTTCGATGATAAAATCCAAATTATTATTGTCAATTTTTTCTTGGACACTTGGTGGGAGAGAGGAGTTTTGACGATAAATTTCTACTGCATTCAGTAGTTCTTGAATATATTCATTTAAATGTATAAGATTGCCAAAAATAAAACTCACAGGATTGTTGATTTCATGAGCCACTCCTGCAAGTAATTGTCCTAAACCTGCCATTTTTTCACCCTGAATTAACCGGGTCTGAGTTTGTTTTAATTCTTGCAGAGCTTGAGTCAGTTCTGAGGTTTGACGTTTGGTTTGTTCAAGTAATTCTGCTTGCTGAATCGCAATTCCAAATTGCACAGCTACTTGAGCTAGTAAATTAATTTCTTCCTCTTTCCAATAGCGCGGTTGCGAATTTTGATAAGCAACTAATAATCCCCATAATTTTTCACCTTGTCGAATGGGAACAAAAGTTTCATTGCGTGGCAGTTCATTATCATCGTCTGTGTTCTCAAAGGTTTTTAGAATCATTGGTTGGGCTTGTGCAACAGGTTTCCAACCATCTTTAAAGGAATCTGCCACAAATTTACCGCTCCAATCTGCGTTGAAGCGGTAGATTGCAACTCGCTCGACTTCGAGCAATTCTCGCACTGCTTGAGTAGTGGTTCTAAAAATAGTTTTAATATCGAGTGACTGGCGGATTTTATCAATGGTTGCAGCTAGCAATTCTTGACGTTCCATTGCTTTCTCGCGTTCAGTGGCTTCTGCTAACTGGACAACCTGCATTTGAACTTGTTTAAAATAAGAATCCTGTTTTAATGCGACTCCCAATTGCTCGGCTATTTGACTGGCAAATTCAATTTCAGAGGGTTGCCAGTGACGAGAAGCGGTGCATTGATGAATACACAGCAATCCCCAAAGTTCACCTTTTTTCAATAGAGGTGCGACCAAATTTGCTCGCACTTGAAATTTTTCTAAAATTTGGATGTAGCAACCTGGAAAATTTGCTTGATAAATATCAGCGATCGCATTTACTCGACCTTGTGCATAAAGGGATACAAAGTTTTCACCGAAGCAATAATCATAAACTTTTTCCGCTATTACCGAGTTACACTCAGGTACAACATCCTCAGAAATAAATTCTCCTTCCCAATCTTTTTGTGGGTCAAACCGAAAGACTGCCACTCGGTCTGCTTGCAGCATTTTCCGTGCCTCGGTGACAGTTGTTTGGAAGATTGTATCTAAATCTAGGGACTCTCGAATTCGAGTAATCACGCTAGTTAATGTCTTTTGTTGCTCTGCTTGGTACTGAGCGTGTGCCAGCAACTTATAGTGTCGCAGTGCTACACCAATTTGTGTACCGATTTTGGTCAGTGATTCGACTTCATAAGATTGCCACTGTCTAGGTGAGACATTTTGGTAAGCAGCAATGACTCCCCAAAGTTTGTCTCCTTGGAGAATAGGGGCAGTTGCAAAGGCTTTTGCCTGGAATTGCTCCAACAGGGTTACATGACAGTCTGTTAATCCAGCTTGGTAAATGTCATTGACTGTAAATGTCTCGTTGTCAACATAACGTCCGCCTTGTGTCTGTTGTAAATAAGTATCAGCGATCGCAGGCTGAACGCCAACTAAGGGAGTCCAACCTTCAGCAAATGATTCAGCAACAAAGTTACCACTCCAATCGGCATTAAAGCTAAATATGGCAACTCGGTCAGCTTGCAGTAGCTTGCGTATTACTTGAGTTGTGGTTTTAAAGATGGTTTCAATATCAAGGGGTGAGCGAATTTTATCGACAATCTGAGCAATTACTTGGTCGCGTTGAGCCGCTTGAGCCAATTTTGCAGCTTGTAATTGCACTTCGTGAAGATGCTTTGCTTGTTGAATCGCAACAACAAGATGATCGGCAATTTGACGAATAAATTCAATTTCCGATTCTTTCCAGTTACGAGCCTCACTGCACTGATGAATACAAAGTAATCCCCACAGTTCTTTCTGGCGTGATAAAGGGACAACGAGATTGGCCTTGACCTGAAATTTACTCAAAATTGCGGCATGGCAATCACTCAGTCCGGCATTGTAAATATCCGCTACTGCTTGGACTCGACCTTGTTGATAACTGGAAGCAAATTGTTCTCCAAAGCAATGGTCGTAAACTTTTACTTTTAACGCCGAAGTCCAACCAGGTGCAATATCTTCAGAAACAAATTCTCCTTCCCAGTCTTTTTCTAGGTCAAACTGGAAGACTGCTACACGATCAGCATTTAGCAGTAGACGCACTTCTGTAGCGGTAGTTTGAAAAATCGTTTCTAAGTCAAGAGACTCCCGAATTCGCACAATTACACTCGCCAGAGCCTTTTGTTGATCTAGTTGCTCTTGAAGTTGAGCGCTTGACAATAGAAGTTGATTTTCTGTGAAATTTGAATTGGGTTCCATTGCTCTGGATTTTATCGTTTTTATACAAGGGTTCCTAATACCAAACTTCATGAGTCCAAAATATGACAAACTGCAAATTTTTACAGTTTTCAACTATTTCCCAGAAGCTGGCTATTGTTATAGTTCCCCTTTCTCGATCTATCCTCGTAATGGTTTAAAAAATAATTTTGGCTTGTATAAGTAGGTCGGCGCAATTAAGGCTAACTGGCTAAGGCTGTTATTTGTCCTTTGTCATTGGTCATTAGTAAAGATTTTAAGCCTATTTACGTTTCGTAATATACTTGAGTTTTTTCGCGCCAATTTACTTACAACAAAAGACATGAATAATTCAAGGTTTTTAGGAAGCGGCTCTAGCCCGTACTAAGAGCTAATTCGATTAATTTC
Organism: Nostoc sp. C110; assembly: GCF_043099725.1. Taxonomy (GTDB): domain Bacteria; phylum Cyanobacteriota; class Cyanobacteriia; order Cyanobacteriales; family Nostocaceae; genus Nostoc; species Nostoc muscorum_A. Next base: position 1,244,104 of record NZ_CP171148.1, on the reverse strand, counting down.
ACATTGCGATCGCAGGCATCGCACTTAAAATGACTATAAACTAATGACTGATTTGCCAAAATTTACCTGACAGACTGCGGAATTTCAGGTTAAATGTTTTAAAGTATGCACTCTGTAAGAGTTGTCGGGTATTATTCGTGACACAACAAGACCAAAAACCCTCTCGTTCTTTCGCTGGAATTGCTGGCATTGTTGCCGCAGCCACATTAATTAGTAAAGTCTTCGGTTTAGTGCGGCAGCAAGCGATCGCTGCGGCTTTTGGTGTTGGTGCTGCTGCTACCGCCTATAGCTACGCCTATATTATTCCTGGCTTTCTATTGATCTTACTTGGTGGCGTAAATGGGCCATTACACAGTGCAGTTGTCAGCGTTTTAGCCAAACGACGGCGAGAAGAAGCGGCTCCTTTAGTGGAAACCGTGACAACACTGGTGGCTGGAGTACTGTTGCTGGTGACAGTGGCTCAAGTTTTATTTGCGGATGCGATCGTTGATCTAGTCGGTCATGGTTTGGAAGAGACAACCAGAGCGATCGCCATTCAACAACTCCGCATTATGGCACCAATGGCTTTATTTGCTGGTTTAATTGGCATCGGCTTCGGTACTCTCAACGCAGCCAATCAATATTGGTTACTTTCCATTAGTCCTTTATTATCGAGTATTACCGTTGTTGCCGGACTTGGTATCCTGGCGATGCAACTGGGCAAGGATATTATTAAGCCGGAGTACGCTTTAATTGGTGGAATGGTCTTAGCTTGGGGAACTTTGGCAGGAGCCATTCTCCAGTGGTTAGTGCAGCTAATTGTCCAGTGGCGGTTAGGACTCGGCACATTACGCCTGCGGTTTGATTTTAAATCCCCAGGCGTTCAAGAAGTAATTAAAATCATGACTCCGGCAACAGTTTCCTCTGGAATGATGCCAATTAATGTTGCTACCGACCTTTATTTTGCTAGTCCTATTCCTGGTGCGGCGGCAGGATTTAACTATGCGAATCTATTAGTTCAAACTCCGTTAGGGATTATTTCTAATATCATTTTACTGCCTCTGTTACCGATATTTGCCAAACTTGCTGGCCCCGAAAATTGGCCAGATTTAAAATTACGCATTCGCCAAGGACTGTTACTTACTGCCTTCACCATGCTACCGCTAGGGGCGCTGATGGTGGCATTATCTGTACCTATTGTGCAGGTGGTATATGAACGCGGTGCTTTCAAGCCAGAAGCCACAAAGCTAGTTTCATCCTTGCTAGTCGCTTACGGGATTGGGATGTTTGTCTATTTGGGACGTGATGTTTTGGTGCGGGTGTTCTACGCTTTAGGCGATGGACAGACACCTTTTCGCATTAGTATTTTTAACATCTTGCTCAACATCATATTAGATTGGTTTTTCGTTAAACCTTTTGGCGCTCCCGGTTTGGTATTAGCAACAGTGGGTGTAAATTGTAGCTCAATGCTGATGCTGTTGTGGTTGCTCGATCGCAAACTCAATGGTTTACCTTGGCGCGAGTGGGGTTTGCCGATTTTGGGTTTGGCTGCTGGTAGCGTGGTAGCTGGGGTAGCAAGCTATGGGACATTGGTTGGTTCTCAGCAATTACTAGGTAAAACGGGTTTACTGATTCTGGTATTGCAGTTGTGTGTATCTGGCTTTGTGGGGATTGCAGTGTTTACTGCGATCGCTTCCTGGATGAGAATACCAGAGGTGAATAGTTTTATATCTCGCCTACGTCAACGCTTTTTGAGAAAATAACTGTTATTTAAATAGGGCTTGCTGAATAAGTCTCTCAAGCAAATCTAGAAGCTACACATCTGACAAAATAGTTGTTTCATCGCTCAGTTTCCAAATTTACCCAGCGATCGCTAGCCATTGTGCAAGGGTTTTGAGACTCTAACCCTCTTTTGTCAGAGTGGGAGAATCCAATCGCCCAAACGGTTACAGGGCTTTAATTTTCACGTTTTGTCTATAAATTTTAGTTTCTGTTAGAAAATAAAGCCTCAAACCTTGATGAAATAAAACTTTCAGAATTAGGCTGAGATTATTCTTTTCCGAGAGTGACAAAACAGGGCTAAATGTTATAACCTTGCACTTGTTTGTTTGAAAAAGGCTTAAAACCCTTATCTGGTCTATATTACACTTCTATTCAGCAAGCCCTAAATAGAATTCAGGAGTCAGGAGTCAGAATGGGCTAAACGCCCCGCTACCGCTAACAGCATGAACTTGGAGTCAGAGAAAGCGGATAGCGCAACGTAAAGACAAGAGGGTGGTGGATCTGAATCTTCCACTTTCTTGTTCTGACTCCTGAATTATGACTCCTAAATTCTGAATCCTGAATTCTGAATTCTGAATTCTTCAATTAAATATTTCAGTTGTTACACCCAAGTGGGTGAGAAATAATTCAGCCAGTAGGGTGAACCAGGTGTGCGAGGTTACATTTTGTAAAAAAAGAGATTCTAGTACTAGAGAACATTGATTTTACCTAACTCTAGTGAGAATAATTCTATGAAACTTACAAAATTAGCTGCCTCTGCACTTGCTGTTGCTTCCATTGTCCTCTCCGCAGGAATTGCTTCTGCTCAAACAGCCGGTACAAACGGTAATTATATTGGTGCTGGTGTTGCAGTTGGTGCAACCAGTGGCGGACAAGGAAACGATGAATCACAAATTGGCGGTAATATTCAAGGACGTTACGCCCTTCCCAATGCACCTGTTTCACTGCGGGGTTCTGTGCTGTATGGTGGTGATGCTGCTGCAATTATGCCCATCGTGACTTACGATGCGCCGATCGCCAGAAACACTAACGTTTACTTCGGTGGTGGTTATTCTTTTGTAACTGACGAAGGTCAAAAAACCCCATTGGGCAATCAGAATGCACCTGTAGTCACCCTTGGTATTGAATCAGAAGTTAGCAATAATGTCATTGCTTATGGCGATACGAAATGGGGCATTGATGCCTACAGAAATAGTGATGCTGATGCTGTCAGCTTCCAAGCTGGATTAGGCTATCGCTTCTAGTGATTACGAGCTAGGAGACAGCCTATTCACAAGCTAAAGGAATGATGTTTACCAGCCGTAATAGAATTTATTCTGTCATATCTGAGCATCCATACTCAGATATGACATATTTTTAATCATTTTTATTTATGATTTTGATAACCAATTATATTGGCTATTATCAATAGTTTTTCTTAAAGTTAAATGGCCAATTTTAAATATGCATAAAAGATATTACTCATGGAAAACATTAATGCCATTCCAGAAATACTGGGTGAAACAACTGATGTAGAATCTTGGCTAATTCGGGCTGGGCTAAGATTTTCAGACTTAGGTAACGATGCCGCCAGTATTGCCATCCGTCAGCAATGGCGAGAATATCAAGCCGCAGTTCAAAGATGCTGTGCTGTCCTACACCAACCAGCTTCACGTGTTCAATTAAGCGGCGACTATGCCAACCTGAGAATACCTGGGAGTGCATCAACCTGTGCGATTCCTCGTACCGATTCTATGTGAGGCTGCACTTTCAACCCGATGCGGATTTATTCTTCCACAAACATAAATTTTAACAACTTGATGATGGTTATTCAGAATTCTGAATTCAGAATTCTGAATCCTTCTTATTAATAACTCTGTTGCACACCATTTACTACTGGTTTAACTTCAGAAAATGGATCAGTGCCGCCACCCCAGTTAAAATCACTAATTCGGATGCTAAAGCCGCCTAATTCCAACACTGGATTGTAACGCAAGGTGATGCCATAGGTGCGACGGCTATATTCTAAAATGTAGTCAGTACTGGTTTCTCTACCAGTATCCAAGTTAACAGATGTTTGAAAGCCTAAGCGAAAAGGGCCGTAGATTTGCTGTGATATCCCAGCAGTCAAAACTTTGTTATCAACGGAGCGATCGAACAAAAAGGGTGATAATCCGTTATTTAAGCCTTGAGAGAAACTAATATTAAAGGCGGTATAGTCGAAAAAAGGGCGAGAAAAATGACCAACTTGTCCTTGTAAACCAATTCTCGCAGTTAGGGTGCTTTGGTTATCACCATTGCTGTAATAACTCGTAGTGCCAGTAAGTCCACCGATCGCTTGCAAGTAAGGAACTACAGGGTTAGCCGTGTATCGTAATCCCTCGGTGGCAGTGGGCGGTAATGGTTTTCCCTGCCACAGTAACACCCCAGTACTGAGGTCAGCACTAGCTTGGAAACGACCTAGTGAAATGCGATCGTTTTCCCGTATGGGTTCTAGTAAGTCTTGGCGATCGGTATTGGCATCGATATACTGAGCGCTTCCCTGATAGGTGAGGTTGATGCCACTTTTTCCTAAAGGAATCGCAGGAGAGGTAATAATGCCCCCAAAACTGCTCTGGACAGTTTGAAAACCGAGAGTACCGTTGTAGAGGCGATCGCGGTAATTATATTGCACATTCAAGAGATGGGGAAGGGAAGTGCCTATTATCTGACGCAATCCCAAATTCACCCGCAAATTGTCTTCTACCTTATCTAAGTCAAAACTGGTTAACTCCCCAGTTCCTTCAATTACTGCTCGTGGACTCAAAACAGAATTTACCTTTGTCTTGACAGCAAACAATGAGCCTAAGTTACCTATACCTTCTTGCACACCTCTCTGTACTAGTAACTGAGGCGTGATTGTCCAGCTTGTCTTCTCTGTATCGATCACTGGAAAGCCACGCTCAATATACAAACCACCCCGCTTATCTCCATCATAGCCGGGAGAAACTATTGCAGGTGTAACATCCCGCTCCCGGCGGTCAATCGTCTGCTGATTCACCGGAATTGGTAAGGAGATTCTTTGATCCAATACCAAACGCTGTCGCTGTGTTCTAATACGGTCTACTAAGGGTGTTTCTCGCGTCAGAGTTACTGTATCTGCGCGTAACTCTAGTTCTGGAGGCGAAAAAGGATCATTGGTGATGCGGACATCCCTTGCTTGCCAGCCTTGCGGATAGAAGTCAATGTGTTCAGCTTCAAATCTGAGCCGATTGACTACGCCTCCTGTTTTCGGGCGTGAGAGGTTGCTAGCATCAGTTTGACCCCCGACTGTAAAATCAATTCCTCCAGGGCTGCTTACACCAGAAAGGGGTTGATTGGCTCTAATGCGATCGCTAGGCGGACGTTTTGTTACTCCACCAGCAGTTGCATCTATGGGTGAGAAAGCAAAATCTGTTTGTGCTGAGGGCACATAAATTTCTCCTCTACCATTTAAGAGTTCTCCATTATCTTGAACAAAGTTATAGGTAAAGCGTTGTCCACGCAGTATTTGATCGCCCCTGGTTAAAGTTACGTTGCCTTCCCCCGCAGCAATTAAGTTGTCTAAATTAACTTGCAAGCGATCGGCATCCACCACCGCCCCATCAAATCGCACAACTACATTTCCAACAGCTGTAATAATTCGCCGTTGCTCGTCATACTCTTGCCGATCTGAAGTGACTTCTACAATTCTCGGTTTGGCTGGCGGTTTGCTAGCTGGTGCTTGTGGCTGATTGGTGGTATTTACTGGTGGTGTAGATGTTGGCGCTTGAGTTTGTTGTTGGACTTGGGAACTGAATTCTACAGTGATGGGCGTTGGGAGTTGCTTTGTCGGATTACGAGACTGGAATTTTATAAAATTTTGTACTGATTGAGAACTTGGTGCAAGATCGGCAGCAGATAGAGAGATATTGTCTTTTTGCGAAGACTGTGGCGCAGTAATGTCACTTAGCTGTTTTTGCTGGGTTAACTTCTTAGCTAAAATTTCCGCCTTGGATTCAACTAACTTATTGCTGGTTGTAACCTTTGGGACAACTGGAATAGAAGGCGGAGATTGGGCGACAAGGGGACTTGGAGAGACCCTATAGTTAAATCGTAGAGAGTCCAAAAAGGTTTGTTTTTCTCTAGCAACAGAATTGGGATTTAGCGTAGACGCAAAGCGGCTTGTCGTTAGACCTCGCTCACCGAGTTTTTGAGAAGGTTCAGGTTTTGCATTTAGGGAAGGTTCCGCTCCAACTTTTTTTGGCAATGCAGTGGCTTCTGTTTGCGTCTCCCGTTTGCGTAATGCCGCTCTTAGGAGAAGCTCTGAGCGCCGCCCTTCGACGCTCGGATGGCCATTAGAGGTTTTAATATCTTGCGTTGGATAACCAACCATGAGCGATCGCCCCAGCGCAGCACTTCCTGAGTCGGTAATGGGGGAAATCTCTGGTGGGAAAGTTTCTGGTGGATGAGGTACAGAGGAAGTTTCGGCAACTACTGAGTCATCCTGAGTTGAGTTGATGGGAGTTGGCAATGGCGAATTACTTTTGGTGTCACCCGCAATCGACAACTCAGGCAAATCCTTAGACTGCTTGGATTTGTCTGTCTTTTCCTGCATTCCAGTTTCTACAACTGAAAGAAACTTTGTATGACTAGCAGATGAGGTGGGATTTACAGGTTGTAAAGATTCGAGGATAGGAGGCGGATTGGGTGGCAGAACTGGATGAAGCATATTTGAGCAAAATCGGGCTAACAAACAGCCAAATGACGGACGGAAGGATAAACATACATTCTGCCTTCCGACTGTCGCCTTCTGCTACCTACAGCAAGCTACCTGGAGGAAGAAACTTACTAAATTTCGCTTAGTAAGTTTCTGTGGCGTTTAGTATTTTCCGCCTTCCAAAGTCGCGGATGATTTATCGCCCTTTTACTCTAAGTCCCGACGGCCGGGGTTACGAGCAGGATCGTTCGACAAAAATCCGAAGATGAAGATAGTTACGAAGAAGGCAACAACAATATAAACAGCGATTTTTAAAGTCAGCATAGAAATATCTCCAACGGGTAAAACAAAGAAAGCTTTTCTTTGAGGATCTGCCATGCAGAAAAGATAGCTACTTTATATTACCCAAATCTCGTCCCTTTTTTAGAGGACTGTGGGGACATGGGACTGGGCACTTAGAGACTAGGGACTAGCAGTACCTACTCTACAGTTATTGAGAATGGTGCAAAATGTCAGTTGTCTGACTTTTAGATGCCCTTAAAAATAACTCAGAAACTGCTTACTCCAGTTTGTGACGTTAACTGACAGCAAAAGTTTCTTCCCAAAGGCAACATATTAAAGGTTATGGGAAATAGTTACCATACCCAATGCCCCATGCCCCATACCCTATTTCTCAGTTTGAACTTTTACTAGGTCTTTACCAATTCGGTTTTTGACTACTCGTGCAGGTATACCTACAGCAATGGAGAAAGGAGGAATATCTTTATTGACAACTGCTCCCGCACCAATAACACTACCTTTGCCAATGGTAACGCCATCTAATACCGTTACTCCATGACCTAGCCAACAATCATCTTCAATCACAATTCCCTTGCGAGTAACACCTTGGTATTTAATTAGCTCCATCGGATCGGCAAAATTATGATTATTGGCATATATCCCGGAGTGGGCAGCAATCATGCAGTGTTTGCCAATTTTAATGTCTCCTGGCCCCTCAATACATACGTTTGGAGCAATGAAGGTGTCTTCATCAATATGTATACACGTATCTTCCAAACACCCTATATCAACGTTACGCTCAATAGCTACTCTATTGCCTAGATGAATTTTATTATTTTTGTGTCCTCTAGCATCCATGCGTACACCCTTGAAAATATAGACTCCACTGCCTATCTCAATACAAGAAGCACCGTTAAATTCAACACCATTTTGAATATAAACTGAGCTGCCTATTTGGGCAAAAATACTCCGATATCCTAAACTACGCAACTTTGGCCCCAAAATAAGTGTAGGAAGATCCCCTAACACAGTAGTTACTACAAGTTCTTGCACACGCTGCAATTTTGAAAAATCTTGCTCATTAGGCATGGCTACATATCTCTTCAATTAATTGTTGTTGACAGTATTGAAAGTTTTTTGCCTGTATCCTAATCTTCTGCCATACCAAAAAGCTTTGTATTTCTTAATACATTAAACTTAGTTGGCAATATTACCGAAATTTACCCATATTTTTAGATGATTTTCCAAAATTTGGAAAACCTCCAGTCTGGCTTTAACTAGGTGAGCAATTCTTGAAATTATGTGTGTTAGAATTACCCACTTGATATGCACAATTACTTTGATGTCACAGAAGCTTTTTTACCAGTCAAGGCATGTAAAAACTTTGCTTCTTTTTCGCCAGAGCAATTAACAAAAAATCTTAGTGCATTGCAGGGTCAAACCCCAGACTATGAAATTATCTGATGGGTAAAATGGTTGGTTTAGATAGGATACTGTTTTGGTTATCTGGTAAATTTGCAAAGCTTGTTACGCAACTAGGGATTGAGTTGTTTGCCTTGAGGCTACTTCCTATCAGGCGGTTTTAGTCTTTTAAAACAACTCAGTTCCACAAGCTATGTTGCAACAAAAAATACATTTAACTAGACTATATTCAAAAATTTAGATAAAATTTCTGCCTAGCATAACAATGTAATTATTGTTGGGTCTAATTGGGTATTATTGCCCCAAAAAGCCCAATTAGGGTGGATTATCCCCTACATCAGCCATCACATTGAAGTTGACCATCGGTGCAAACAAGTAAGCGCTTCCCCGACTGCTATGACGGCTTTCTTGCAACGAATTTCTAGAGTATGCTGCTCCAATCATGTTGCACACAGATGATTTACAGACTAGCAAATTCATGTTTGTAATTACATGAATCGTTTTTAATAACAGTTGCTTTTAACAATAACACATTTTATTTTTAGTGGAACACTCTTAATAAATAAGTTGATTGTTAATGAGAATATTGTAAATTAGCTAACTTTTTTGATGGAGCTATCGCTACTCTTAAATAATTTTATACACTTAGATGAAATTTATCGAGGACGGTAATTTTAAAAATGATCACGGATGTTAATTGTCTTTTTGTCTATATTTCTACCTTTGCTTGTCCAAGTAATTTTATAATTGGGCGTTAAACTCAGAATGATATCTACTATACTGATGACACCCTCTTCGTTCAAAAGCTCAAAATTTTCTTCTTCCTTATTACTTATATCTAAAAATTTGTAAATCACCCATTCGGGTGAGCCAAGCGGGTGATGCGTGCTTGGTGTTACTCATTATAAATTTTATTGTAAAGAAAGCTAAAACTTAGCTGAGTTTCCAGGAGAAGTCCACAAAACAACATCAAATTGACCACATTGAGGTATCGGTTTTAACTCACACACTTGGTTCAAATTATGGCTTTAATTAAAGAAATTGTCCAAGAAGCTCTAAATAGCGGCTATCTGAGTGTTGTAGCCGAAGAACAACTGCGATCGCAACTTCAAAGTAATTATGACTCAGAAGACCTAGATGCCTGGATCATTTTACAGCGAGCTATTGTAGCGGGTGATGTTAAACAAGAGTCGCGCCGAAAAAAAGCTTCTCTTTCTCCTAAAGCCAAGGACGCTTCATCAAGTATCAAACTTGCTTATCAAATGGCAGCGGAGATTGCTTATGCAGCTGCTGTAGCTTTGTCAATGACAAAAAATACCAAAGACCAGCCTTCACTAGGTTCATAAGATTACAGGCTAAGAAGTTATTTTCCTGATTTAGTATCCAAAATTTATACCAAGTAGTTTGCGACGCTTTTCTAGTTAACTCCTTGGTATTATTTTTACGCCTTCCTCTTTTAAGTGATGTCTACATGGGTTATTTTGTATCACATCTTCTCAAACTAATCCTTAACCTAAGAATCATAGCTGCTTATTTTCCAGCGCAATTTTATTAAAAAATAATTAAAATTTTAACCTTTGTGGAAACAGCTACGAGGAAATTTCACCCTCAGCCAAGACAGTAGAACTGATCCCCAGAAGCAATACTAAAATAAATATAAATTATTTGTTCAAAACTAGATTTTTTTAAGTGATACATACCACTCAATGATTAAATCTTAATATACCAAGTATATGGCTGAGAGTAACGCATAGAATTAGAAACACCTTGGTGTAAACTTTAGCAACGATGTTAAAAAGAATTCTCAATGCTTAACAAAGTCATCGCTTCTTCACAAACTACAGTATAAAGAATTGGCAACATTGGTAAAGACAGTAAACAATAACCATAACTAAACTTGGAGTTTTGCCAACCTATGCAGCCAATTCGCACATTTAACGTATCCCCTTCACTACCACCGCGACTCGAACCACTGCGGCGGCTAGCATATAACTTGCACTGGGATTGGAACGTTGAGAGCAAAGATTTATTTCGTCGCTTAGACTCTGACTTGTGGGAGTCTAGCCATCATAACCCAGTGTTGATGCTCGGTACTATCTCTCAATCGCGGCTTTTGGAAGTTGTCGAAGATGAAGGCTTTCTCGCGCAAATGGATCGAGCTGACCGTCAGTTAGAAGATTATTTGCAAGAGCGCACTTGGTATCAGAAACAACGGGAGCATAAACCAAAAGAATGCTACGCCTATTTTTCGGCGGAATTTGGACTTGTTGATTGTTTACCCGTGTATTCTGGCGGCTTGGGAGTTCTGGCGGGGGATCACCTCAAATCTGCTAGTGACTTGGGGCTACCGCTTGTCGGTGTAGGTTTGCTGTATCAGCAAGGCTACTTTGCCCAGTATCTGAATGCTGATGGCTGGCAGCAAGAACGCTACTTGCTCAATGATTTCTATAATATGCCCTTGCATCTAGAGCGCAATGCCGATGGTTCAGAGCTACGGATTGCGGTAGATTATCCTGGACGCAAGGTGTACGCTAGAGTTTGGCGCGTACAGGTGGGAACAGTTCCCTTGTATCTGCTTGACACCAATATTGAACCCAACAACACTTACGACCACGACATTACAGATCAGCTGTATGGTGGCGACATCGATATGCGTATCCACCAGGAAATCATGCTGGGGATCGGTGGTGTGCAAATGCTCAAAGCTTTGGGGCTGAAAGTCACCGCTTACCACATGAATGAAGGCCACGCCGCCTTCTCTGCCCTAGAACGCATCCGCTTGCTGATTCAGGAAGAAGGGCTGAGTTATGCCCAAGCTAAACAGGTGGTGGCTTCCAGTAATATCTTTACTACCCACACGCCAGTACCAGCAGGGATTGACTTATTCGCTCCCGACAAAATGCTGCACTACTTGGGGTACTATGCAGAGATATTTGGGTTGCCCAAAGAGCAATTTTTAGGACTGGGGCGCGAGAATACAGGTGATTTATCTGGGCCTTTCAGTATGGCGGTGCTGGCTTTGAAAATGGCAACATTTTCTAACGGTGTCGCACAACTGCACGGGGTCGTGTCGCGGCAAATGTTCCAGGGCTTGTGGCAGAAAGTACCAGTAGAAGAAGTGCCGATCGCAGCAATTACTAATGGTGTCCATGCTCGCAGTTGTGTAGCGAAATCGACTCAAGAATTGTACGATCGCTATCTAGGCCCAAATTGGTCATCAGCACCACCAGATAGCCCATTGTGGGATCGGATGGATGCTATACCCGATGAAGAATTGTGGCGCAATCACGAACGCTGCCGCTTGGATATGATTTTGTATGTACGGGAGCATTTGGTCAAGCATTTAACTGATCGCGGCGCTTCCGCTTCCGAAATTATCCAAGCCCAAGAAGTTTTAGATCCTTACGCTTTCACCATTGGCTTTGCCCGTCGCTTTGCCACCTACAAACGCGCCACCCTCTGGATGCGTGATTTGGATCGGATTAAGCGGCTTCTGCTGGCTAACAAAGACAGGAAAGTGCAATTTGTGATTGCTGGTAAGGCACATCCCAAGGATATCCCCGGTAAAGAACTGATCCGCGAGATCAATCACTTTATCCGCGAACAACATTTAGAAAAACAGGTAGTGTTTGTCCCCAATTACGACATTCACATCTCCCGTTTGATGGTTGCAGGTTGCGATATCTGGTTAAATACACCGCGTCGTCCACGGGAAGCCTCTGGTACCAGTGGCATGAAAGCCGCAATGAATGGCTTGCCGAATTTAAGTGTACTAGATGGCTGGTGGGATGAAGCTGATTACGTCCGTACAGGTTGGGCGATTGGACACGGCGAAAATTACGACGATCCTAACTACCAAGATGAAGTAGAAGCAAATGCTCTCTACGAATTGTTAGAGAAGGAAGTTGTACCGCTATTTTATGAACACCGGGATACTGATGGCTTGCCTCGTCCGTGGGTTGCCAAAATGAAGGATGCAATTCGGTTGAATTGTCCGTTCTTCAATACAGCACGGATGGTAGGAGAATATGCACAAAGAGCTTATTTCCCGGCTAGCGATCGCTATCATACCCTGACTGTTGATAACTATGCCCCAGCGAAAGAACTAGCTGCTTGGAAAGAAAAACTGGGCGAACACTGGTTCAACATCAGAATCAAAGATGTTGATGTATCGGCAGCTTCAGACATTGAAGTTAACCAAACTGTTGCTGTCAAAGCCAAAGTTGACTTAGCAACCTTGACCAATGATGATGTGCAGGTGGAGTTATATCAAGGTGCGATCGATGCCAATGGTGAGATTGTCAACGCTGTAACAGTGGTGATGGATTACCAAGGTGAAGATTCACAGCAATTGAGCATTTACACGGGTAATATTACTTATACCGCTTCTGGTTTACAGGGCTTGTCTTTGCGTGTATTGCCGAAAAATCCAAATCTGGCTAATGCTTATGAACCAAGGTTGATTGCTTGGGCAGAGTAAGAGTGCTGAGTAGTTATTAAATACTCAAGAATAGGCGTTGCTAATTTAAGTTAGCAACGTCTTTTATATTACAAGTTTTCAGGTAAGTAATTAATATCTAGTAGCTGTTCTAAGGTATAGGTAGAATATTGAGCAGGACTTACGCAACTGGCACAGTGCGATGCCTGCGGCGGGCGTAGCCATCGCATTTATATAGTACATAAATACTATATAAAAGTGGCATACCCAAAGGAAATTGATGAAATTAGTAACAGTAATCGGCTGTGTTAAGTATTCATCAAATTATGAGAAAATTAGCTGAGGATGCATAAAATCAATCCTATAGGTTTATGAGATTTACTAAACTTAATTATTGCCAGTACTTGTTAAGTAGTCAGATTAATTATACTCTCACAAATTTGGCGGAGCATTTAGAGCAGATCAGTCACGATAAAATCAACCGTTATTTAAATAACGAAAAATTAACACCTCGGATTCTTTGGGATAATGTCAAAGATTTAATAGAAATAAATGATAATGCGTATTTGGTTTTTGATGACACAGTAATTGATAAACGATACGCTGTGGAAATAGAGCCAAGTAAACGCCAGTATAGTGGCAACGAGCATGGTGTAATTCAAGGAATTGGGCTAGTAAATTGTGTATATGTCAATCATGAAATCGGAAAGTTTTGGGTAGTTGACTATCGAATTTATGATCCAGATAGAGATGGTAAAACAAAGATAGACCATGTGATGGAGATGCTGCAAAACCTTGTGTATAATAAGTTTTTGCCATTTAAAGCTGTCTTGATGGACACTTGGTATGCCACAAAAAAATTGATGTTATATATAGATGGGTTAGGGAAATATTATTATTGTCCTCTGAAACGTAATCGACTGGTTGATGATACGTCAGGTCAAAAAGATTATCAAAGAATTGAATTGTTATTTTGGGATGAAAAGGAGTTAGAATTAGGTAAACTAGTTAAAATAAAAAAGTTTCCTCAAGCTAAAAAAGTGAAACTATTCCGGGTAACTGTCTCCACCGACAGAACGGATTTTATCGCTACAAACGATATATCTCAAGATTCTACGGACGTTGTACAAAAAGTGTGTAAAGTTCGATGGAAGGTTGAAGAGTTTCACCGAGAATTAAAACAATTGACTGGCATTGAATCATGTCAATGCCGTAAAGGACGTATTCAAAGAAATCATATTGCCTGCGCTATTTTAGTTTGGCTTAGACTCAAAGATTTAGCTTATAAAACTGGTCAAACAATCTATCAAATTAAGCATGGATTGTTATCAAATTATTTAGTTCAGCAACTAAAACGTCCGGCTGTTCCCATGTTTATCGTGTAGTTGTTTGGCGCGCGGCGCGGTTACACCGTGCCATTGCTTGTGACAGTTGCGTAAGTCCTGTTGAGGTAAGTTATCGAGTTTGCCTTCAGTTTTATCAATTACATATCCTAAAGCATCATTATAAATTGATGCTAATTCTTTTTCTAAAAATTGATATAAATTCGTTGTTAACTGACGTTTTAATTGATTCCTAAAACCTCTAATTTCTGCTTTCCAATGTCCAGAATTATATTGAGATTCCTCTGTCCAGTATTGCAGTAGCAAAAGATGTCTAATAATTTGTTCTAATAAACTAGCAACCTTGGCTTTGTCTCTACGACCCAAATTTTCTAGCTCCTCAATTAAATTTTCTAAATCTAATTCTTCTAAATGGTTAGCTTTCAAGAGTTTGATTGTTTCCTCTAACCAGAGATGCTCGTCAATTTCATAAAGCTCTTTTAAACTCAAGTTAGAACTAACTCCTTGCATAAAACCTCTTTGAGTTAAATCTTACGACATTACAATTTTAGGCTAATATTCTTTGGGGGATGATAATGTAGCCTGTGGTGCGATCGCCTAATACTAAGTTACGTTGTTCTCCCCAATACCACCAGTATGCGGCAACATAGGCGCAAATTAAGCTATCTAATTGATCTTCAACTGCTTTCAGGGCTGCGCCTGTGGTGGGGATTTTGGAAGGAAACGTAGACGCACCAGCGGCTTGCCGTAGGCTACCGCAGAGGCGCAGAGAACGCAGAGGAGGAGAAAGAGAGGGGAGGATATCGAGAAGATAATTTTGGAGTTTGATTAGTTCTAGGCGACGCTCAGTAAGTCGTCCTTTTTTGTATTTAAGGATGCGTTCTAAGTTGAATAGGTTAACGATTGCTGGGTGGGGGAAGACTTCTATTTGATATCTGCTAAGTTTTTGCGGTTCAATGGTGGGTGCGTGGGCAAAACCACGTGATTCTAATTCTAAACCAAAGTTAATGGTGCGATCGGCGAAGGGTAGGTTTTGATTCGCTGGGTAGCAGCCTGCATGATATTTGCCAAAGTACTTGTGGCTGAGTTTGTCGGGGAGGCGGCTCCCGCTAGCGTTGGGTATGAGGGTAGGTGCATCTACGGCGATGATTGCTGGTTCGTCTGGTTGAACGCTTTGATCGATCCAGGTGAGGATGTCTGCAATAGCTTCTTTGCGGTCTAGATCGAGTAGTTGCAGTTGTCCATCTATCCATTCTAAACAGCATAGTCCACTTGGTTGCGATCGCCAGCCTAAATCAATGCCAATAAATTTCATTGTCATAACATGAATTTGCGATTATTTTCGCATTTTCAGGCTACCATTTACCTAAATTTACTTGCTAAAAATTGTGAGAAATAATCTTATAATCTGAAATAGCTTGTCTTAATTTATTTTATCTGGCATTGAAGAAGAAGTCAGAATTCAGAAGTGAGAATTCAGGAGTCAGAATCAAGACGCTCGCGGACTCGCTAACGCTACGCTATCAGTCGGGGATTCAGTCCCACGACTTTCTTGTTGACCACCAAATCGTAGATTTGTTGGGGGTATTAAACCCGATTATTCAGACGCTCGCAGACTCGCTAACGCTGCGCTATCCGCCACTCATACAAAATTAATTCTGTTAGCGGATAGCTAAGGTTTAGCCCATTCTGACTCCTGACTCCTGAATTCTATTTGATAAATTAATCAAGATTATTCCAATGAAAATATTATTTTTACATCCCAATTTTCCTTCACAATTTCGCAACCTAGCGACAGTTTTAGGTAAAGATCCTAATTGCAAAGTCGTCTTTGGAACAAATCGTCGTGAAGGCGAAATACCTGGCGTTTTTAAAGCTATTTACACTCCTTCTCGGGAAGCTGCTCCCCAAACTCACCATTACGTTCGCAACCTAGAAAATGCTGTTCTCACCGCGCAGGCTGTCTATCGCGTGTCCGAAAAATTAAAAGCTGAGGGTTTCTTTCCAGATATAGTTTATGGTCATTCTGGTTGGGGCCCGACTTTATTTATGAAAGATGTTTTTCCCAAAGCAGAATTATTGTGTTATTTCGAGTGGTTTTATCACGCTCACGGTTCGGATGCAGATTTTGATCCCAATGAACCATTGAATGCTGATGATGAATGCCGTATCCGCGTGAAAAATGCACCGATTTTGACTGATTTATATAGCTGCGATCGCGGTCTTTCTCCCACTAATTGGCAGCGTCACCAGTTTCCCAAAGAATATCATAGCAAAATCACTGTACTTCATGATGGTATTGATACCAATTATTTTGTCCCCAAGCCAGACGTAAAGTTAATTTTACCAAGAATAAATCTTGACCTTTCCCATGTCGAAGAGTTGGTAACTTATGTGGGACGGGGAATGGAACCTTATAGAGGATTTCCACAGTTTATGGAAACGGTGGCACTAATTCAACAGCGAAGACCTAACTGTCATGTAGTAGTTGTGGGAGAAGATAGGGTGGCTTATGGGAAGAATCTCCCCGATGGTCAAACTTATAAACAGTTAATGCTAGAAAAATTAAAATCATCTTTAGATTTATCGAGGCTGCACTTTACAGATAGACTACCTTACAATGAGTATCTTCAGGTTTTACAAGCTTCTTCTGCTCATATTTATTTAACCCGTCCTTTTGTTTTATCCTGGTCAATGTTAGAAGTAATGGCAGCAGGATGTTTACTAATAGCTTCTAAGACTCCGCCAGTATTGGAGGTCATCCACGATGGGGTGAATGGATTGTTGGTAGATTTCTTTTCTCCCCAGGATATTGCTAATCGGGTTGAAGAGGCGCTGAATCATCCTCAAGAGATGAAAAAAATTCGTGCCAATGCGCGAGAGACTATTTTGAAGCGTTATGATTTAGCCAAACTGTTACCACAGCATTTGCAATGGATGTTTGCTGGTAAAAATTCTGAGAGTTTAAAAAAGCACTCAGTCTCTAAGGGATTTGGAAGAAATTAGATGAATATTTGGGGTTAAATTCCTCAAAGTTTAATTGGGTAAACTAAATTGTTTTGAAAGGATATTTACTATTGTAGCGATCGCTAATTCCTTCCCGACAATTTACCTTGTGAGGATGGTTACTATAGTTACAACTGGGAAAAAAGTAACTTACTACCCCAAGATTACCTATAATCTTTATGACAAACACTATTTCAATTAACGATTCCCTGGTTCCTAATCCTCTACCGAAACCAGCAATCATTCGACTAGAAAACATTTTCAAGATTTATGGTAGTGGCGAAACAGAGGTACGAGCGCTGAATGATGTCAACCTAATTGTGGAACAGGGCGAATATTGTGCAATCATGGGCCCTTCAGGTTCTGGTAAATCCACAGCCATGAATATTATCGGGTGTTTAGACCGTCCGACAACCGGACATTATTACTTAGATAATCTTGATGTAGCCCAAATGGACGATCGCTCATTGGCGCATATCCGTAATAAAAAACTGGGGTTTGTGTTTCAACAATTCCACTTATTGCCCCAACTAACAGCATTAGAAAATGTGATACTGCCAATGCTGTATGCTGGTGTGAATCCAAAAGAAAGAAGCGATCGCGCCACAATTGCATTGACGCGAGTCGGTTTAGCAAATCGCCTCAACAACAAACCAACTCAACTATCTGGGGGGCAACAACAAAGAGTAGCGATCGCACGAGCCATTGTCAATCGTCCTGTAGTACTCCTAGCCGATGAACCCACAGGCGCACTTGATTCGCGCACAACCCAAGAAGTCTTGGATATCTTTAGCGAACTCAATGCCAGTGGAATCACCGTTGTCATGGTGACACATGAGCCAGAAGTTGCCCGTCAAACCCAGCGCATCGTTTGGTTCCGCGATGGTCAAGTGGTACACTCTAACCTCACCCCAAGCGACTTGAGTCAGTTGGCTGTCTCATAAGTTATTAAAGTCCGCTTTCCTTCTCTAAGAGAGGTTGTCCAACGGAACGCTACTCGTAGCTTGGCACAGCGTAGGAGGAAGCGGACTTTGTTAGTGTAGCCGAGACTTCTAGCTGCCAGTCCCGATTACAAACTCGACGTTTTTCCAGTTTCTGCTTGCGTTGCGATCGGCTTAACATCGGTGTAACCCACTTCACCAGCTATTGTCCGAAACACCGAAATTTGCTCGTCAAAATCTAGTTTTTCAATCTGGGAAACCAGATCGTTAATTGCCTTACTTGGCTCGTAGCTACCTGGTAAGTCAACTACTTGATTCCCCATAGCTACCGCCCAAGCATACCAAACTAACAGCTGGTTGTTTTCTTTTATCGCCCCATAAGCACGGGAATATTCTGTATCTTTGCGGTTAACAATATCCCGCATAATATCTAGTTGTTGCTCATCTGATAATTCAAAAAAGTCTCCTAGCAGAAGTGGTGATAATTCTGGTTCAGCAGCAGCAGGAACAGCTGGCGTAATAGAATCACCCATTTTTTTATAAACCAAATAGAACCAAGCTAATTTTGCATCGGTATCTAAATTGTTAAACGCATCCACCAATTTTTGAGTTTCATTGCTCTGAGCTTGAGAAATAGTTTTATCGTAACTTGCAGTCATAATTTTATTTCCAAAGAAATTTTACACGCTAAACTAAGGCTTACCAAAGTTTGAGCATCAGCTTCTACTATCGAGAGAAAGATTTATGTTAATTGCAAATTTCAGCTTTAATCTATCTTTTAATAGACGTAAAGTCTCTCCCCAGGGAGCATGAAAATAGCTAATTACCTTGTTATGCTTTTTCAAGTAAGCAATAAAAAATTTAACTTAAGGATTTTAACTATGCCTGATGAAGTAAAGCCCAATGTTAATGAAGCTCCCACCCATGATGCTCAATTAGCTGCCGAAAATATCGCTAGTGGTGAAGAAAAAGCGCCAAAAGTTGATTTTGATGCTGACTATGCAGCTGCACAACAATTTAGCGTGAGTGAAGTTGATCGTACTGGTGAAGGTGCAGCAGCAGCCGAAGCAGCCACAGCACCTAAATATCAAACTTCTAAGCCAGAAGAGACAAAAATTGAAGCGCAGTCAACTGGTAATCCTGACGATTATGCAGAGTTAGCAAAGGAAGTTGGGAATTCTAGAACTGAAGGTGTGACTAATGTCAGTGATGAACTAGTACAAAAAGCTTTGGAAAAGGGTCAACCGAAAAAGTAATTTTTGCTAATCCAATATTTAGACATCTGGTGAAAAAAATGTAGAGACGTAGCATAGCTATGTCTCTACAATGGTTATGGATAACGCATATTTAATTTATGGAGATGTGTATATAATTAATAACCATTCATCACTTCTAGCAGTTCGCTAGGTTGGTGAATCAAATAATCTGGATTTTGTTTAGCTAATACTTCCGATGAATTAAAGCCCCAAGCTACTGCGATTACTTGGATATTTGCTTTCTTTGATGCTTCTATATCTCTGGTTTCATCTCCGACATAAATAACTTCTTGGGGTTTGAGTTGCTTTTGCCTCAATACATTATTGATTATGGTTGTTTTGCCAAAAATTGTAATTCCTGAGTAGATGAAATCAAACAGGTGATTTAAATCATTGATTGTGAGAAATTGGGTAACGTTATCTTTAGAATTAGAAGTGATAATACCCAGTTTATATCCTTGATTTTGCAGTTCTATTAATGCTTCTTTAATTCCCGGAATTGGTTTTAATTCGGGAATTTTGTCTTTTAATTCCCCTTTAACTTTTTTAACTAAAAAAGGTATTTTAAATAGAGAAACTCCTGAGAACTTAATAATTTCCCTAGATGTTAAGTTTTTAAGGAGGGCTAATTGCTCTGGGCTGATGTGTCTATAACCAAAGTCTACAGCTAGACGATTGGCAATACTTACAAGTGCATCTACTGTATCAGCAATTGTGCCATCAAAATCAAAAATAATTACTTTCGGGGTCATTATTTGCCTGGATGCGTCAAGATTAGCTAGGGCGTTGCGTCGTAACATTTCTGGCTTAATCCGCCGCAAGGCAGATGCTGGAAATCGTTTATCCCACTCCTGGTCTGAGATTTGGGCTAATTCTAGCAGTTTGGGAGCAATATTCCCAGGATAAGGCTGAAACTCTGGAATATCAGTTGCTTGGGCAAAACGTTGATTCCAAGGACAAACATCTTGGCAAATATCACAACCAGCAACCCAGCCTTGCAAATGGGGTGTGAGTGTCTGTGGCAGTTCTTTGTCCCGATTTTCAATTGTATGATAGGCGATGCAGCGATTAGCATCCACAACAAAAGGCTGAGTAATTGCACCTGTAGGACAAGCCTGAAGACAACGAGTACAGCTACCGCAGTGTTCTGTATGCGGGCGATCGCTCTCTAGCTCCAAATTGGTCAACACTTCTCCCAAAAATACCCAAGAGCCATATTCCCGTGTAATCACATTACCATTCTTGGCAATCCAACCAATTCCGGCAAGTTGAGCCAATACTTTATCTTGTACTGGACCAGTGTCTGCATAATAACGAACTCTTACACTTTCATCTAGTGATTCCAGCCATGTAGATAGCTGCTTGAGTTTTTTATGCATTACCTTGTGATAATCTCTTCCCCAACCATAACGGGAAATTTTGGCATATTCCTCGCCTTCTGGACGTTGATATGGTGTGTAGTAATTTAGAGCTACACATACTAGCGATCGCGCTTCTGGCATCACTAAGCGGATATTTTGACGTTTTGGGTTAGCCATCCATTCCATATCGGCGTGATAACCCAGTTCAATCCATGCTTGTAACCTCTGCGCTTCTGTGGCATCTATGCTATCTACAGCAGCAATTCCAACTTTGTGAAAGCCCAACTCGCTGGCTTTTTCTTTCACCACACTACTGCTTGTTACAGAATACTGACTCATTTTTTTATTTGGATTTTGCCTAAATAAAGGCAAATAAATTATACATTACCTAGTCAATACCTTTGATGAATATTTGTTGCTTTCCCTACGGATCAATTTTATCGAGAAAGGCAGGAGGCAGTTCGCGTAGCGTCTCGAAGAGAAGGCAGGAGGAAGAAAATATATTTTTTGCCCTCTGCCAAACGGGTTTAAAGCCCCTAAATTTATTTATGAATAAAGGTAAAAAATGTATTTTGAGACGCGCAGCGCAAAGAATACAGCGTCCATCATAAATCCCCTAAATTTATTTATGGGGATTACCCCCTACCCCCTGCCCTCTGCCTTATTCAATTTTTGCAACACCAATGTAGAGACATTCCATTGCAACATCTCAACTTCCATCGTGAGGAAGATTTAGCAATATGTAGCAATCTATCTCAAAAGCAGCTTTCTTTTGAGCGATTTTTGTATTGAAATGAATATTCAGTTAGCATAATACAAAGAATTTTATGACTTCTGCTGAATTTATATCCCCAGCACAGTTGAAAGAAGAATTCCAGATTGAGGGAATCACAGAAACAAGCGTACTGCGTTATTTTCAAACCTTAAATGCGGGAGAATTTGAGGCAACTGCTGCCTTATTTGCGGTAGATGGTGTGATGCGTCCACCCTTTGAATCTGATATTGTGGGGACAGATGCGATCGCAGCCTACTTAAAACAAGAAGGCCAAAACGTTAAAGCTTACCCAAACACGGCAATCGCCGAGACTTTAGAAACCGGTGAGATTCAAATTCAGGTAGCAGGCAAAGCCCAAACTTCCTGGTGTAGTGTGAATGTCTTGTGGATATTTATCCTCAACCAACAACGGCAAATTTTCTATACTAGAATCAAACTTTTAGCTTCTCCCCAAGAGTTACTTTCTTTACGCCGTGAAAAGTAGTAAATAAGTATAATTTTTGAGGAAATGTTTGATATTACCCAAAACAAAATCTAGGCATCAAAAATTCCTATAAATAACTTTTGTCTATTTGACTAATTCGGGTAAAGTAGCTTGTAACTTGAGACAGTTTGCACCATCAATCTGCAACTCATAGTCTACTTTATCCATCAGACGATTCATAATCAGCCAACCATAACCACCTTCTTGTTTTTCCAGAGGGTTGGGTGCGTAGTAGTTAGACATATCAAAGCCTTCGCCGTAGTCCCAAACTTCTAGGGCCAGATCCCGGTCTTTCACTTCCAAACGCAGTAAAATTGGTAAATTTGGTTTGTCCTTGTGGGCATGACGGACTGCATTTGAGTAAGCTTCCACCAAAGCCAATCTCAAACGACTTGATTGCCGTGACCAATCCACAGATTCTCCTAGCTGAATTTTTAAACATCCCAGTAACCAGTTTTCGACAATATTCAGAAAATTCAAGTCACTTGGTACATGAAGCTCACTTTTCATCACTTATAAAATCTCCAGTGAAAGTATAGTTTGATCGTCTTCTTGAATGTGGTTATCTGCCTGGATGCGAGCTAGTAAATGGTTGAGAGAAAGTGGTTGTTCTTCTTGTTGTAACAGTTGCCAAAGACCATCTTGGTTCAGCATAGAACGGTTAACTGCCTCAGCACTAGACCCGTTTTTTACTGTTAAATCAGAATCATTTGAGATCGTTGCTTCTGTAATACCATCACTGGCGAGTAATAATGTGTCTCCAGTAGCGAGAACCAAACGACCAGACTGTGCCTGCCACTTGGGTAAGATTCCCAAAGGAACACTGCGGACTTTCAGGTAATTAGGATTGTCGCCTAAAGCGTCTTGGCGTGACCATAACAGTGGATAAATATGACCGGCATTCGTGTAGACTAGTTCCTTAGTACTAGGGGTATAACAGGCTAACACAAGAGTAATGAAATAATTGTTGCTAATTAAATCTTCACTCAGAGCATGATTGAGGTTTTGCATAACCACATTCGGCTCGGCTGGTGTTTCTTGAGATAATTCCCGGCGTAAAACTGAAATAATACTAGCCATAAATAAAGCAGCTGGGACACCCTTACCAGAGACATCACCTACTGCTAACCACAAGTCCCCTTTGGGATGAACAAACACTTCAAAGAAATCGCCTCCTACTTCCCGCGCCGGGTAGCAGCAGGCTTGCACTTTTACACCCTTGATATCAGGTAAACTTTGGCGTAGCAAATTGTATTGAATTTGCCGAGCCACCTCCAACTCATTATGAATCTGCTGTTGCTTTTCTTGGAGACGCTGGTAAAGTTTTGCTTGCGAGAGAGCTAAGGCTGCTTGTTCGGCAACACCTGCAATTAGTTGGATGTCTTCGTCTTGCCAAGGGCGATCGCGTCCCCATTGGTGGAGAGCCAGCACAGCCAACAAATGCTGCTGGTAGCTAAGTGGTACAACCAAATGGTGACAGGGGTTGCCCTCGTATATTTCTTGAGTAAGTTGATAATGACGAGTTTCCAGCACTTTTTCAATTAAAATACTGGGGTCGAAGAAGCAATCTAATACATTGGATTTAGGATCGTAGTATGAAAACTCATCTTGTATCAGGCGATCGCCTTCTACTGGTCTGAGCAAGCAACTGCTAGCGTCAAATGTTTGTCCAATGGTTGCGACAATTTTTTGCAGCATACTGTCGTAGTCTAAAGACTCACGAATTGCGGTTGTTACGGCATTAAACAATGATTCTCGCCGTAGGGCCCGACGCAACTCTTGCGTGCGCTTCTTGACTACACGATATGTATCAGTCGCTTGCTCAACTAATGCCCTGAGTTTATCTGGATTCCACGGTTTGGTAATATACTTGAATACCTGACCAGAGTTAATGGCATCCACTAAATCTTCGACATCAGTAAAACCAGTCAACAAAATCCGGATCGTGTCAGGAAAGCGCTCTACTGTCCGACTAAAAAATTCGGTTCCATTCATTTCTGGCATTCTTTGGTCAGAAATAATCACCGCCATTTCGCCAAATTGATCCAAGATTTCCAGAGCGCCAAAGGCATGATTGGCTTTATATACTTGAAAATCTCGTCTAAAAGTGCGGTAGAGTAAATCTAGGTTGTCTGGCTCATCATCTACCACCATGAGCTTAAGTTTTTCGACCCCTGTCTCAGCCATATTTGACTTTACTTTTGAGATGTTTGAATGGCGATATAGTGTGATGTTTATCCCACATAATAAATCACAGAAAATCAGAGAAGCCATTCACTTTGAAAATATCACTTTCTCAAAGTTATGAGTTTCCCTTGATCGTTTTAAATTGCTCCACATCAAAATTACCTTTACCCAACTAAACCAGAACGCAGGGCGCGGACTGCTGCTTGGGTACGGTCATCGGCACATAGCTTATTCAAAATATTGCGAACGTGAGTTTTAACAGTCCCAACAGTGATGTAAAGTCTTTCCGCAATTAGTGCATTACTACAACCTTCGACAATCAACTGTAGCACTTCTAATTCCCTTTCTGTCAGGGTGTAAGGTTGAATTCCTTCCAGATTCTCGACATAATCAGGGTTAGAGGCAATAGTCTTGGCATCTACAAAAGCCGATTCCAACTTTTGAGGATTTTGTTGTGCTTGTTGTAATACAATTCGAGCGATCGCTGGATCGATCCAGGCGTTGCCATTGTAAGTTACTCTCACTGCTTCCAGCAAATTATCAAATTTGATATCTTTCATACAGTAAGAGTCTGCACCAGCAGCAAAAGCCGCCAACACAGCTTCTTTGTTATCCCGCAGCGTCAAAATTAACACTTTTGTGGCTAGCTGCTGCCCATTTGCAGTAGATTTTACCTCCCGTGTTAGTTCAATACCATCTTTATCTGGTAAACCAATATCTACGATCGCAATATCAGGTTGTACCATTTTTAACATCTTTAACCCCTCGGCAGCATTGGCAGCTTCACCTACAACTTCAATTTCATCCTTTTGGATGAGCGCTGTCCGAATACCCACGCGAGTGAGGTCATGATCTTCAATTAAAGCAATACGAATTTTACTCATAGCCAACTTCAGCCCGTTACACTACCTTAACCATAAAGTCGAGTTTCGTGACATACTCCCACACTAACTGTAAGCAGTATAGTAGGAGCTTCTGTTCCCGGAACCAGAGTTGCGAGTTGAGCTTTTTTATACTGGGTTAATATTACACTTTCACAATAAAGTTTGCACTGATCCAGCCCAAGTACAAGCGCTCTGAGAAATCCCCACTTTCAAAACCGCAGGCTTGTAGAGCCAATTTTTAAAATGGGCAGTATGTCAAGCTTTCTATTGTTCCAAGGCACTGGGGATCTTTCCCAATACTTTTCGGTTAAGGGGGAAAGGGGAAAGGGAAAGGGTTTAAATTTACCTTTACCCCTTACCCTTTTCCCAGACCAAAAGAGAGATTGTTGGGTTTATTCGAAAAGTATTGGGATCTTTCCTGCCTAAGTTCTAATATAAAAAAATTTGATAAACTTAACATTCAAGTAAATCTGGCGTGAGGGTTACTCAAGAATAGGCTATGTCTAAAGGCAATCAAGCATTTTCAGTATTGGGAATACCAGTTCATGTGATGGCTAACTATCCAGGCTGGTTGTTAGAAAGCCTAGAACAAGGCAGAGGAATTCATGTAGTAACGCTCAATGCAGAAATGACTATGCAGGCAGAGCAGAATGAATTACTCGCTCAGATAATTAAAAATGCTGAACTAGTTATTCCAGATGGGGCGGGAGTTGTTCTGTATTTACGGTTATTATTATGGCAAAAAGTGCAGCGTTTTCCGGGAATTGAATTAGCAGAAAAACTTTTGCAAGAACTTGGACAAAAGAAGACAGGGGCAAAGGTGTTTTTTTATGGAGCAGCGCCTGGGGTGGCCTCAACTGCGGCAGATTTTTGGCAGCAGCAAATTCCAGATTTGAATATAGTAGGCACTCACTCAGGCTACCATTCCCCAGAAGAAGAAGCGCAATTGCAACAAACTCTTGTTCAATTACAGCCACAAGTGATTTTTGTCGGTTTGGGAGTGCCACGTCAAGAGTTATGGATTGCCGAAAACCGCCATTTGTGTCCTCAAGCAATTTGGATTGGCGTTGGTGGTAGTTTTGATATTTGGTCGGGAACTAAAACCCGCGCTCCCGCCTGGTTAGCAAATAATAATTTGGAATGGTTATATCGGCTGTATCAAGAACCTTGGCGTTGGCGGCGAATGTTGGCTTTGCCAGCTTTTGCTGTAAAGGCTTTTATTTATCGTTTGACAGCGAAAGATGCAATTAGTTAAGTCGGTTGGCGCAATTAAAGCTAAGTGGCAAGGACTGTCATTTGTCCTTTGTCATTGGTCATTGGTCATTAGTAAGAACTTTGCTTAACATAACTTTGTTTCTTTCTACAAACTTACTTGGTTAAGAGTTTTGCTAGCAGTAGCGGGGCGTTTAGTCTGTGTTGTTACTTAGTTAATACTGAAGTCTTCAAAAAATTTTAAATTTTCTTTGTTGAATTTTAAATTCCCAAGCAAAACCTGGGAATCCTTATTTTGATAGGCAATGTCACATCTAAGTCGGCAAATTGTTTAGTTGTGGTTATGAGGAAAATTTAACAATGCCAGTATTAACAACTCAAGTTAAAACAGATAAATTCGTTCAGAGAGAGGACTCTGCAACTCAACAGCATGGTAGTAATACTACTGCAAAGGTGACATTGCAATCTGTAAGCAAGACTTATGCTAACGGCACTCACGCCTTATTGAATGCGAACCTTGAGGTAAAAAAGGGAGAATTTCTGTTTATCACTGGGCCAAGTGGTTCTGGTAAATCAACGCTCTTGAAACTGTTGTATGGCCAGGAGTTGCCTACACAGGGAGAAGTAATTGTTGATGAGTGTAATATAGCGGGTTTACGGGGCGATCGCTTGTCATTATTTCGGCGACGGATTGGCATTGTGTTTCAAGACTACAAACTGATTAGCCAACGAACAGTAGCAGAAAATGTGACTTTTGTGCTGCAAGCTCAAGGGTATACCCGTAAAGAAATTCAACGACGTTTAGAACCAACTTTAAAGCTGGTGGGTTTACTGAGTAAAGCTGATTGCTTCCCAGATCAACTATCTGGGGGAGAGCAACAACGGGTGAGTATTGCTCGTGCGATCGTTGGTACACCACCACTACTGTTAGCAGACGAGCCTACTGGGAATCTCGATCCTGATAATTCCTGGCAAGTAATCCAGATTCTCCAGAAGTTAAATTCCTTTGGAGCTACGGTAATTGTTACCACCCATGATGAACAATTGGTACGGCGGTGCAATCATTCGGTAGTGCAAGTTATTAATGGACAGTTGTCTCGAAAATAGTTATTTGTTATTGGTCATTGGTCATTGGTCATTGGTCATTGGTCATTGGTCATTGGTCATTGGTCATTTGCGAAGGACAGAGGACAAGGGACAAAGGACAAATGACCAATAACTAATAAACGTGGTGTTTGACTTTTGCTGATACGGGTACAAAAGGTGCTTCTGTTTTGGGGGGTAGCACTTGTAGGCGATCGCCTCCGGTCGGTCGGATGCGATCGCAAGCTTGTAAACTCTTAAAAGCTGCCTCTCGGATTGCAACTTCTTCCTCTCGACTGAGTAAGAGTTGCAAGCATTCGGCAACATCTTGCTGCACTGAAGAATCAACTCGCTGACGGCTGATGAATTTAGTTAGTTGACGTAAGGCAATCAACCGTTTCAATGGATCTTTGTCTGTTAAGTTGACCAACAACCGATCAAGGTAGTCTTCTTCTCGATTTTCATAGAAGTTGACAATTTGCCAGACTAATAAAATCAAAGTTAACAGGGTTCCCACGCCTTGGATAATAGCACCGGCTGCAATCCAGGAACTGTGAGAGTCAACCCAAATTGCAGCGGCCATATAAGTGCTGACAGTAGCAAGACCACCACTAATGACCGCTAAGACTAATCGACGATTTGAACTGTTTAAGAACTTACGTATCTTAGACCAGTGCAATTGCCAGTCCCACTTCTGCATTGAGTAAACCAATACCATTACCCCAATGCCCATTAAGAGAGCCAATAGCAGCATCCAGTTCCACAACAACATAGCAACGACGATTGTCAGGAACCCAAAAAAGCCTCCAGGCCCAGAGAAACGCTGAAATGTTTGCTGCTTTGTAGCTCCTTTTGTCTTGAACAATGGATGCGACCAGCTCCAGTTGGGGATCTGGTTGATCAATTGCTGCCAAGAAGACGAAGCCTGTGCCACAGTGTTTACCTACTTGATTACGAAATTACCTATTGTATAAGTTTTACTAGGGAATGAAGAAAAGGTGAAGACCCAAACCACAAGATGCCTGCTTTGCATCGACGGATAGTAGACTAGTACAGCACGGCGGAAATAAAGATACCATTTTAGATGGCTCAGAGCAAGGGCATAAAGGCTTTTTAAAGGCAAAAATGAAAATTGTCAATGGTGAATTGACCATCAAAAGCACAGAAGGTAACGCTATAGATGTTATTCACATTTATAGATAATAAGGTATTGGGGAAAATTGCTGAGTCTGAATTGGCAAGATTAGAGCCTGGTAGTGCAGTTTGACCGAGCAGTTGGCGATCGCGATCGTAAGCAGAAAGTACTAGCCGTTGAGAACTAGTGACAAAGGCACTAACCGAGTTAACCGGACGCAAGAAAGTAGCTTCTACAAATCCACTTTTGGGCGCTCCCATTAAAACTGTTAGCCCTGAATAGGTTGGAAATGCTGGATTTGATGGTTGTATTGCTAGAGAATTGTGAAAAATTACTCCCCAGCGTTCATACTGGCGCTCTACTGGTTCAAAACACTTTAAGTCTTCTAAGTCTAAAAATATACAAGTAGGTACACTAATTCTGGCAGCATCAATGGCTGACTCAACCTGATCCCTGCAAGCTGAAGCTTTAATTTCATTTTGTATATTAAACTTGTCAAGCGCAAATTCAGCGTCTTCAATCGTTGGTAGTTTATTTGATTGAAGAGTAGCCTGCTTTACCATGACATCCCGCCTTACCATTACTTAGATAATAATCAGATTAGTTATACATCAAAAGCAATTTATCTTACATATAGAAGTAGAATAAATAGCCTATTAAAATAAGCGTTTCAACTGTTTTTAACGCTCAAAATTATTTATTAGTTTTTTGATAGATTACCATAAAAACTTATGCTGGATTCAGACTTTAGTGATAGTCGCTACCATAAAAAACCTTGTAAGACAGTAATTTCAAGGTTAATTTCCTTTTTATTGTGAAAAAAATCACCAAATCTTTACAAGTAATCCAGTAATTTTACATCTGCTTAATCTGACGGTGGTGAGAAGTCTTAGAGCAATTGATTCGCTGATAATAACAATGAGTGGAAGTTTGAACTAAACACGTAAGCATCCAGTGTAACTAAAGGATATGAGTACGCAAAGGCAGGATCAAAATCCTCTCTGCGTGTACCCGCATCACTACTTTCACTTGTGCCAACGAATGACTATAGTCAACAAAAAATACTTATGTTTCAACCACAAGGATTTGACCAACGCTCTATAAATACCTCACTAGGTAGAATGGTGTATTATTCTGCTGATGGAGCGCCTTGGCAGAATAATGTAATTGCTAGAGATGATCGGGAAACTTTGGTGTTCTTGCATGGCTTTGGTGGTGGATCTTCTGCTTATGAGTGGTCGAAGGTTTATCCGGCTTTTGCCGCCGAATATCGGGTCATTGCACCCGATTTGATCGGTTGGGGTCGGTCTGAGCATCCGGCACGGAATTATAATATTGAGGATTATTTGACCACGATTCGGGAGTTTATACAGCAGACTTGTACTGGCCCTGTAACTGCGATCGCTTCTTCTTTGACCGCAGCATTTACAATCCGAGTAGCAGCAGCTCATCCTGATTTATTCAAGGCTTTAATTCTCACTACCCCCGCCGGACTTTCCGACTTTGGCGAAGACTACTCACGTAGTTTTTTTGCTCAGTTAATCAGTGTTCCTGTTGTTGACCGTTTAATTTACAGCACAGGGGTAGCCACCAGTGGGGGTATTCGCAGTTTCTTAGAGCAACGGCAATTTGCTAAGTCTAATCGAGTGTACCAAGAAATTGTAGATGCTTATTTGCAATCCGCCCAGCAGCCTAATGCTGAATATGCAGCACTATCCTTTGTTCGTGGCGATTTATGCTTTGATTTATCCCTTTACATTCAAGAATTAACAACTCCCACCGCCATTATTTGGGGACAAAAGTCAGAATTTACAGGGCCTGCAATTGGTCGCCGCCTTGCCGAAATTAATCCCCAAGCAATCCGATTTTTTCAAGAGTTGGAAGATGTGGGGTTAACACCACAGTTGGAATTGCCGGCAGTCACAATTGGGTTAATTCGCCAATTTTTGCCTTTGCTTAATTAGTGGTTTTTCATTAGTCCTAGCCCTGTCGTCTGCGGATTTATTTTGTGTAGTAGCGTACTCCTGCGGAGAAGCAAGCTACGCGTCAGCGTGTCAGAGGCTCTATTTTATAAGGCTGTTGGTCAATTCACGATGGGTTACAATCACCAGCCCTAAAACCTTGGTGAAAGTGTTGCTTTCGCAGTTTGCAATACATTGCGGGCTAATTGCTAAAGTGTGTTTAAACGCACTGAAATTAATTACATTAATTCGCCAACAGTCTTATTCTATCCGCTCAATCCTTTATATCAAGATGAAGGGTGTCATTATAGTATTCAAAATCACGATACTATTCCACCTGAATTGATAAATTGCTAATTATATAAACAAAATAAGGTATAGCAAGTTTATATTAGCAGGTAGATTATCTGATGACTATTCCAGAGCCAATTAAAATATTTATTACATGGATACAAGGTTTTGATCATCGGATTTTACAAAATGAAGATGATGTTAAAGAAAAGTTTATTTTACCAATGTTTCACTATCTCTGTTATCCAGAGAAATGTCGTCGTGAATACCCTTTAATAACATCTAAATCAGGAAATTCTCACAGAAATACCGGAATTTTTCAGGTTTATTATCCAACAGATGGTATTAATCAACAAAATATAAATAACTCACTTGTTGTTATTAAGACAATAGCCCCAGATGAAACTAAATTAAATGATGTTTTTCAACAAACTAAAATTTATAGAGATCGTTTTAATGCACTGTTTTTTATAATTACTAACGGATATGAAATAAAAGTTTTTAAAAGCTCACATTACTATCAAGAAGAATCTGTTTTTGATCTAAATATAGATATTATAAAAAATAATTATATTGCCTCAGACTTTTACAAAAAACTAAATTTTGAATTAGTTAAGAATATCGACAAAAAAATAACAAGCAGTTTATTAAATACTAAATATAAATTAATAGAGAGATTTTTAAACCAACATCCAGATTTACAGGATATTTTGGAAAAATGTGATTTTGAGCCTTCCACTACAAGAAAAGGCTATCGCTTAGTTGTTGTGAAAAGGAAAGTAGGGATCGCATGTAATTTACCCAAAGCTTTTGGAGAGGGTAATTGTGAAATAGAGTTCAGCAGCATTATTTTAAGAGGTCTAAAAATTTACTTAAATCATCAAGATATTTTAGGTCAATTAATGACTGGACTGCACACCCAGCCAGAATGGGGATGTCGTCGGTTTTTTAAACAGTTAGATAAAAATACTTTTGAGGTTTATTTAGGTCAAACAACTCTAATTTTATCAGATATAGAAGCAGCAGACTTATGTTTATGTATTGATGGAGTTTGTCAAGAATATAAAGATTTACTAATTCAATTTGAAAACATTTTAGAAGCATGGGATTTTAAATTTGTAAACTTTTCAGGAAATAGAGGTTTTATCCTATTTTCTGTAAGACAAGAATTATGGAATCTAATGCAGCAGTTCGCTAATGAGTTTGATTATATCAAAGGTAAATCAGAATGGCATTTGTTTCATACAAAAGGTATGTCAATTCGAGTGAGTAGAGGAATTCACGATCATACATTTATTTCCCACCAAACTGATATAAATTTATCTTCATTACCTAACAATCATCAAGTTAACGTAATTTATGAACTAAATGATGTTAACTTACAATCTATTGATACAAATGAATGTAACTCATGGCAGCAAGATATTGGTTCTTGGGGAAACTGGACGGCTAAATATACTAAACAGTGGTTATTAGAGAAATATATTCCAAAAGTTATTAACTATTACTCACAAAAGTCTCAAATATCTGAAGCTGAATTTATAGCAAAAATAACAAATTATACAAATGGTCGTGCGCTGATTCAAGAAATTGATAATATCCGAGATTTAGCACCTTATCTTCACGACATCCAATCTTGGCTAAATATATATGTAGAAAATATTGCTTCCTCTCTGTTGAAACCATATTACCAAGCCTATACAAATTTGGTACGTAACACTGACTCTTCTATAACAGGCATAGACTATATTATAGGAAATTTGCGTAGGATCGAGTGGAAAAATACGCAAGAAGAAATTTATAACGATCGCACAGACTGGAAAAACTTGACTTTTAAATATGCTATTGATTGCTTGGATAAGCAAGTAGCAAGAATAAATAATTGTGAATACGAGAATAGTTTAAAAGCAGATTTAATAACTCGGATATTTATTTGGATTATAGAAAATGGGAAAATATCTTTTTCGCAAGCTCAATTAAATGCTGCTAAACAGGCTTTGCTACCACTTTGGGAACAAAGTCGCTTTGAAATGCGTTATGTGTATCCTAATCGATAAGACTACATAATTTGCTGTAAATTTAACACAAATCCAGGTAAGATATTTTCTCCTGATAAACTAGCAGGATTGTCTAATATCTCTACATCTTTACCTGGACGATAAATTTCTACTCGCTTGTTTTTCCGGTCAATTAACCAGCCTAATTGAGTGCCATTTTCAATATATTCTTGCATTTTCTCCTGTAAGTCTTTCAACGAATCAGTACGAGAACGCAACTCTACTACAAAATCAGGACAAATTGGGGCAAATTTTTCTTGTTGTTCTAGGGTTAAAGTATTCCACCGCTCAATTTTTACCCAAGAAAGATCAGGAGAACGTTCTGAACCATTAGGTAAGGTGAAACCAGTTGAAGAGTCAAAACCTTTGCCTAATTTAGTCTGTTTATTCCAGATTCCTAATTCAACAACCATATCAAAATTACGGTTGCCAGTATCACTACCTGTAGGTGGCATAATTAATAATTCCCCTGATGCTGTACGCTCAAATCGATAATCGCGGTTTTTCTGACACATATCGAAAAATTGCTCATCAGTTAAGTCGATTTTCAACTTGAGTGTAGAAGGTAAAGTGGTTGTAACAGCATTCATAAGCTATCCTGAGCATCTTACTTTCTAGTTTAGTGCTGTGTGGGGTTGTGTGGGGTGCGATCGCATGATGAGATAATGAAGTGCGATCGTACTTTACCTATCAAATAAATTTGTCTGCCCATTCGGTGCAGCTTTACCCAGATAGATTTGCTTAGAACCCTTGGGAATAGAAATCCAGCCAAGGCTTTGGAGGCGATAGATAAGATTAGATATTGTTACACCAAGTTCCTCTTGAATAGCATAAAGATGTTTCCAGTTAGTTAAATCACGTCCTTTCCTTGTAGTTTCTAGAATGTGGAGAGGCATTAACAGACAACTAGCAAAAAACTGAGCTTGCCATTCAATATTCTCTAACTGGCTATTCATATTTATCTGGCTAGTTTTAGTGTCTACTGTGCGGCACAAAAAATATCTTGTGACATCTTCTAGTCCTAGATTTAATTCTAACTGTTCTGTCAGCCCATCAGCTTCATCTTGATTGACATGGAGTATCCAGTGTCCAATTTCATGAGCTATTGTAGATTCTACAAATCCTCCACTTAGCTTAGGAATTAATTCATTGAGTACAATCTTTCTCTGCAATGGGAGAATTTTAGCTACTATTGACCCTTGAGTATCAGGAGGTATGCTTTGCCAGTCAATCATTATTCCCAAAGCATCAGCAGCACGACTAGCCTCAAAAGGCCACTTTGGAGGGTAATTATTTACCTCCATAATTCTTAAAACTTCATTAGCTTTAGACTCAATTTGTTCTTTACTATAATATTGATATTGTTTAAATATTTTCATTTTTAATCCTCACCTTGTTGATTCATAAGCGTTCTATTATTTGCTAACTAAAAGTCAGTTTCAACTTTTCCAACATAGATTTGCTTAGAGCCTTTAGGTATGTAAATCCACCCAAGGTCTTGCAAACGATTCAAAAGATTAGATATTGTGACACCAAGTTCATCTTTGATTACATAAAGATGTTTCCAATTAGCTAAATCACGCCCTTTTCGTTTTTCTAGCAATATATGACGAGGCATTAGCAGACAACTAGCAAAATACTGGGCTTGCCATTCTATTTTATCAAGCTGACTACTAGCAGTATATTTATCAAGTGGCTCACTAGCACTACGACATAAGAATGAATGATTAGTTTCTTGAATGCCAGGATTTATCTCTATTTCTTCTGATAAAATTTCAGTTTCATTTTGGTTAACATGAAGTAACCAATGCCCTATTTCGTGGGCAATTGTCGATTCTGCGAAAGCTCCTAGAACTTCTGGAATATCTTCATTTATCAAAATTGTACGTTCTAAAGGTAAAATCATAGCTATGATCAAGCCCCGATCATCAGGAGATATTTGTGCATAACAAATATTCAAATTTAGAAAGTCACATACCCTAGCAGCATCCATAGGAAATTTAAGGGTATATTGAGGTAAAAGTTGCATACGTCTTAAAACATCATTAGCTATGTTCTCAATTTCATCTTTAGAATAGAAGCGATACGGCTTAACCAAGTTAAGACTTTTCTGGAGTTTTGCTACCTTTTCTCTAAGTTCAGCATTTTCTTTTTGTAATCTTACAATTTGCTCATCTCGTGCCTTTACCAATGAATCAATACCCGGACTTTCCCGCATTCGACGGAATAAAGCTGGCATTTCCTTGTAGTTCGCCTTAACCAATTCTTCAAAAGCATCCGAGTCACGTTGAGTCATACGTCCAGCTAGGTAGATTAGCTCCTCTGCATTCAAACTCAGATGTTCTGCTAAGGAGCGGATCACTTTCTCGCTTGGCTCAACATGGTCGTTTTCTAGTTTGGACAAATACGTGTAGTCTACGCCTACCTTTATCGCTAGCTCACGCTGACTCAATCCCTTTTTTCTACGAGCTTGCCAAATACACCTGCCAAAACTCTGACTCTCTTGTTTATCCATAATCGCATTCAACTGCCTAACGCATTTCCTGAAGCATACATAATAATAAACCTTGTATCGGTTTGAGTCATAGTAGACTAAAAGCCTTATTTTAAAAAGCTTTTCAGGAGTGCTGGGCTATAAGTTACCCAAAATTTTTAGCTTTTGAATCACTCATAGATACGATAATATCAGTGTTGAAAATAAAATTCAACACGTCTCCTAAATATATTTAAGCAGTTGACAAAATTATACAAGTTGAATAATATAGTTCAACACTGAACAACTGATATCTTACCCTGTTGAAATTATATGGCAATTCAGGCGGCTGTACTGATGTTCGTTGAGTTATATTTCGTTACACCTGAGCAAAAGTATGAATAAACAATCGTTGAACTCTGAACAATTGTGTTTTTCTGTTGGTAGGCCTTTACCAGTTCTGCTTGAAGAAATTCAAAAATCAAGCCGCAATCCACAACTCAGAAAGCCTGCGGAACAGATGCTAGAAGGGTTACATACCTTGGAAATCGCCACCGAGATTGATGTATATAGAGCAATCTACGAAATCCTGACTAAGTAAAATTTTTTCTCTGCTAAATTCTGGGATTTGACATCAATGAGCCAAAATTGGCTACAATATGCCAGTTACAACCTATGGTTGCAGTATTCTCCACCCATAGGGAAAGAACACTTGCACTGTGACATGAAACGAGGTTTTACAAAAGCGCGATCGCGAGAACCTGCGGTTGCAGCAATCTTGGCAAGTGATAGCACTCCCCAACGAATTGGATTACTAGCACAAAGGGGGGTTTATGAATTTCATGAAAACTCCCCGATGTTACATCAAGAAGACGCTGTAGAACAAATGATAGAGATTCTGGAATTGCGGAAAGAATCAGATTTAGTTCAGCAGCGAGTACTTCAGATACTCACAAGCTACCAGCAAAATCCAATTCTTGCTGAAAAGAAAATTATTCAACTTAGCCGAGGTGATGAGGGTTTTCCAGAACCAATTTTGATTAAGCAGGGTAATCAGTCTTTTAACTTCTATGCTGCGATAGACTGCATTTTTGCCGAAGAAGATGATACTTTGCACATTTTAGATTTCAAAACTGGCCACTCTGATTTTGATCGGCGACAAGGGTATATTTATTTACTAGCTACTAGTTATTTATACCCCCAGCAAAAAGCAGTAGCGTCTTTTTATAACTTAGAAAATGGTAACTGGTCAGAACCTATCAGTGCAACACCCAACACTCTTAA
This sequence comes from Nostoc sp. C110, assembly GCF_043099725.1. Taxonomy (GTDB): domain Bacteria; phylum Cyanobacteriota; class Cyanobacteriia; order Cyanobacteriales; family Nostocaceae; genus Nostoc; species Nostoc muscorum_A. The sequence continues at coordinate 1,207,775 of NZ_CP171148.1, read as the reverse complement.
GGCTTTTCAGATAGAACTTGCTCTAATAGCTCAACGACATCAAGAAGATTTGAGACGCTACCGTAAAAATTCTGCTGATTTCAGTCAAATATTTCCCCAAAATCCGGGTGTAAGTTGTCGCTACTGTCCTTTTAACTCAATTTGTGAATTTACTATATCAGAGGTTTCTACATGACTGCTGGTGTGCTTCAATCTCCCTCAAAAACCAATATATCCCCAATATTTTTGGCAGAAATATTTTTACTCAATATTCCTCAAGCTAACTTAATCTGCTTTCGACTGACTCCGAGACTAGATACTGAAATAGGAAATCGCTTAAGTTGGCGGTTTAGTCAGAAATTTCCTGATATTATCTCCATTTTTGCAGATGGTAATTTCTGGGTTTTAGCTAAACCCGATCAAGCAATGCCAAGTTTAGATGAATGGCGAAAAGCTTTAACAGAAATTCAAGAGGAATTGAAAAAAGATATTGGCGATCGCTATTATTCAATCCAATGGGTAAGCCAACCACAGATATCTGCTGATATACTTTCTGAACTAGCTATAAGAATATTAAAAATTAGACGACCATTTTCATATTTTAGTATTCCATTTAACAAAGTTGAGGTTAGACGAGAAGCAAAATTTTGGGCAGAAGCAATTGAAATTAAAAATATTTCACACCCAGCTATTGCTATAACTGTTCGTAGTTCTTTTGTATTTAAAGGAAAATTGTCTGATTTTTACGAGAATCATCCTTATAGACAAAATCCAAGAGATTTATTAATTGGTTTAAATGTTCGAGATATTGAAAAGAATAGTTCAGCTATTATTGTAGATATTGAAGGAACTATTGGTGAGCGTGAAGAAGAATTACTCAACTACAAGCCTGGATCAACTAGTGAAATAGCTATTCGTGAAGCACCAAGAGATCAACCTGTTGTACTTGTGCAATTTGGTAAGAATAAAAAACGTTATCCTTATGCAATGGCCGCTCTTATTCCCTGTATCACAGAGGATACTGCCAAACGATTTGATGTAAATTATGGGGATTTACTCAAAGAAGCTAAGATTCCTTATCAAGAACGACAAAATAGTTTGGCTTCATACAAAAAAGAAGCTGCACTAGCTCTAAGTCTTTATGGATTTGTGTTATCCGAAAACTCTATTAACAGTAGAAAAGGCGGCAATTGTTCTGAATTATTCTTGCCACTAAAATTTAAGCTTGAAGATACTCAACTTCTATTTGGAAAGGATAAATCTGGTAAAAATTTTATAAGTAGGAGAGGAGATGTCCTTAAAGGACTATCACAAGGAGGCGTTTATCGTCGTCAAGCTCAATATGAAGATAAAGCAACACCGATTCGCATCACAGCTTTGAAGCTTTGCGATTTGAAGGTAGATCCTTTTATCAGAGAAGTTCAGGAACGTCTAAAACGCTATGGATTTGAAAGCATAATTGTTCATCGAGTTAGTGTATCAGTAAGTAGTTCAAGTGTGCCTGAAGATAGAGAAAAAGTTGAAGAAGCTGTTGATAAACTAATGGCAGTTCCTGAAGATAGAAAAAAATTTAAAGAAGCTATTAATGAATTAATGGCGATTCCTACTGACATTGTTTTGACATTTCTACCTCAGAGCGATCGTCAGGCTGATAATAGTGATGATGGTAGCTTTTATTCTTTTATTTCTTCACGCTTACTCCGGCGTGAAATTGCTAGTCAAGTAATTTATGAAGATACATTAAAAAATACCAGCAATTATGGGAATATCCTTCATCAGGTAATTCCAGGAATTCTTGCAAAGTTAGGAAACTTACCCTTTATTTTAGCTGAACCTTTAGAAATTGCTGATTATTTTATCGGCTTTGATGTTTCCAGAATGTCTAAAAAGAAAGGAATCGGAAGTAGAAATGTCTGTGCGAGTGTACGCCTCTATGACAAGCGAGGGGAGTTTATTCGTTACCGACTGGAAGATGCTTTAACTGAGGGTGAAACAATTGATAAACGAACACTAGAAAGATTTCTACCATCTGCTGAATTAAGACAAAAAACTGTACTAATTTACCGTGATGGACGTTTTTGTGGTGATGAAATAAAGAATTTAAGAGAAAGAGCAAAAGTTATTGGTTCAAAGTTTATTCTGGTAGAGTGTGTAAAATCTCAGATTCCACGACTATATAAATTTCAGCAGTCTGTAGTGACAGCACCAACTAAGGGATTAGCTCTTCGCTTATCGCCGTATGAAGTAATTTTAGTCACTACTGAGGTTAAGTCTGAGAAAATGGGTTTACCTTATCCTCTGCGTTTAAAGGTTATTCCTGATCCTGAACACGAACAGCAAGTATCAATTGAAAGTTTAATAGAAGCTACACTTAAATTGACATTGCTACATCACGGGGCGTTGAAAGAACCTCGCTTACCTGTCCCATTATACGGTTCTGATAAAATAGCTTATCGGCGCTTACAAGGAATTGCTCCAGGTACAGTCGAAGGCGATCGCCAGTTTTGGCTCTAGAACTAAATATTACAGGTATTTGGCGATCGCTCTTTCCCAAAATCCCAAATTAGAATTAAAAATTAAAAACTGGTTTTAAATTTTTAATTAGACGACAGCAACACTCAACCCGCTTCAATTAAGCTTCGTTCAGGTAGCGTGACTCCGTTAAATAAGCAGTGGTGTAGATTAACCCCAGTCAGGTCTACTTCGGTGAAATCAACGTCAATTAAATCCGTTTTACACAAAATAGCTTTGGTGAGACTGGCATGACTCAGGTCTGTGTTGCTCAACTTTGTGCCAGTCAGGTTTGCACCACTGAGATTTGCTCCAGCCAAGTTGACACCACTGAGGTTAGCATAGCTCAAGTCTGCTCCAGCTAAGTTTGCACTACTGAGGTCAGCATCATGCAAGTCTGCTAAACGCAGGTCTGCTTTTATAAGTGAAGCCTTATGCAAGTCCACCTTCCTAAGAGTTGCCCGAATCAGATTAGCAGTCTTGAGGTTTGCTAATATCAGATTTGCGCCACTTAGATCGGTTCTCCATAAGGTCGCCGCACTCAAATTTGCTTCAATTAAGTTTGCTCCGCGCAGGTTGGTCTGTGATAAAGTCGCGTTAGCCAAGTTAGATCGATTCAAGTTGATTCCAGCTAAACACACCTCGCTGAGGTTAACTAAGTGCAGGCTTACTTGAGTGAAATTTCTTTCTCCTGCACAATAGCGGTTGAGAAGTTCATTAGCATCCATACAGCCTGCCTTCCAAATTTTCATTTCTCACCTGAAAATTACAGTATCTAATCAATAATTTCTGAAAATATTTCTTATTAAGAGACTTTTAAAACTTCGCACCAAGATTAAAATTATTTAACAATCTTTTACAATATTGCCGATGAGACTGGTTGCTTTCCAATACTTAAGCGTGGTGAGGTGGCTTGCTCTTTCGCTCATCCACGCTTAAGCAGAGACTAATCTAGCTTTTACTTACGTACTAGGTTCAGCAGTTCTTTAGGAGAAGCAAGCAAGTCAATCGCTACGAAGAAAATTTTGCCTTGAGGATCGAGTAAAAATCGCCATGCAATATTCATTCCCACACTTGCGCCGAACCAAGGGGTTTGGACTTTGCCGGTGACTTTAACTTGGGTATAGCCATCTTCTACTGGCTCGGATATACCACGCTCTGGTATCATTTTTAATCCCTGGCATTCTTCACGCATATAAGCGCGGATTGCATCTTGACCAATAATCGGTCTTTCAAAGGGAGGTTGCAAACCACCTTCAGAGGTAAACAGAGCAACAGCAGCATCAAAGTCATTGGCATTCATGTTGTTGATATAGCCAAGCACTGTAGGGTTGTTGATACCCTCAATGGTGACTTTAGTTCGAAATGCTGGTGCTGTGGGTGGAGCAACAGGTTCTGTGACTTTTTTGTAACTACCGGGAGCGTTCGGGTCAAATCCCATGCTGACTACGGTATTGCGGAGAATTGTGATTTGTTGACCTGAATCAGCATTTCTGATTGCTTCTAACACATCAGCAGCCTTGGGAGAAAGCTTGTAGCCTTCTGGAATAGGAGCAACGATTCCCTGAGCCATCCATTCTCCTAACTGATACCAAAAGCCCAACTTGATGTTTACAGTGAAAGATGCATAAGAACGGCAGAGGGGAGTGTCAGCACGGTTAGCTAAATCATACATGACTCGTGTTTGAGCCTCGAAAGGCATCTGCTTAATTTGTTCAAGTAAGCCTTGTGCGAGTACCATGTTAGCTGCTCCAGGAGCGGCAACCGTAATACTTCTACCCATCTCGGTATAAGCAAACCAGAGTAATGCTAGTTGATCTTCAGCATTGAGTTGAGAGAATGATTCGACAACAGTTGGAACAACGTCAGCAACTAGCGTGCCGGGAAAAATACTTTGAGCCGACTTGATGGTAAAAGACATAGCAGATGTTCCCTAAAAAAATTACAGTTCTATCGGATGTGAAAATTAAATGTGCAAAGACAGAGGGGAAATGCGTTTAGCTGTTGATAAAGGTACTCAGCATTCTTTGTATAGGTGTAGCCCATCGTGGACATCGCTTTACCAAAGATATTGCGAGAGTAACTACATAGTTATTTAGAAAACTATGGTTAGTAGTGATTTAACGCATTTATCTTGCTTTTGTATCTTTATGTAAAGAAACATAACAATTCCGTTACAAATAAGCAATACTTCCTCAGCTATAAAATGATAATTTTTGTTTATGTAAATGATAAGTTTTACTGAAGTTACATTAAAGGCAATTAATGCTTTTGTGTGTATTCATTCACAAGAGCATAGGCGTAGCCCGTCGTAGATATCACACGTCTCTAGACTTATCAAAGTTATGCAAACAATCTTTTACCAAACCTATTGTGCTGTCGTACACATCTTTTATCTTTTGGCATGAATCCAAAAGACCCCAATACTGCTCGGTTAACCATTTTTAACTCGGCATTGGGTTTGGGGAAAAGGTTAAAGGGTAAAGGTTAAAGGTTTTTTCTTTCCCCTTTCCCCTTCCCCTTTTCCCCTTAACCGACAAGTATTGCAAAAGACCCGACCTGCTTAGTGCGGTTCTTACTACCTTTTTTATTGTGTCAAGTACTTGCAAAAAATATTTACAATAAGTTACATTCATTCACAGAAGACAACAATAAAAAGTAAAAGATGACAAATAAAGGCTTTACTATTAACGAACGCGGTCAACTCAACAGATTTGCGATTGAACCCAAAATTTATGTTGATGAAACCCCACGGACAGGCTTCACCGAATATGCCGAAAAACTCAATGGTCGTTTGGCAATGATTGGTTTTATCTCACTCATAGCGTTGGAAGTTTTCACCGGACAAGGTTTGATTAGCTCGCTAACTAGCTTTTAGAGAAGACACTTCAAATTTACGAATTTTCTCCAGTTGACAAATAAAACAATTTAGAGGCAAACTTATGAAAACTGATTTTGATTACCCCAGAAAAGATTTGATTGGAACAGTCGTTTTTAGACCTGATTTCAACAACTTTGAGACCATCAATGCAAATCAAGCGTGGTCATTGTTTTTTACTGGCGGTCAAGATGACAAGGGACTGGGACAAGAAATTGAATTCGGCAGATTTTTCACTAATCTCTTAATCGCTATTGGAGTAACTGGAATGATTTGGGCGATTTATTTCACTCAATTAGGATGAACAAATTTGTTCATTTTTTTAGTAACTTCAATGGAGGTCTTGGATTTGGATACCAAGACTTATTTTTGCTTTTCAATAAGTCTAAAAAAGTCTCTTTAGCTTTGGGAAAATTTCGATGTTGATTGGATTTATAAAGCTTCCTAATTTGTCACGGTATTGTGGATACATGGGCTTAGAAGTAGCAGAAATGGTTTCCAAACATCTTGCAGTTCAAAGCAAAACCTATGTAATTCAAAATAGAAAAATATTGATCAATCAACTGTTAAAGTCTGGTCTAGATTCTCATACAGCAAATCGAACTGTTACTGTGCTTATATCAAGTCCGGTTTTACAACTAACCAATAAAAACCAGTTGGCCATTAATTGCAAGCGATAGTAACTATAAAACCATTACTTGACATCCTCACCGCCGTGTTCGCCCTTGGCGTTCCCGAAGGGTACGCACGGGGAAGAAGGAGTAATGAGTAATAAGTAATAAGTAATGAGTAAATACCCATTTTTCAGCCACTCCTTACTCATTACTTTAAAGCCGTGCTGGAAACACGGGGTTTTAAACCCATTTTTCTGATAACGAATATAATTTTTATTTGAATTCATATTGTAGTATACTTGTATTACAATACGAGTTCTATTGCATTTCTTTCAGATGACTAAATAAGAATTTTAGTTACAGCGTATTTCAGGTAAATGAAGTACACGGGTAGGGGCAATTCATGAATTGCCCCTACGATTATCTGTACCTCACCAAGTTGCAATCTGCTGTATTCTTGAACACTTGAGCGGACTTTAATTATGAGCCGCAGAACTTCAATTACCTGTTAAAGCTAGGCAAACTTCCGTCACTACTAGTCTCTAGTTCAACGCAAACAACGAATTGCTTCTAATAAACCTCTAGCTTTATTCAACGTCTCTTCGTATTCTTTTTCTGGCTCAGAATCAGCCACTAAACCTGCGCCAGCTTGTACGCTAACCGTCTTGTCATGTACTACCATTGTGCGAATTGCGATCGCAGTATTTAATTGTCCTTCAAAATCGTAATATCCATACACACCAGAATAAACACCGCGCCGACTAGACTCTAACTCGTGAATAATTTCCATTGCGCGAATCTTGGGTGCGCCGCTTACCGTCCCAGCTGGGAAGGAAGCTTTCAATAAATCCCATGCTGTTTTATCGGGTGCTAATTTACCCACAACATTGCTGACAATGTGCATTACATGGGAGTAACGCTCAACTACCATTAATTCATCAACTTTGACGCTACCATTTTGACAAACACGCCCCAAATCATTCCGCCCTAAATCTACAAGCATCACGTGTTCGGCAACTTCCTTGGGATCTTCGAGTAAATCTTGAGCGAATGCTGCATCTTGTTGGGTAGTTTTACCGCGTGGACGTGTCCCCGCAATGGGGCGTACCGTTGCTATAACTCCCCCATCTGGAGCAGTTTCGGCTTTCACCATCACTTCAGGACTGGAACCGATGATTTGCCAATCTTGGAAGTTAAAGTAAGCCATGTAAGGCGAAGGATTTATCTGACGTAGGGAGCGGTAAAGGGCAAAGGGGTCGCCTGTGTATGGTGTTGATAGTCGCTGAGAAATTACTACTTGAAAGATATCGCCTGCTTTGATGTAGTTTTTGGCTTTTTGGACGCTAGCGCAAAAATCAGGACGGGTGAAATTACTGTTGTATTCATCTGTTTCGCCGCTCTGCTCTTCTGCTTTCCTACTTCCTGGTGGTTTCCATTCCAACCGAGTTTTTTCTGGGGATAGGGGGAGAGATAGCTTTTCGAGCATTTGGGTGACGCGATCGCACGCTTGTTGATAGGCTGCGTGTAAATCTACATTGGGGTCACGTAAATCAGCATAAGCGATCGCCCAAATTTTTCGCTTCACCTGGTCAAAAATCAACAGCTGGTCTACCTGCATCCACAAGCCATCAGGAATATTTCGCTCATCTGGCGGATAGATTGGCACGCGCGGCTCAATCCAGTTAATCAATTCATAGCCCCAAAACCCAAATAAACCGCCAATCCCTGGCGGTAGCTGTGGTAACTTGACTGGGTGATAAGGTGCTAAACATTCGGCTAAAGTTGCAAAAGGGTCGCCTGCAAAAACGACCTGCGAACCATCGCGGTTTAATTGGGTGGTGCGATCGCCCCTTGCTTCCAAAACCCAAAGCGGATCGCAGCCCACTAAACTATAGCGTCCTAGTTTTTCCCCACCTTCTATCGATTCCAACAAAAAGCTATAGGGCTGACCTGCACAAACTTTATACCAAGCAGATACGGGCGTATCTAAGTCCGCTACCCATTCTTGATATACCGGAACAAAGTTGCCTTGTAAAGCTAGCTGAGAAAATTCAGAGAAATCGGGGAATACCATAAATAGCTAAGAGGTTGGGCATGGGGGAGCATTGGGCATTGGGCATGGGGCATTGAAAAGACGCAGAGGCGCAGGGTGCAGAGGGCAAAGGAAAAAACTCTTCTCCCTTGCTCCCTGCTCCCTGCTTCATGCATCTTCCCCAGTCCCTAGTCCCTATGCGTCGTGGGTAGCTTTACCACTGAATTTGAGTTGTGATGGATTGGGGTTTTGCCCAATGCTGCGTGGGACATAACGCACTTTTTCACGACCTTCATTCACTTTTTCGGGGAAGACACCATCAGCTGGGTGCAGTAAAGTAGTTTCTCCGTTGGGTAAAATCCGGTAAACTTTGTAGTCTGTGATTTTGAGTTTACGAAGTTGCTGACCGCCCAAAGCGATGCCATATTCTTTCCGAGCTATATACAGCAGGTTTTCGCCTTTCCGCATAGTAGCAGCACCACCTGTAGGCAGTTCAAATACTTGCTCCTTCGGGCTAGTCCAAGTGATAGCGTACTTTTCTTCCACTTCTGCTTTCTTTAGCAAGCCACCAGTGCTGCCAGCAAATAGTGGGGTTTGTCCAGAGAGTGTTTCTGCCATAAAGATGATTCTCTCAACGTTTTTAGGGAATCCTAACACCGCAACAAGGATCATATTGCGATCGCGTTATAGACTGTAACAGTTTTTAGTCATTTGTCCTTTGTTCTTTGTCATTTGTTAAAAACCAATGCCCCATACTTCTCTACCCCGGATTTCTCACGCATAGTGGAGGCAGAGGGAAAAGAGGAGTGTGGGGAGTGTGGGAGGTGTGGGAAGTGTGGGAGGATGGGGAAGAAGTCTTACCCCCCACACTCCCCACACCTCCCACACCCCTTGGATTTCTCACAAGTGAGAAATCCAAGTCTACGAGAGGCTCCGCCCTAAGCGTAGCTATGCCGCAGGCTTTACGGCTTCTCTACGAGACGCTACGCGTTAGCGAAGCTTTCGCTTTAGCGATACGCTCAGTACAAGTGCCCAATGACTAATGACTAATGACAAAGGACTAATACCTATTTACTCTTGACTTTTGCCCGCTTTTCCTCGCGGCTATTCTGAACAATGGGGATGGTGAAGTGAAACTGGCTACCCTGGTCTTTGCCAGTTGACTCTGCCCAAATTTCTCCGCCCCAGCCATTCACAATTTGACGGCAAATTGCTAAACCAAGTCCTGTTCCGCCAGTGGTGCGGCGTAGCGCTCCCTCTTCTTGATAGAAGCGGTCAAAAACTACTTCTAAGCGATTTGGTTCAATACCGCGTCCAGTGTCAGCCACAGTCACCTCGACCATTTGATGGCTGTTGGAAATCGCTTTAATGGTGATTTCTCCTTGGGGTGGCGTAAATTTACAAGCGTTGTCCATGAGTTTTGCCAGTACCTCTACTAGCCAATCACCATCAGCCCTTACTAGAGGTAGATTTTCGGCAATTTGAGTTTTGACTTGCGGCGGCTTTTCCGTTGAAGAACGCGTGCGATTGCGGCTGAGTGCTAAATCCACACACTCTTGTAAAGTCAGGGATTCTGGATGCCATTGCACTCGCCCGCTTTCCAAGTTGGAAAGCGTGAGGAAATCTTGTACCAATTTTCGCATCCGTTCTGAGTCGGAAAGAGCCGTGTTGAGCATAATTTGCTGCAACTCCAAGGGCATATCCGGCTCACTAGCAAGACTTTCTAGACACACTTGAATGGTGGATAGGGGAGTACGCAGTTCGTGTCCAGTGATGGCTATAAGGTTGCTGCGGGTGCGGTCTAGGGCTTCTAGCTGCTGGTTCAGTTCTTCTAGGTTGGCATAGGCTTCCGCTTGAATCAGGGCTGCTCCGACTTGGGTAGCGATCGCTTCTACCAAATCCAACTCCCCAGGTTGGCACTCGTGCGGTGGCATTCCACAGTAATGCAACTCTACAATGCCCAACAACCGCCCCTGATAAAATACTGGTTCCATCAGCCAAGAACGAATGGCAAACTTTTTGGCAATTAAGGAAAGCCCTGGCGAATTGTTAACACGAGGGTCATTGAGCGTATCGCTAATACAAACACCTTCGCCTTGTTGCACGATGTCCTGAAATAGGGAATTTTTCTCTAATTCCCAAGTTTGCCCACGAACCGATAAGATACCGGGATTCAAAAACTCGTGTTCAATTATGGCTTGGTTATCTGTAGCTTGAGCGCGGTAAATTAGACAGCGACAAGCTTCTAGGTGTTGCCCTAATTCTTGTGCTGCCACTTGGAGAACTTCATGAGGGTCGAGCGATCGCCGAATAGCTGTGCTAATTGAGTTGACTAATCGTTCTTTTCGTGCTTGGGCAGCAATGGAACGGTAGGCTTTGTGCAATTTGTACTGACTAGCTTGCAAGTAAGTTACTAAGCGTTGCACAAAGGGATCTGTATCGATGTCACAAGCATATTCGTTGATCTGTTCTGCTCCAGAGTGGCTTCGCGGCTCTCCTATGCTAAACCTCTGACGTGCCTCGTTTATTTTACTTGCCAGTTCTGGTCTGTAAACTAAAATCCTGTCTAACAGCAATTCAGCTGCTTTGAGGCTAACTCCCCTTTCCGATGTCCAAACTCCTTCAAATCTTCGCGCTGTGTCTATATCCAGATTAGGGCTTAGTTCTGGTAGTTGCTTATTTTTGGCAATAGAACCAAGACTTTCCCGGCAAACCAGACAAGTTGCATAATTGTCAGCAATCACTACCAAATGCCACTCTTGACTTAAACCATCCGTTGGCTCAAAAGCGATCTTTTCGTAGTGTTCCGAACTATTGGCGAAATCCGTTTCTGGAGCAGCTAATACGTATATTTGGTTACTCCGCAAGGCAAGTCGCAGGTAGCGATGAGCTTCTTGGCGGTAGAATCGCTCTCGCTGGAAACTAGCAATTACAAGGGGTTGTGCTAAAGTCGCAGCCAAAACTTGATCTTCCATCGCATGGGAGAGCGCTGTTAGTGAAGCCTTAAAATATAGCTGGGGCCGCAAGTATGGTAGGAACTTTAGCAGATCACTCAGCACAGAAGTCGAAATGCTCATGAATTATTGTTAAACGCTCAACCTCGACAAGATCCACGTCACAGCTGCATTGTACAAATTCCAAGGCACTCTCAAGTTAAATAGAGAGTTGCAATATGTAAAGAACGCTAAAATGCACTTTTCGCCAAAGCAGGCGCAACATTTTGTTACCAAATTGTATTTATTGATTGACAACCTACTACGCCCAATATACATTCTTGACTAACTTTGAAATATGCTTGCACAGCTAAAATCTTTCATTACTAAGTACCAACCACATAATTTTTGTATTGTTTTAACCGTTAAATTCACTAATCTTTACTCAGCATTGATTGATAGTCCACGCCTTGGCGTAGCCCGTCATAATATTTACACTCACTAAATAGAATTTTCTTACCCAAAAACCATTACTGCTACATACCACATAATTTACTCAGTCAATGATTGATTAAAATTAATCAATCAATTGAATATCGGAAATTTGTCTAATCTAACGCCAAAGATATTTAAAACAAAATCGTATAATAGTTTAGTCAATAAATGCTAGCTTTACCCAGTAGAACTGGGAACTTCGCATTTTTGCTGAGTATACTATATATCTTGTATCTTGAGAAAGTTTGACAACTAAGCACTTATCTAAAAATTCTGAGTTTTCAGTCTTGAGTTTAGACTTATACAATACTTATATAGATTTGGACACTGCTACTTTGTCAACAGTACGTAAAAATTATTTTGGCTAGAATAGCTCAAACAAGTTTTACAAAGAGTCTTTTTTCTGCAAGTTGTGAGGGGTAAAGACCTCTACTCTGAATACCACAAACAATCTACGACCTGTACACGGAACTTTGGCTAATGACACCGGATACGCTAATGACCCCGGAAAAAATTTTCCTGGATGGAAAAACTTTTATTCCTGCTGAACAATTACCTATCCCGGAGTGGCCTTGTGTTGTGAGTGAAAGACCACAACCGACACTGACGGTTAAAGATGATGATTTATTTTTCGTTACAGATACTATCGGGAATATTTCTGGCTGTTCCCTCAGTGAGGGTAATCCCAGCATGGGGCTGTTTTGCTGTGATACGAGATTTCTCAATCGCTTAGAGTTGCAAATTGAAGGGCGATCGCCTGTACTTCTCAGTAGTACTGCCGAAAAAGGGTTCTCACTCTCAGTTTTGTGTACCAACCCCAGAATTGACGAACGCCTAAAAGCCGAAACTATCGGGATTCGGCGAGAAATAGTACTCAATGGCGCTCTATTTGAAGAAATAGAAGTATCTAACTACAGCACAACAACTGTCAATTTTGAACTAAGTATCAGCTTCGATGCAGATTTTGTTGATTTATTTGAAGTCCGGGGTTATGACAGAGAAAAACGCGGTAGGCTTTTACGTCTACTAGAACCCACGACTGGAGAAGGAATCGTCGATGGCGTTTCACCAGTACCTAAAGACCCATCAACTTTTAGGGAAGAATCCTTAACACTCGCCTATCAAGGTTTGGATGGTTCGGTGATGGAATCTCGGATTTTATTCCAGCATCGTCAACCAGACTCTTTCAAAGGCTACACTGCGGTTTGGCAGCTAGAGTTGGCTTCTCACGAAACCCAAAAGCTGGGTTATCGGGTGAATATGTTGAAAAACAACCAATCTAGTTCAACCGTAAGCGCCGCCATCACTTTAGGACAGGCGAAAGCTGCTGAGTTGATGGAGGAGCAACACTGGGTACAGCAAATTACTCGCATTAGCTCAGATAAAAGCACTTTCAATCGAGTGATTGAGCGGGCCGAGCAAGATATGTATTTGTTGCGCCAGTCTTTTGGAAAGCATAAGACAGTTTCGGCTGGAGTACCGTGGTTTTCTACACTATTTGGGCGGGATTCGCTGATTACAGCTTCCCAAACCCTGATGTTAAACTCGCAAATCGCCAAAGAAACCCTAATATTACTGGCGACATACCAAGGCAAAATCGACGACGAATGGCGCGAAGAAGAACCGGGTAAGATTTTGCACGAGTTACGTTTGGGAGAAATGGCTCGTTGTCAAGAAATTCCTCACACGCCATACTACGGTACAGTTGATGCGACTCCCCTATGGCTAATGCTGTATGCCGAACATTATGCTTGGACTCACGACCAAGAACTCCTAGAGTTACTTTGGCCAAATGCTTTAGCAGCAATGGACTGGATCGATCGCAATACCAAACAAACCAGTTACCTCAGCTACTACCGTAAATCTAAACGCGGTCTTGCTAACCAAGGTTGGAAAGACTCTGGTGACTGCATTGTCAACCATAAGGGAGAATTAGCTAACGGCCCAATTGCCCTTTGTGAGGTGCAAGCTTATGTCTATGCTGCAAAAATGCGCCTAGCAGAAATAGCGAAGATGAAAAAGCGCCTTGATTTGGCAGATCGTTGGCTAGAAGAGGCTAGAAGTCTCAAGCTTCGTTTTAATCGAGATTTTTGGGTAGAAGACCAGGATTTCTGCGCCTTGGCTTTGGATGGAGATGGTAAACCTGTAGACAGTATTACCTCAAACCCTGGTCATTGTCTGCATTTGGGTCTTTTCACCCACGAAAGAGCCTACAGTGTAGCAGAACGGTTGCGGGCACCAGATATGTTTAATGGTTGGGGCATTCGTACCCTGAGTAGTTTATCACCCGCTTACAATCCAATGGGTTATCACATTGGTTCGGTTTGGCCCCATGATAACGCTCTGATTGCAATGGGATTGCGATCGCTGGGTCTAATCGATCAAGCCTTAGAACTTTTCCAAGGTTTATTCGATATGACCAGTCAGCAGCCTTATGAACGTCCTCCAGAACTCTTCTGCGGCTACGAACGGAATGGTGATAATGCCCCTGTGCAGTATCCAGTTGCTTGCACTCCCCAAGCTTGGGCGACTGGTAGTATCTTCCAACTGCTGCAAATGATGGTCAACTTGGTGCCTGATGCTCAAAATAACTGCTTGCGAATAATCGACCCCGCTTTGCCAGAATCGATTAATCGCCTGTCATTTCACAATTTGCGAGTCGGCCCCACCATTCTCGATTTAGAATTCGAGCGTTCTGGTACTACGACTGCTTGCCGTGTTGCGAAAAAACGAGGCAATTTGAGGGTAGTTATCGAAGCATAGAGCGAGTAGGGAGTGGTAAACGATCTACTCCCTATTTTATGATTGGTGCGTAGGCGTAGCCCGTCGTAGACATCGCTCGTTGAACTTCACATTTATCTTGGCTATTTTCGATAAACTGAGAAACCGTTCTAATTGCCATTGAAATACTGCCTAATAAGCTTTAGCATCACCCACAGTATTGGCAATACGGTTCGGTTAAGATCCCCCCGTCTGCGGCGACCTCCTTATTAAGGGGAGTTTGGGGGATCTTCAAAAGATTAAAATGTTAACCGAACCGTATTGATAGTATAAGAAAAGTAAATCATTTATAGATTTTCTTGGATAGGTTTTATTGATTTAGATTGAATAACTCGTTGGGGTCGATTGATGAACTTTAACTGTTCAAACCAAAGCAGAGCGATCGCCCCACCCCCTAAACAAATTGCTAGGTCGATGGAATGTAAAAAAGAAAAGCTAAACAATTGACGTAAGAACGGAACATACAGCACGAACGCCAGAAAAACCAGTCCCCCACCAACCACCCACCAGAGAGCATTATTGGGAGATTTCAGGATTTTTAGACTGAGGCGTGATGAAGAACTTTCACTCAAAATTAGGAATAAATTTGCCAAAATCAACGTCGTAAACGTTAAGGCACGGGCATCAAGTTCACCTTGTCGGCGATATAGCGCCACCACAAAGATGGCAAGAGTAATTACCAAAATTCCCACCCCTTGCAGCACTGCCAAACCCAAAGTTTTCCTGCCAAATAAGGGTTCTTTGGGGTTGCGGGGAGGACGCTGCATCACCGTTGCTTCTGCGGGTTCGGCTTCTAAAACGATCGAGCAAGCTGGATCAATAATCAAATGCAGAAAGGCAACGTGAACGGGAAGTAATACTAACGGCAGCTTAAACAACACTGGAATCAAAGACATCCCAGCGATCGGGATGTGAATCGCTAGCAGATATGCCATTGCTTTACGGAGATTATCAAAAATTCGCCGTCCCAGTTTCACCGCTTGCACAATGGACGAAAAATCATCATCCAATAACACTAACGCCGCCGACTCACGGGCAACATCTGTGCCTCGCTGTCCCATCGCAATCCCGATTTGGGCAGATTTGAGAGCCGGAGCATCATTCACACCATCCCCAGTCATGGCGACGACTTCACCCTTGGCTTTCAAAGCATTAACTAAGCGCAATTTTTGTTCGGGAACGGCTCGTGCAAAGATATTTGTACTTTGAATACGTTGTTCGAGTTCAGCGTCACTCATAAGATCCAATTCCGCTCCCGTCAGAATGGCTCCCATTTGCATCAATCCAATCTGACGAGCAATAGTTTGAGCAGTTCCGGGATAATCACCCGTAATCATCACAACTCGAATACCTGCGGTATAACATTCTTGAATTGCCGCCGCAACGTTTGGACGCACTGGATCAGACAGTCCTACCAATCCGAGAAATTGAAAAGGAAAGTCATGTTGCTCATCGGGTAAATGATCGGGATTGAGGGACGGATGAGGCGGTAAAAATGGCGGTGGCGCATCAAGAAGAGACGCTTTGGCAACGCCTAACACACGCAAGCCTTGATTGGCCATTTCACTGATTTGGGCTGCCATAATTTTCTGCTGTTGGGGTGTGAAATGACAGAGATCCGCGATCGCTTCGGGCGCTCCTTTCGCTCCAATTTCATACTGCTTACCATCGGCGGACTGCCAAACGTGAGACATTGCCAATAGATGCGGTGAGAGGGGATATTCTCGTAACAGTATCCAATCGTCATGCAGATGTTCAGTATGTGCCAGATAGCGATCGCCCAATTCCTTAAACGCTTTCTCCATTGGATCAAAGGGATCTCTCTGACTCGCCAAAATGCAGAACTCGACTAATTCATGAACCGTTTCGGGGAGAGACTCTCGTAAATGCAATTCCAAATTATATGGGTGAGGATTTTCTGCATGGTTGTATGCAAATAGCTGTTGTACTGCCATCTGATTCAGCGTCAGTGTCCCGGTTTTATCCACGCACAAAACCGTTGCTGAACCCAAGGTTTCAACGGCGGAAGCGCGACGAGCTAAGACGTGTTTCTGAGAAATTCGCCATGCTCCCAAGGCTAAAAAAATTGTCACGACAACCGGAAATTCGTTTGGCAAAATTGCCATCGCTAGGGTAATACCTGCGAGAAATCCTTTGAGCCAATCTCCTCGCGTGATTCCATAAATGACAACGATCGCCACACACAATAATAAAGCGATGCCAAACAGACGGCTTACCAACCGAGTCATTTCTTGTTGTAGGGGAGTCGGTTCCGGCTTGACTTTTTGCAAAGCGTTGCCAATCTTGCCCATCTCTGTTTGAGCGCCCACCGCTTGGACTTTAGCAATTCCCTGTCCCTGAACTACCAAGGTTCCAGAATATACAAAGGGCAACTCATCTCCCCCCGGACGCGCCATTTCCACGGTACCGGCGGCGGCAACTTTGCGAACAGGTAGTGATTCCCCGGTTAATAACGATTCATCAGTTGAGAGATTTGTACAGGAGAGTATGATTGCATCAGCAGGCACGCGATCGCCTTCTGCTAGCACTAAGATATCTTCTCGAACGACTTCTCGCCCCGCAATCCGTTTTTGCTGTCCATCCCGAATTACCAAGGCGCGAGGACTGGAGAGATCACGCAAGGCTTCTAGGGCGTGTTCGGTTTTACCTTCCTGGTAAAGGCTGATTCCTGTGATGAAGAAGACGAAACCCAGCAAAATCAGGGCTTCTTGTAAGTCGCCTAAAATCCAATAAATGATCCCGCCGCCGACCAGCAAGAGAAAGATCGGATCTTGAACGGTTTCCCAAGCGAAGGATAAAATACTGCGAGAGCGAGCCGAGGAAAGTTCATTGTAGCCATCCTGTTTAAGCCGAGCGATCGCCTCTTGCTCAGATAAACCAACCACGGTATTGAGATCGACGGTCGAAACCATAATTCTGCTTTTTCCTATGAGACATAAAAAACAGATCAATCTACTTGATGTTAAATGCCAAATTTGAGGAAGTCGTGAGGTAACATAAACGGTGCAAAAGTTACCGACTGCTAACTCCATCTGTGGTTCGCCCGGTCATCTCAGTAGGATGGATACAGTAGAGCGCCATCACCTCTGCACGACCCCAGGCATCAATCCAGGTTCGATTAATCGCGGGCGAAAGCGTTGGATTGTTGGTTTTGATAAATTGCATCACGCGATCAATGTCTTGCCCAAGAGTGATGTGTTCGGCAATACCTGTCACAGTAACGCTGCGCCAATGCTTGAGATTGTGGACATCTTCAACTTGCAAACAGACTTCAGGATTCGCATCCATATACTTGGTCTTCATCCCAACCGTAGTAAAGATGTAGATATTTGGCTCTTCAAAATAATAGCGCATAGGTACAACATAGGGATGTCCTTCAATAGCACAACCTAAGTGCCCATATCCTACTTTATGCAAGAGTTCATGTATCTCTTTTTTGCCCATTTCATCTATATCTAACATGGTCATTCTCCAGAATAAATATTTAATTGATTAATCGAGTTACAAATGTCTTGTTAAGATTTTTTCTGCTTAGTTTTATCGTTAGCATTCAGGGGAATGTAATCATCAAAAAATATTCATTTTTAAAATCTACATAACCCAATTAAATGAGTTCTTTGATAGTTTTTTAAAAATGGCAATACTAAAACATGCCGCAAATAACTGCTTTTCACGACTTAGTTCTTTATTTCTAGGGACTTGACCGAATGGCACTAAGTTAATCGCAAAGCCCTGATATAACTTGCTTTTTGAGTGTGGGGAGTGTGGGGAGTGTGGGAAGTGGGGGAAGTGTGGGGAGAAAGAGGAGAAATTGAATAACTGCATATCAACAAATGCTGCATTGCCTCCCACACCTCCCACACCCTGCCCTGACGAGGTTTCAGCTTTTCAAGCGTGCCATTCGGGACTTGACCCAAAATCCGTTGAGCGATCGCAATCGCAGATGATGACTGTTGGCACGCTAAACAGGCAATTCAGCTTTGGTGATAGCGATCGCTCTCTAAGTGATTTCTGTTATTTACTGGAGGGCACTAATTAGGTAGTCAAAGTAAGTGTTAACAACAGTTGCATCTTCCCCAGACAACATTGAGGTAGCGATGTTCTTCATAGCACGGACACTTTCGCCAACGGCATCAATTGGAGTACCGAGGGATTTGTACATTTGGCGAACACCAACGACTCCGATCTCCTCAATTGGCGTTGTATCTCCAGCAGCAACACTGTAAGTGATCAAGCGCAGGTAGTAATCCATATCCCGCAGACAAGTAGCAGTCATCTCTTTGCCGTAAGCATTGCCACCTGGAGAAACAAGGCTTGGACGCTTCTGGAACAGTTCGTTTCCAGCTTCTTTAATAATGCGATCGCGGCTTAGAGTTAAAGCTTGCACAAGGCGTAGACGGCGCTCACCACTGCTAATAAAGTTCTTGATCTGATCCAGTTCTCCAGGACTGAGATAGCGAACCTCGGCATCTGCATTCACAATCATCTTTGTAATAATACTCATTAACAAACTCCTGAAATTAAATTAGGTCTATATGAAACGGTTAAATTATTGACAGCTTGAACTAAAAAAGAGCGAAATGGTCAATTTTTCACCCTCAATTACTTCTGTTTTTAAGGGTTGAGTATCGGTCTCAGTTGAGCTTAAGCCTTTTTTCTAGAACAGCATTTTATGACATAGTTATATTCCAACTTTTGGGACTGTAAAAAATTACTAATTTGTGTAAATTAAGGATTAACTATTTCCCACAAGAGTGCTAAAAGTACTTTTGCAAGAGGTTTAGTTATTTACACCATGACAGTGTATTGTTTGATTTACAGGGTTATTTGTTTGATTACAATATAAAAAGTAATAAAAATGTCAGATATAAAATTATTTTCTTTCTAAAATAGCAATTTTTTTACAGGTATTTTAGAAATTTTGGTTCTCAGAAATATTGGAGCAAAGACGCATTATCTCTTGTGGCACTTTCGCCATCTATTTTTACGACCTGGTTGATTCAAGATTTGAAGCTACCAGGTTTTTAATTTAGGTAATTCTCCTTGGGGTCATAGACGAACTTTCGTAAAGACTTTTGTTATCTCTTCAAGCCTTTTGTTGTTTTTGATTACGATATAAATTAATTCACGCAGTTAATCAAACGGTAGTCGCTCAGGGTAGTAGATAAGCAAGGTTATCTGTTCAAAGTTTAAAAAAATTTGGATACTGAATCTATGCCTCAAGTCATCCCCTCATTTTGGAGCCTACCTGCCGAACAGGTATTAGATCAGCTTAAGAGTAGCCCCCAGGGTTTGAGTCGCCAAGAGGCGCAGCAACGGCTCACTCAATATGGTGCAAACGGTCTGAAGAAAAAGCGAGAGTCATCCACACTACTCCTGTTGCTGAACCAGTTTAAGAGTCCGATTATTTTGATTTTAATGGCAGCTGCTATTCTCTCCAGTTTTCTTGGAGATGTCATTGATACTATTATTATTCTGACGATCGTACTAATTAGTGGGCTATTAGGATTTTGGCAAGAGCGAGGAGCTAGAGATGCCGTAACGAAGCTACTGGCTTTAGTGCAAGTAAAAGCCACAGTTTTGAGAGATGGTCAATCTCAAGAAATCTCTAATGAGGAGGTGGTTCCAGGTGACATTGTGTTGCTTGCTGCTGGTGATAGTATCCCTGGTGACTGTCTGATTTTAGAGTCGAAGGATCTGTCAGTGAATGAAGCAGCACTCACGGGAGAAACCTATCCTGCTGACAAACTAAGTGGCGTATTGCCGAACGAAGTCGGACTCAGCCAGCGAACAAACACCCTTTATATGGGGACTAACGCAATCAGTGGTACAGCGAAAGCGGTTGTGGTGCAGACAGGAAAGCAGACTGAATTTGGCAAGGTATCAGAACGCCTGAAACTCAGACCCCCGGAAACCGAATTTGAAAGGGGACTGGGCAAGTTTGGCTATTTTCTCATGGAAGTGACGTTGATTTTGGTTGTTCTAATTTTTGTCGCCAACGTCTACTTGCAACGCCCTGTTCTACAATCTTTTCTATTCTCCCTAGCGCTTGCAGTCGGTCTGACTCCTCAATTGTTGCCTGCGATCGTTAGCGTTAACTTGGCTCGCGGTGCTAAACAAATGGCGAAAAAGCAGGTGATTGTGAAACGACTGTCCGCAATTGAAAATTTTGGCAGCATGAACGTGTTTTGTACAGATAAAACGGGCACGCTGACGGAAGGGGAAGTGAAAATTCACGCTGCGGTTGATGTGGAGGGGAAAGAGAGCGTTGGCGGAGCCTCGCCGCAGGCGACTCGCGTTTTGCTTTACGCCTATTTGAATGCTGCGTCTGAATCAGGTTATGTAAATCCCATCGATGCCGCAATTCGTCAGCACAAGCAATTTGACATTTCTGCTTATCAGAAACTAGATGAAGTACCTTATGATTTCAACCGTAAACGCCTCAGCATTCTGTTGAAGAAAGATAATAGGAATCTGATTGTCAGCAAAGGTGCGCTAAAGGCAATTCTTGATGTTTGCTCAACCGTCGAAACTGGTGACGGAAAGACAATTGATATTGCTATGCAGCAGGACAAGATTCAGCAACGGGCAGAGGAACTTGGTAGTGAAGGGTTTCGGGTCTTAGGGGTGGCTTACCGCAACTGCGATCGCAATTCCTTCACCAAAGACGATGAAACAAACATGACGTTTTTGGGTTATCTTGCTCTTTTCGATCCACCAAAAGCAGATATTGCTGATACGCTCAAAGATTTGGGACTACTTGGAGTTACCACAAAAATGATCACGGGCGATAGTCGAGCGGTTGCCATCAGTATCATTGAACAAGTGGGATTACCAAAACCAAAGGTTTTAACTGGTGGCGAATTGCAAGAGCTTTCTGATGAAGCCCTAATGCATCGTGTTGGCAAAATAAATGTCTTTGCTGAGGTTGAGCCAAATCAAAAGGAGCGGATCATAATTGCGCTGAAAAAAACCGGAAATGTAGTCGGTTATCTTGGCGATGGCATTAACGATGCCTCAGCGCTTCATGCTGCCGATGTCGGTATTTCCGTTGAGAGTGCGGTTGACGTAGCCAAAGAAGCCGCAGACATCGTGTTGATGCAAAAAGACCTAAATGTTTTGGTCGAAGGCGTGAAAGAAGGACGGGTAACGTTTGCCAATACGCTCAAATACGTGTTTATGGCAACAAGTGCTAATTTCGGCAATATGTTTAGCATGGCAGGTATTTCTCTGGTTCTACCCTTCTTACCCTTGCTACCCAGCCAAATTTTGCTCACAAACCTGTTGACCGATTTCCCAGAAATGACGATCGCAACCGATCGCGTAGACCGGGAAATGGTCAACAAACCCCGGCGGATGAACATCACATTTATCCGTAACTTTATGGTGGTGTTTGGGTTACTCAGTTCAGTCTTTGATTACCTCACCTTTGCAGCACTCCTATTGCTGCTGCACGCCAACTCAGCGCAATTTAGAACTGGTTGGTTTATGGAATCAGTGATTTCTGCATCTATGATTGTGCTGGTAATTCGGACACGGCAATCTATCCTCACGAGCAAGCCAGGAAAGTACTTATTGACGGCAACGATCGCGATCGCCATTGTCACCCTCCTGATTCCTTATACTCCAGTTGCAGGTTTACTAGGGTTCCAACCTTTACCCATTGAATTCCTTTTGGTGCTGGCAGCAATTGTTGGACTTTATATCATCTGTGCAGAAAACGTTAAACGGATTTTTTATCAACACGTCCAGTCTTAACCAAAGAAAGTGTAGCTGTGGCAAAATCAGCATATCTGCTTGAGTAGATATAGCCGAGACAATAATTAATTGCCAATCGAAAAATAAAAAACGAGCGCGGAGGGATTTGAACCCCCGACCCACAGAACCGGAATCTGTTGCTCTATCCACTGAGCTACGCGCCCTTAATCTCCCCCATTATAGCACGTCTATGATAAAGTTCTCAGCCTAGAAAAACTTGGTTTATTAAGGGACTTCCAAGAAATAAATTATCCAAATAAACGTAGACGCTTCTCTACGAGACGCTACGCGAACGGCTTGCCGCAGGCTACCACAGAGACAAGGCAGCGCGGTCTTCTCCCAAAGGGAGAGGCTAGCGCCATAGCGTAGCGTTAGCGAGTCCGCGAGCGTCTGGGGGTTTCCCCCATGAGCGACTGCCGCACAGAGAACACAGAGAACACAGAGGAGAGAGTTTTTTGAGTATTTCTTTATTTGGAAGTCCCTAAGTTTACAGATAATTAGCTGGGTCTACTGGTGTACCATTCCGACGGACTTCAAAGTGGAGGTGGGGCCCAGTTGAGAAACCTGTGGAACCCACAGCACCGATCGCTTGTCCGCGTTCAACGGCTTGTCCTTCAGAAACATACAACTCGCTGGTATGTCCATAGAGTGTAGTAATGCCATTGCCGTGGTCAATAATTACCGCTCTGCCATAACCACCATACCACCCAGCAAAAATCACTCTGCCTGAATCGGCTGCCCGAATTTTACTACCATAGCTAGCGGCAAAATCTAACCCGGCATGAAAGCGACGATAGCCAAGGATGGGGTGTACCCGCCAGCCGAAGGGACTACTAGTAGAAGCGTCGCTAGGATATGCCATTACACCGGTTCCTCGAACGATCGCAGTCCGGCTGTTGGTTTTTGTTTGCGCCTGTTCTGTTGCTCTGGCTTCTGCTACCTTTTGTTGAATCAAGACTTCCAGATTTTTGGATTCCCTCTCTAGCTGGTTTTGCGCTGCTTCCAAGGCTAGGCGATCGCTATTGAGGCGTTGAATCAATTCTGATTGTGACTCCGCCTGAGTTTGATAACCGGCTTTTTGTGCCAGTAATTGCTCACGAATCAAGGCAATTTCGTTTTTTTGTTGTTCTATGCCCGTTTTTTGTTGATTTATCAGGTTTGCTTGGGCGTTGAGTTTCACCAAAATTTGTTCGTCTGCCTGATACACTAACTTCAACTGATGACGACGACTGATAAAATCACTGATATTTTCACTTTGGAGCAAAACTGCCCAGCCAACAGATGCAGGCGATCGCTGGAGATAACGCAATCGTGCTACTGTTGCTATTTGCCGCTCCTCGTAGGAACGTTGTGCTACAGCTAAATCAGTTTCCAACTGCTGGAGGCGTTGGGTGGCAAGTTGTAATCGAGATTCGCTCTCTTGAATGTAGCTATCTGTAGTTTGCAGATTTTGCTTTAAACCAGTGAGGTGTTTTTGGGCCTCTTGTTGGAGATTTGTTAAGCGATTGCGATCGTTAACCACACTCTGACGCTGCTGCTTCATTTGTTGCTGCTGTTGTCGCAGAGTATCAATAGACTGTGTGGAAGTTGCGTGTACTGGAATTAATGACAAACAAATCCACAAAATGCAGGAAAATACAAGAGATAAACAGCCAAAAATTAGATTTTTAACTAGAAATCGCGCTCTCATAGCGTGAGCCTAACTAAAACGATGCTTTCAAACACTATGAGGATTATTCCCAAAATTTGATTCACCCACTCCATGTATCAAATTGATCTGCCAAGTTGTAACACAAAGATTCTTGCTATGTCAGCATTGAACAGGTATATCAGGAGGGAGGTATGGATGAATACGCGCAAAGCAATTCTTTTAATTACTTTGGTTTTTCCTGGGTTGGCGGTGGTGGGAGTATCGCTTTATTGGTTTAACCTGGATTATGCAGGACTAATCAAAGCTGAAAACTATGTGACTAACCTAGTAGAAGTCGGAAAAGTTAATGATAGGCAGTTAGAGTATGCCTACCATCGCACCTACATTCATCGCATCAATGTATTTGCTGATGGGACTTGGGGATTACTGGGAGGAGTAATCACAGCGCTAGGGATACATGGATTAGTCACGGTTAGGGATTGTCCAAGAAATGAATTAACCACAGAGGCGCAGAGAACGCAGAGTGAGGAGAAATAGAGAAGATTTTGGCGTTAGTTAATGCTGTTTCTGCTAAAGTTTCAATTAACCTAAAACTCATAATTTAGCATGGGCTAAATACCCCGCGATCGCTAATAGGACTTAGGGCTGATGCAAAGGCAAGAAAAAATTTCACAAGTAATAGTGACTGCTGGACAGATGCGCGATATTGAAGATCGGATCTTTGCAGCAGGTATGCCTGTAGTAGCTTTAATGGAAAAGGTGGCGGGATTAGTTGCCCGTCGGATTCAAGAGATCCCCCCAATTCCCCTTAAAAAGGGAGGTTATGTTGCTTCAAACACCCTCTTAAAAAAGGGGTTGTCCCAGGCGGTGGGATCTCGTGTTGGAATTCTTGTTGGCCCTGGTCATAATGGTGGGGATGCTTTAGTAGTAGCCCGTGAATTACACTTTCGTGGCTATGAGGTTTGGATTTATTCTCCTTTTTCTAAGTTTAAGGAATTAACTTCGCAGCACTTGCAGTATGCTCAGAGTTTGGGCATCCCAATTTATCAAGCAATTGAGCAACTGCCAGATTCTGATTTGTTGATTGATGGCTTGTTTGGGTTTGGTTTAGAAAAAAACCTGACTGATCCTATTGCCTCTGCAATTAATCAGCTAAATGAATTGTCTGTGCCGATTTATAGTATCGATTTACCTTCAGGTTTACACACCGATACTGGCGTTGTATTAGGAACTGCCATTCGCGCCACTCACACTTTTTGCTTGGGTTTATGGAAACTAGCTTTCTTCCAAGATCGGGCGCTGGAATATGTTGGCAAAGCTGAGTTAATCGATTTTGATATTCCTTTAGCTGATGTAGAAGCTGTTCTCAAAGATGCACCCAGCATTAAACGTATTACACCAGCAATGGCACTCGCTACTTTACCCTTACCTCGCCCATCAGTTACCCACAAATATAAAGAAGGACATTTACTCCTGATTTGCGGTTCGCGGCGCTATGCTGGTGGAGCAATTTTAACTGGTTTGGGTGCTAGGGCTAGTGGTGTGGGGATGCTTTCTATTGCTGTGCCCGAATCGCTAAAATCTCTTTTGGTGTCGCACTTGCCAGAAGGGCTAATCGTCGGTTGTCCAGAGACGGAAAGTGGAGCGATCGCTCAATTGCAATTACCCGAAAAAACTGATCTGACTTCCTTTAATGCGATCGCTTGTGGCCCAGGTTTAACACGAGATGCTGCTCCCATTGTGCAAGAGGTGATAGAAAGCGAACGCCCTTTGATTCTCGATGCCGATGGTTTAAATATTTTGGCACAAATGGGAGCGATCGCCACTTTAAAAAAACGTCTTGCTATAACCGTACTCACACCCCATACTGGCGAATTCCAGCGATTGTTTCCTGATGTCGCTGATGCTAAACATGACACAGTGAAAGCAGTACAAGAAGCAGCAGCGCAAAGTGGGGCGGTGGTATTGTTGAAAGGGGCGAGAACTGCGATCGCAAACCCTCAAGGTGGCATTTGGATGATTACTGAAAGCACACCCGCTCTGGCACGTGGAGGTAGTGGCGACGTATTAACTGGGCTACTAGGTGGATTGTTGGCACAAGCCGCAACTAAACAGATTTCTGTAGAAGATATTGTGGCAACTGCCGCTTGGTGGCATTCACAAGCTGGGATTTTAGCAGCCCAAGAGCGGACTGAATTGGGTGTAGATGCCTTTACATTGACACAATATTTACTAAAAGTTCTCACTTTAGTCACCATACCTTAGCCAAAATAAGATGTTGGGATAAGGCAATAGGCAAATATGGTTTTTGAGTACACTAACGCATTTGTCACCATAGGATCGGTTAATTTTGATAAATTAGTAGATTTTTATACTAAATTTCTGGAGCAAAAAGCAGTTATTTTGATTCCGAATGTCTATGCTGAGTTTAATTTGGTTGGTATGCGATTAGGTATTTTTAAACCCAAGAAGACAAATGAATCGGAATTTGAAGCGATGTCTAACGACAGCGCACTTGGTGTCTACGCCAAAAATAAGATAAGTTTGTGTTTAGAAGTGAGTAACTTAGAAGATGCGATCGCTCACTTAACAGCTTTAGGCTATCCTCCACCCGGAAATATTTCCACTGCTTCCCACGGCAGAGAAATTTATGCCTATGACCCTGATGGCAATCGTCTGATTTTACATCAAGCTGCTACTACAAAGAGTCATTAGTCATTAGTCATTGGTTTTAGACAAATGACAAAGGACAAATGACAAATAACAAAGGACAAAGGACAAATAAAAAAATGGCTATAACTCAAAACTATAGATTAAACGTAATTCAATGGTATCCAGGTCACATTGCGAAAGCTGAAAAGAAGCTCAAAGAACAGCTTAAGCGCGTAGATGTGGTATTTGAGGTACGAGATGCCCGAATTCCCTTAGCGACTCATCATCCCCAAATAGGTGAGTGGGTAGAGGGTAAGACACGGGTATTGATACTTAACCGAGTAGATATGATTACGCCGCAAATGCGATCGCTGTGGATAGATTGGTTTAAACGTCAAGGGGAAGTCCCTTATTTTACCAACGCTCAACATGGTAAAGGTATAGCAGAAGTGGCGCGGGCAGCGCAAGCAGCCGGAGTAGAACTCAATCAAAGAAGAAGCGATCGCGGAATGTTACCTCGTCCAGTCCGGGCTGTGGTAATTGGTTTTCCCAATGTTGGTAAATCAGCTTTAATTAACCGCCTTTTAGGACGGCGAGTAGTGGAAAGTGCAGCCCGTCCTGGGGTAACTCGCCAATTGCGCTGGGTGCGAATTTCTGAACATTTGGAATTGTTAGATGCTCCTGGTGTCATCCCTCTAAGGTTGGAAGACCAAGACGCAGCATTGAAATTAGCCATTTGTGATGATATCGGCGAAGCATCTTACGATAATCAGCTAGTAGCAGCAGCCTTAGTGGATTTATTCAACTACTTGGAAGCTGTAACTACAGATTTGTTACCGAGGAAACCATTACAGTCCCGCTATCAACTCGATTCGACCTCAGACACCGGGGATACTTATCTACATGCTTTAGCAGAGCATCGTTACAAAGGTGATGTAGAGCGTGCTGCAAGGCAACTTTTAACAGATTTTCGTAAGGGGTTATTAGGTGAAATGAGTTTAGAATTGCCACCCAACTAGATTACAACGATTTTTAGCCCATTTTTGAGTAGCAGGTGAGTAGCGTTTAAAAGTCTGGACATTCAGCCTTGGTGACATCTGGGTGACAGTAGTACCTCAAAACTGTTTGGACGTTATCGCCGATCCAGTAGGCTACCTTTTCCGGCGATACCCCAAATGCGATCGCGCAAGTAGCGAAGGTATGCCAAGTGCTATAAGCCTTTAGGTAGGGAACAACTTTCAGAAGATCAAAACAGGACAGAGCCACCGCCGAGTAAATATAGCTACGCCACGCTGCGCGAACAGAAATCAAACCGGACTCCTATACCATTAAATAACAGTTGACAAATGACTTTTAACAAATGGCTTTATCTAACGAATTATGGGCAGCAAATCAAGACTTAGCCCAAGCTTGCCTAAAGCATCCTTTCGTTCAAGGTATTGGCAATGGTATTCTTGAGCAGGTAAAATTTGCCTACTACGTGGGGCAAGATGTTTTTTTCTTAGAAGCTTTTGCGCGGACGTACAGTATCGCCGCAGCTAAAGCACCAGACTGGTTAGGTTTTACCACATTTCATAACTTAGCGAGTTCAGTTTTAGAAGAACTACGGTTGCATAGTAGCTATGCTTCCCAGTGGGGAGTGAATTTACATTCTGTGGAAGCTGGCTATGCCACCCGCCGCTATACTGATTTTTTGTTAGCAACTGCTTGGGGTGGAGATGTGGGTTTGACTGCTGCGGCGATGTCTCCTTGTATGCGTTTGTATGGTTTCTTGGGAAAACAGTTGGCTCTTCATGGTATTCCTAATCATCAATATGCAGACTGGATTCGTACTTACAGCAGCACAGACTTTCAATCACTAATAAAACAATTAGAAACTTTAGTTGAGAATTATGCTACTAACAATGCTGTAGTGAATTCAACCTACCGTTATGCGATGTTTTGTGAGTATGAATTTTTTCAAGCTGCGTGGATTTCTGCTAATAAATAAGTACCTAAAATCACAGCCAACCACTTTTCAAACATCCTCTAAGGGAACTCCAATCAATAATTGAATATTTTTTTATTCCCCAAGCATTATTAGATAATAAGCAGCCTATAGCGCAATACAGTACTTGTAGAGACGGCGATTTATCGCGTCTCAAAACCCACGATTTTGTACAAATAGCGCTTAACCCAAGCGTATTGGTCTATAGCGCTTTAACCTACGTAACTAGGATTGGCGTAGGTGTGTAGCCCGCACTTCTCTACGAGACGCTGCACGTAGCTTGCTTCCACGTTCGCGTAGCGTCCGGGAAGTAACCCGCCGCAGGCATCGCTCTTTGGGAAAAAACTTTTTAGTTTACCGATCCTAGCCATTTTTCTAGGATGAGTTCTCCCCATTTTTCCGATGTCATCTGTGTTGAGAAAAGGACACGATATGAACATCTAAGAATGTTTTTGGAAAAATCTTATGTCTTCATTAATGGCTTTGTCCAACAGTTTAGCTGACACCGTAGAACAAGCTGGAATTGCTGTGGTTGCTGTGAATGGGGGTACTCGTGTTTCCCCAAGTGGTATTCACTGGCGTAATGGAATCATTGTTACCTCTGATGAGTCTCTCCAGCGCTATGACGACATCACCATTACCCTATCAAATGGTAGCACTGTACCCGTAACACTTGTTGGTCATGACTCTAGCACCGATATAGCTGTTTTTAAGCTAGAAAATCTAGAAATACCTGTGGCAAAAGTTGGTGATGCCAAAACGCTCAAAGTTGGTCATCTAGTGTTAGGACTGGCAAGAGGTAGTGAAGGTGATTTAAGGGCGGCGATGGGTGCAGTGAGTGTAGTTAGCGGTGCATGGCGCAGTATGAATGGCGGAAATATTGACCAATTTATCCGCCCAGACATCACCCTTTACTCTGGTTTTGCAGGTGGGCCGCTCGTAGATGCTGCTGGTTTTGTGGTAGGTATGAATACATCGGGGCGGCGTGGTACTGCTCTGACTATTCCCAGTGCTACAGTCGATCGCGTGGTTGACCAATTGGTAGCAAAAGGACGCATTTCAAAAGGCTACTTGGGTGTAGGAATGCAACCTGTACGTTTACCAAATAACCTAAAAACTTCTCTCAATTTAACTTCTGCAACTGGGGTAATTGTCGTTAATGTTGAGTCTTCTGGGCCTGCTGATAATGCAGGTGTGTTGCTTGGCGATGTTTTGGTAACATTCGATGGCGTAACTGTGGGCGATACAGGTGATGTACTAGCGCTGCTCAATAGTAGCGATCGCATTGGTAAAACCGTCAACCTGCAAGTTGTCCGGGGTGGAGTGTTAATTGAGTTAGCGATCGCAGTTGGCGAACGACCTGTGTAATTCGTAATTCGTAATTCGTAATTCGTAATTTGGAACTTCGACCTTTTTACTCGAACGTTGACCTTCTGAACTCGAAACTTCGACCTTTTTGCTCGGACGTTGAACCTCTGAACTCGGAACTTCGACCTTTTTACTCGGACGTTGAGCCTCTGAACTCGGAACTTCGACCTTTTTGCTCGAACGTTGAGCTTCTGAACTCGAAACTTCGACCTTTTTACTCGGACGTTGAGCTTCTAAACTCGGAATTTCGACCTTTTTGCTCAAACGTTGAGCCTCTGAACTCGGAACTGTCAAAATTTGCTTTCCAAAGTTGGGTTGACTGATATTTTGCAGCATTCTCAATTATCCCAACCCGACTAAAAACTATTGTCAGCCAACAGATTCTACTTTGACATGGGGAAAAATTGTATAACATGGCAAACACAACATTAACTAATATTGCTGCTGAATTGACAGAGGTAGCTGCTAAACTACGCGATCGCACTGTCAAAGTGAAAAGTGGCTCTCTAGGAATCGGTTCCGGTGTCATTTGGCAATCTGACGGGCTAATTATCACTAATGCCCATGTTGCAACCAGCAACCGTGCAACTGTGGAATTGGCAGATGGCAGAGTATTTGATGCGGTGCGTACACAGTTTGATCCACAGCAGGATTTAGCAGCCCTGAAAATTGTCGCCACTGATTTAACTGCTGCAAGCATTGGCAATTCTGAGGCACTACGAGTAGGTGAATTAGTCTTGGCGGTGGGTAATCCCTTTGCTGAAAGTGGTGCTGTGACAACTGGAATTATTTATACAAATAATTCGCGGGCTGTTATGGCTGATTTGCAACTATATCCTGGAAACTCTGGGGGGCCACTTGCCGACTATCAAGGCCGAGTCGTGGGAATTAACACCATGATTGTTAATGGTTTAGCTGTAGCAGTTCCCAGCAACACCGTTGAGCGTTTTTTACAGGGAAATAGTCGTCCGCAACTAGGAGTCACGCTGCAACCTGTGCTTTTAGGTAGGCGTAGCTTGGGTTTATTGGTGTTGTCAATTTTACCTGGTAGCATTGCTGAAACTGCTGGTGTACAAATCGGCGATATTTTAATTGGAGTTTCGGGGCGATTATTCACTAGCGTGAATGATTTAACTAAATATCTCCATGACAGTAAAGGATCTGTGCCGCTACAACTCCTACGCGGTGGGCAACAATTAGTGATTTATGTTGCAGTGCAGTCTGGAAAAACTGCTGTGGAGGCGACGTGATTCGGGTAATGGTAGTTGCCACTTCTCCTGTTGTGCGGGCAGGGTTATTAGCTGTGGTGACTACCAATCCTCGGCTGACGGTTGTGGGGAGTGCATCCGATTTGGATGAATGGGCAAGGGAAGTTGGGCAATTACAACCAGATGTGGTGCTGGTAGATTTGAGTAGTAACCTTCAACAATCGGTATGGGAAAAATTGCTGCTTATTCAAGAACAGCAATACCCATTAGGAACGATCGCCATTATTGAGGAACTCGATAGCATCGACTTAGAGACGGCGTTACGTTCTGGTATCCGGGGGATATTGCCCAGTACTAGCACAGAGTTAGAAATTGTCGCGGCTGTGGAGGCGATCGCTTTTGGTTTGGTGGTGCTGCACCCTGATGCTATAGAATTACTGTCTATTCGAGAAAAAGTGGTGGCGAATCCTGTACAAACATTGACACCACGCGAGATAGAAGTTTTAGGTATGCTTGGTTCTGGGTTGGGGAATAAAGCGATCGCTAAACGTTTGCAGATTTCTGAGCATACCGTCAAATTTCATCTCTCATCTATTTTTCAAAAGCTCAGTGTCTCCAGCCGTACTGAGGCTGTTGCTGTGGGTGTGCGACTGGGTTTGATTATGCTGTGATTATAATACTTGTAGGTTAAAGGGAAAAGGAGTGGAAGGCTTGATATATAAAGTTTTTTTCCCTTTAACATGAGTCCTTTTCCCCCAAAACCTGACAAGTATTGTAACCCCACCCCTAAAAAGTGATATTAGGGATTTACGCCTGCCATTTGGTACATGATACGTGGCAATTTTTTGTAACAAACTTATGTAAAGCTGTAAAAAGAAAATGCCTTGTTAAATAAACAGTATCTATGAACATACGTAAAGTCTCTACTACTCCCTTAAGCGACCAAAAGCCCGGTACTTCTGGGCTGCGGAAATCAGTTAAGGTTTTTCAGCAGCCCCACTACCTGGAAAATTTTATCCAATCCATCTTCGATTCTGTGGGGGACTTGCACTCTCAAACTTTAGTCTTGGGTGGTGATGGTCGTTATTACAATCGGCAAGCTATTCAAATCATTTTGAAAATGGCTGCGGCCAATGGCATTGGGCGGATTAAAGTTGGTAAATGGGGAATTTTGTCTACTCCTGCGACTTCCGCGATTATTCGCAAGTATCAGGCTATTGGTGGCATCATCTTGTCTGCTAGCCATAATCCGGGCGGGCCAAATGGTGACTTTGGGGTGAAATATAACATTAGCAATGGTGGCCCAGCACCGGAAAAGGTGACAGAGGCGATTTACGATCGCAGTAAAGTCATTGATAGCTACCAAATTCTGGAAGCAGCAGATGTAGATTTAGAAACTTTAGGTGAGTCACATTTGGGAGAGACGGTAGTTGAGGTAATTGACTCCGTACACGATTATCAAGAGTTAATGGAGTCCCTGTTTGATTTTGAACGGATTCAGCAACTATTAACAAGAGGAAATTTTCGGTTCAGCATTGATGCCTTACATGCTGTAGCTGGCCCTTATGCCCATGCCATTTTTGAGCAACGTTTGGGCGCACCAGTGGGAACTGTGCAAAATGGTACACCCCTGGAAGACTTTGGGGGCGGACACCCTGACCCGAATCTTGTTTATGCTCATGATTTGGTAGATATTTTGTACGGCGAGAATGCGCCAGACTTTGGGGCAGCTTTTGATGGAGATGGCGATCGCAATATGATCTTAGGGCGTAAGTTCTTTGTCACCCCTAGCGATAGTCTTGCAGTGTTAGCCGCAAACGCCAAGCTAGTCCCTGGTTATAGTGAAGGTTTAGCCGGGGTAGCGCGATCGATGCCTACTAGCCAAGCAGTAGATCGAGTTGCGGCTCAGATTGGGATTAAATCTTACGAAACACCCACTGGCTGGAAGTTTTTCGGCAATCTCTTAGACGCGGGTAAAGCAACTCTCTGCGGTGAAGAAAGTTTTGGTACCGGTTCTAACCATATCCGCGAAAAAGATGGGCTATGGGCTGTGCTGTTTTGGCTGAATATCCTAGCAGTCCGGCAACAATCTGTTGAGCAGATTGTACGAGAACACTGGCAGACTTATGGACGCAATTATTACTCCCGCCATGACTATGAAGAGATACAGACAGAGCAAGGCAATACTTTAATAGAAAGACTGCGTTCTTTATTGCCAAATCTTAAAGGCAAGCAATTCGGTAACTATCAAGTTGAATACAGTGATGACTTTAGTTATACCGACCCTGTTGATGGTAGCATTAGCGAGCAACAAGGTGTTCGCATTGGCTTTACCGATGGCTCCCGCATTGTAGTGCGACTTTCTGGTACGGGGACTCAAGGTGCAACTCTAAGAGTTTATCTAGAAAGCTACGAGCCAGATCCCGCCAAACATGACCTTGATCCACAGCAAGCACTTGCTTCTTTAATCACTATTGTCCAAGAGGTCGCCCAGATCCGCGAACTCACAGGACGGGAACAGCCAACTGTAATTACCTAGTACTTTGCTCCCGCTAATTTTGAGATTTGTAGTAAGGACTAAAGTTCTTACTACAAACTTGCTTACCATTGCCATTAATTGGTGAAGCCCCAATATTTTGCCAAGTCTATGAGCAATATATCCTACTCTCTAGATAAGGGATTGTACCAATCATCCATTGGCGAGAGCAGTTTATCTGACTCAGGTGGGCCCCATGTATTTGGCTCATACTCGTAAATGGGTGTGACGTTATCGAGAATTGGCTGAACAATCCGCCATTCCTCTTCTACCGTATCTTCTCGTACAAACAAGGTAGGATCGCCCCGCATGGCATCACCCAATAGACGTTCATAGGGTTCCATCTCGTCGCCACCTCCGTAAAAAGCCAGGAGTTCAACCGCAGAGCCGCTCATATCTTCTCCAGGGATTTTAGTGCGAGCGCCCAATCCCACAATTACCTCTGGATCTAGTAAAAAACGAACATAATTAGCGTTTTCTTTTCTTTCCTCCTGGAACACATTTAAAGGTGGACACTTGAGCTTGACCATCACCTCAGTAGTTTTAACAGGTAATTTCTTCCCAGCCCGGATGTAGATGGGAACTCCTGACCACCGCCATGTATTAATAAATAACCGCACGGCAACAAATGTTTCTACTTGAGAGTCAGGAGAAACACCTTCTTCCTTGCGGTAATCAGAAAATTGACCGCGAATAATATCATCGGGTTGCAGTGAAGGTATAGCTTTGAGAATACGTTCTTTTTCATCCCGAATGGAATCGCCAGCAGTAGTGGCGGGCGCATCCATGCACACTGAAGCCAATACTTGCAGCATGTGGTTTTCCACCACATCCCGAATTGCACCAGTCTCTTCATAGAAGCGTCCCCTTCCTTGAATGCCAAAGTCCTCTGCCATCACAATCTGGATGCTTTCAACATAGTTGCGATTCCAGATAGGTTCCAGAAAAGAGTTGCCAAACCGAAAATAGAGTAAATTCAGCAGTGGTTCTTTGCCCAGGTAATGATCGATGCGATAGATGGATGATTCGGGAAAAACCGATGCCAGAATTTGATTTAACTCACGTGCCGATTTCAAATCCCGTCCAAATGGTTTTTCAATTACCACCCGCGCATTTTTAGCACAGCCTGATTCACCCAATCCTGATACTACTTGTGCAAACAAGCTCGGTGGAATTGCCAAATAGTAGAGGGGATGAGTGGCATCACCAAGGGCTTGACGTAATTTTTCGTAAGTTTCTGGTTTGTTGTAGTCACCAGCAACATACTGGAGTTGACCAGAAAGTTTCTCAAATGCGGCTTGATCTATACCACCATTATGTTCTAGGCTATCACGTGCCCTTTCCCTAAGTTGATCCGTTGTCCAAGGTCGTCCGGCAACTCCAATTACTGGGACATTAAGATTGCCCCGCCGTACCATTGCCTGAAGGCTAGGGAAGATTTTCTTGTAGGCCAAGTCACCTGTTGCCCCAAAAAATACCAGTGCGTCTGAATCAGGAGTTTCCATGACTAACCTCTCTAAGAATTAGCTTTTTAAAGTTGTGACTTCTGAATTCTTGCTTGTGGATTCTTTTGCAATTGGTATCAGAAAGCGCGACACTGATCAGGATTATACTCAGGTATTTCCGAAAAATAAATCATACCAATTTGGGATTTTAAATGAAAAATCCTTGCAAATTCTCAAAAATCTTAAAAATAACACTCCGGTAGATATAGGAATCCGGTTTGATTACTGAAATCATTTGCGTAGGTAGGCAATAGGCAATAGGCAAGAGGATTTCAGAAGACTACGCTCCACCTAACGAAGCGATCGCTCTTTGAGGAAAAACTTTTTGGTTTACTGTTTTTTAGTTAATGTGTCAGTTTAATTATTGTCCACTCAGTAAATACAACAGGCTTTGGGCTAAAATTACGTTTTAGTGTGTGTAATTATCCAAATATCCTTATTTTAGATAACATTGCTGTTGTCTAAAAATTAGAGATATGAGGATTAGCGATCGCACTGAAATTTGATTGTTCACCAATCGTAAGATTTTTAGAGGGTACTACCATGCAATATCTGCTAAAACGCGCATTCCTACCTGGCTTGATGGCTGCTACTTTAGCTGGTACTAGCTTAATCCCGATTCAACCTGCTTCTGCTGATGACCGAGTTATTAATAATGCAGCCATTGGAGCCGGGGCAGGTGTATTAAGTGGAGTTGTAACAAATTGTGGTTCCGTATTAGACAATGCTTTTAAAGGTGCTGCTGCTGGTGCTGCTGTTAATGCTGCCAATGGTGCAAGAAGCAACAGAGCCAGAAGAAGAAACGGACGTTTACCTGTTCAAGATATCGCTGTAGGTGCTGGTGCTGGTGTATTGGCAGGTGCAATTTCTGGTGGTTGTAGAACTACCTGGAAAAATGGTGTCAATGGTGCTGCTGCTGGTGCTGCGGTTAATTTATTAGATAGAAGACCCAGAAGAAGATAAGAAGATCAGCAACAACCAGAAGATTAATGAGAGTTCGTTTCTTCCATGTCCTGTTCTCCCTATGGGGGAAATTGGTCAGAGGACTGTTGTTGTATTTCACCCGCAATTCATATCACATCTCACCCGGAGGGGAGTGTGAGATGAATTGCGGTTTCAGCTAAATATTCAAGCGACCCTGGATTGACATACTCCCCCGAATGCGCTCCGCTAAATTCGGGGGATTCTAGGCTCAAACAGCAACCGCAGTCTCAGACCGACTTACATTGCCTAACCCAATGGTCGATGCCCCAACCATCTGAATATTACGTGCGGCGTTTTCATCTCTCCCATTCACTGATTGACAGGGGGGACAACGCCACTCTCTAACCGATAAATCTAGAGTTTCTAAAATGTGTCCGCAACAAGAACAAGTTTTGCTAGAAGGATACCACCGGTCGATATAGACCACAAGTTTCCCTTTCTTTTTTGCTATCCATTCCAGGATATTCAGAAAGTCTCGAAGTGCTAAATCGCTAATTTTTCTTCCCCACAAACGCTTCATACCCTTGAGGTTAAGCGTCTCAAAACACAGCATGTCAAATCTATTAGTTAGGTCATGCGCTAATTTCCAAAACCAATCAGTTCTGCGGTTGGCTATGTCTTCATGGGCGCGTACCAAGTTCTTCCTTGCTAGTTCCCGGTTAGAAGAGCCAAATAATTTTTTAGAGTGATGCCGACTCGCTCTCTTGATGGCATTGAGTGATTGCTTGAAGAATTGGGGTGATTCGATTTTAGATCCGTCTGAGCAGGTTAGGAATGTCTTTAAGCCAAAATCAAATCCCGCTATCTTACCAGTCGTGAATTTGATTTCTGACTCATCAGCGCTATCGACAACAACAACCAAAAACAACTCACCTAGCGGTGTGCGTTTAATGGTCAAAGTCTTAACTTTTCCTTCTATCTCTCTAGACTTCCAAAACTGATAAACACGATTTCCAATTTTAACTCTGTTGCCACCCAGAAACTTATATCCGGCTTGCTTCAGGGTGAACGATTTGTATTTTTTGACCTTCTTAAACCCTGGCGGACAACAGCCATTTTTATTGTGTTTAAAAAACAACTGGTAGGCTTTCTCAATGCGTTGGCATATATCTTGCACTGCTTGAGAACCCACTGACTGCCAGAAATCTTTACGTTTCCGAAGCTTCGCAATATGAGACTGAAGTTTTGCACAATTCAAGTGTTTACCCCACATTCGATAATATCTTTTGTGGAGAGCAATTGCGTGATTATAAATAACTCCAGCAGCATTGATACTAGCTTTGAGGTATTTATTGCGCTTGTGCTGATATAACTTGAATTTTAGTGTCTTCATGCTAATATTGTACCACAACGACGGCACTATGACGGCATGAAAAAGTTAACTGTGCGATGTTCTGATGAAGAGTACGAGGTTCTTGTGAAATATTGCCACAAGAAAGAACGTAGCTTAAACGATGTTTTTAGAGAATTTATCAGAAGCTTGACGGACAAATAAATTTGTCCTATTCGCTTATATCCGCCGCCTAAAGGCAGGCGGCTTTACGCATCACGTTGCCCTACTACGGATAGAGAGATCGCTGCTACTGTTTTTGATTCTTTCTGATAGGCGCAGAAACTGACCGCGTTTTTAATTGGAGTAGGCGCTGAGTCAGGTCGGATTGAGTCAGCAAATGTAATATGGCTGGAGTACAACAAGGACAAAACAATGGTTCAAGGGGAAGCATGACTATTACTGTCTCAGATTTGTATATTGAGTTAGGCATTCATGGTGTATGTACTAACGACACCAGTATATGTGACGAACTAATTTAAGGAACTCTTATCAATCTTCTCGTTTTTCATGATGAGTTTAACGATTAGAAAAACTCACTCCCGGTGCGATCGTTAGTACCACAACCGCTATCACAGGTATTTTAGGTACCATTCAATTCAGAGGTGAATGGCACGCTTGTTAATCGCAAAGCCCTGATATAACTTGCTTTTTGAGTGTGGGGAGTGTGGGGAGTGTGGGGGGTAAGACTTCTTCCCCATCCTCCCACACCTCCCACACCTCCCACACCCTGCCAGCAAGGAGGTTTCAGCTTTTCTTAGTGCCATTCAATTCAGAAGTAGTAGTTGCACCGACTGCCATTACTTGAGACCATTCACTGACGCGGTTGTTATCTAAGACGGCTCGCACTCGATAACCAAGCTGAATTTTATGCATTAGCAAGATCAAATCACGGTTGAGTAATCCTTGTGATTTTTCGTTTTCATTAGATGCAGCTTGTATACGAAAGCAGCGATCGCTTTGTCGTTTTAATTTGGGAGACTTGCCTTCCATCAGTACCGTTTGCAGTTCGTATGCTTCAGCTTCAGGATATGCTTCCCAGCAAAGTTGCCAGTAAGTTGACCAGCGAATTAACTGGGCTGGTAATTCCTCGACTTCATCTGACAATGTAGACACAAGTCGGGTGACTGAAGGTTGTACCACTTGAGGCTGACTGGAGGTGATATCAGCAGTTACAGGGTTTATAAATCCTGGTTGCCCAACCTTCTGTGCAGCTATAGATGAACCATCATCAACAATTAGTATCAGCCCGAATATCAAAGTTAACAGCAGCATCAATCGTAGGCATTGTAATTGCACTAACGACAAGATTTTCAGATTCATAATTATGCAAAAGTTAATTGCTTAGGCACAAGCTAAGAAAAAAGATACCAGCCGTCATAAAAGAGATCCACGCTACACAACGAGCAGCTAAGAACACGGCTGGTATAGGAGTGAAAGCAATCTCCCCTTACCACTCTACAGATGAAATCAGACTACCGTTGTCGGCATAGATTACTCTAGAACGGACATGGGTTTTGGGAGCCAATGTAGAATTGAAGACGGCGCTTCTTTGTCCAACTGCTGATTTTTCGCCGATAACTGAGCGGAATACAACAGAGTTTGGCCCTAGCCCGACTTTATCACCTACGCTGGTTTCAGGGCCATTAGCAACACCATTGACAACCTGCCTACCGCCATGAACCAGAGCGCGAGGCCCATAACCAACTCCATTACCAAGAGTCAAACTAGTGGTTTCTAATGCGTGAAAGACAACATCGTTTGCCATCCCAGCAATTGACCCAACATTAAAAGGTTCACCCTCATCAGCACGTAGCGAAATTCTATTAGCTAGTTTGTTGTTGAGTGTTGCTAAAGAATCTTGGAAAGTAAGATTACCGATAATGCGGTTACGATAGTTCGGATCACGAGTTGGACTTCCACCTATCTGTGGTAGACCTCCAGAATTAAAGAAGGTGACGGGAGCATAATTAATTCCTGTTACGTTTGTCAAGTCTGCCCTAGCTAAATCTGTGTAACCTTTGGCAAATGATTCATTGACTTCAATAATGCCTTCCATTAATGCAACGTCTGCTTGTGTCAGGTTCACTACTTTCCCCAAACTGCCACTACTAGCTTGTAGGTTAGTTGTGACGTTTTTACCGGGCAAAACAACTTTACCAGCAGGTAAGGTAACACCAGGGCCAACCCGCGCCAGAAAGTTGACTACTGTGTTTCTTTCTATAGTTGCACCATCTATTTCACAGTTAAAGGCGAGAAATGTCTCTGGAATAGTATTACTAAACTGAGTATTGGTAACTGGGTCAGTAAAAGGCCCGGTTAAGCCTTGAGTACCGATTTTAGCTGCACCTTTGATCGTGGCCATGTGTGCCAGAATGACACGCTCGCCAATCTCCACTCCCGTTCCTGAAGCTGTGATTTTCACTTGGTCTTGGGCATTAGAATCTGCTGCAATACTAATAGGAGCATCAGTAGCATCTAACTCAGCAAATGGAGCGACGTAGACTTTTTCGCCCAAGGTAATATATGTGGGATTGGTGATTGTTGCTGTTGGGTCAACAAAACTAGCTGACTCGGAAGGTGCGGTACTTGGGCAAATAGGTAGGTTTCCCACAGTTGGATTACACG
Source organism: Nostoc sp. C110 (assembly GCF_043099725.1). Taxonomy (GTDB): domain Bacteria; phylum Cyanobacteriota; class Cyanobacteriia; order Cyanobacteriales; family Nostocaceae; genus Nostoc; species Nostoc muscorum_A. The sequence continues at coordinate 1,167,924 of NZ_CP171148.1, read as the reverse complement.
TTCCTCCAGCAGCTACTGCGGGTTGTATATATATCTGCGTGCTGATGGCAAACGCTAGGATAATTGCAATTAAAGCACTAAAAATTCGGCGAGGTTTGAACATGGAAAGAAAACTCCTCACGGTTTTTGGAATATTTGGCTATGGGATAATCTGCGCTCTTCAAGTAAGAGATATAGTCAAACAATTGCGTACAGTGGGCGAAATGCGATCGCCACCGCAGGAATTACTCAAAAATTACATTGCACTCGTCTGTATTTAGGCTCTTTTTCTGTTTGAGTATGAGAAATGCGGGTTAACCACCCCAATAACCTGCCAATCTGAAGACTACTTGCAAGATAGATGATAATAAGGAGTTCAAAAGTGGAACTGTAATTATCGTTGTTGCCCCAGCAGCCGCCTCATTGTAGACACTTTCCCAAGCTTCTGGCCCGCTAGTAGATTGTCCATGAACTTGTGTACTAACAGCTAACGTTAAGCCAAACGCAGCTAAACCAACTAGTATTGTGCGACGTTTCAACATGATTTCTTGATACCTAATAGTCCGCCAAATTTATTGGGTAAGGTAAAGCGAAAAGGTACAGGACATACTTTAACTTTTCGGTTTACCTAACCTAATAACTTTCAAATTTAATTTAATCAAGTACAAATTGCTACATCCAGCAATTAACAGTTCATTGTAGACTTATTTGCTGTTTAACACTAGAGTTTTAGATATTGAAAAAATTTATGGAAATAATAAAAATAGTAATTAAATTTATAATGGAAAACTGTGTTCACAGGATAGTTTTTTAATTAAAAAGTCATCTATCATAAGGAATAAAATTAGATTAATTTTTGCTAGTAAAAATTAATTTTAATTCTATCTTTGGGGGGATAAATATTTAACTGTATCCTAAATAGGAGTTTGGGGAAGATATATAGACATCGATATGGTAATCTTATTTGATTTAAAAACTACTACATTACCATACACGTGAATATTTAATTTCCTGAAAGCCTTATCTGATTGGAGTTTTGCTAAATTCCACTCTGATTCAGGCTCGTCAATATTTAGATGCGTTTGCCCTGGTTGCCGATCCTGCCCAAACATTAGATCAGTGGTTGACTGCACAATCGATTGATCTTTTTGCCTGCAAAGTTGTTCGTTAGCAATCCTATGGAATGTATACTGCTGACCCGGAGGCAATTGGAGTTGGTTTCTTTGCTTTCTGGCGATCGCCTACGGCGGGCGCTTGCGCCATCGCAGTCTGCGAATTCAAGGGTGGAGTGGATGGCGTAAATCATCTGTTGATTGCCGTGTTTGGCAGACATTAAATCTTTTGTTACTCAACGGTCAATACGGTGTAACCCCTGTAACCCACAGCGTACACCTGATCTAAGCCCCAGCGATAGCCGTTTCTACGTCTAAAGATACAAGTTTATTTAATTTTGAGAGATTGATCAGAGATTAATGAGATATTAAGTTGAAAAACTAATTCAGATAGAAACTTATGACAACCGAGCAAGAGCTTCAATCTCTTTTTAATACCTTAGATAGCGATCAAGACGGTAAAGTATCCATTAATGATCTTTTTTTAAGTCCTGGCTTAAGTGCAATCGTCTCATCCGAAACAAATACCACTAGTCCCCAGGAATTACTAGTAAATTATGATTCAGACGAAGACGGTAGTATTACCTTTGAAGAGTTAAAGGAAGCAGTTGAGAAAGCACATAATTTAACCTAGCAACCTAATTCCTAACACCCAATACCCAAAAATCCTGAAGCTGAAATTGCAGCAAGGTTTGCACAGCGCTGGTCAGTTCTACCAACAGCTAGTCTCCACAATAGGCTCGGCTGTTGGCATTGCTGATGGTGAGCCTTACTGGAACGCATACCTGGGGTAGTGGCTCCTTTGGGTTAACTTGGGAGCAGGTGTACGTCTGTGGTGTGCGATTGGCTCTTTGCTGTGTAGGTCAAAGTAGTTCACTGTTCCATCAAAACTGTTACTGTGAGTCGGTTATTGTACAGTTTCCTCTTTTGGAAGCAAATAATCTCTATTGCCTTGCCCTTGAAAAAGACAATTTTGTGTTCGTTATCTTGTCCGTCGCTTAAAGTAATGGGAGCAAGGTTTGTTTTAGCCCAAGATTGAACCTGAACCAACTTCCCACTGATGTTTGAGCAATTCTTGGTAAGTCTTTTCCCTTATCATCATCTGCTGATACAGCATCAGCAAAAACTCTTGAGCTTGTTCACGGGACATCTGCTGCACTTGATCAGAGAAAGTTCTAAGGCTAAATTCTTGTTCTAAAGATAATTCAATGGGTTGATTCATCGCTTTTATTACCTACTCTTTTATTTGAGTTTGCTTATGTAAGCAAATATTGCTTTATATAAATAAATATTACGATGGCTTTACAAAAATCAAAGGGGTGTAAACCGTACCGGCGTAGGCTAGAAATGCCGTATCTGCTGCTGAAAACCTTTATATCACTCCATTGTGGCAACCCAAGTAAAACCTAAGTTCTAAATTTTCTCACTTTGAGGTTTTAAAAGTATTTTTAGCCTCTGCTTGCGGCTGGCGATCGCCTACGGCGGGCGCTTGCGCCATCGCTGTTGGAGAGGATGGGCAATACTTTGGGCAATAGTGGTGAGCGTCGCGGCGTGATGCTGAAGTTTGAGAATGTGAATATGACAAATTTGCTCAACTGGTTACAGATGCGCCACAGTGGAATGAATGGATGGATGGCGTGAGAAAGGGGCGATGAAAGATCGTCCAGAGTTGTATGAGTTCGTTCAAAACATTCAGTATCTTTGGATCTGTGACTAAATTTGGTTCCATATTCTTTGACACAACATCACAGTCAATACCCTCTAATATTAGATGGGCGGCTCAAAGTCGTTTGAACTTTTTCTGGAGAAATTTCAATGACCATTTCAATGTACCAAGCTTTAATACCCGTGTCTATTCGCACACTGAATAACCTTACAAACATTCTTGAAAAAGGTGCTGCTTATGCTGAAACTAAAAAAATAGATCCTTCTGTGTTGATTAATAGTCGTCTATCCCCAGATATGTTTCCATTATCAAAACAAGTGCAAATTGCCTCTGACATAGTAAATAGAGGTGCCGCACGATTAGCTCTTATAGAACCACCTAAATTCGAAGACAATGAAACTACATTTCCTCAACTTATTGACCGCATTCAAAAAACTATCTCTCATTTAAATACGTTTAAACCTGAACAAATTAACGGTTCAGAACAAAGAGAAATTACCCTACAAATGCGTGACAATACTCTCTCTTTTCAAGGAATGCCATATCTGTTCTATTTTGTTTTACCAAACCTTTATTTCCATGTCACAACAGCATATAACATTCTCAGACACTGCGGTGTCGAACTTGGCAAACAAGACTTCCTTGGTCAGCCTTAATTAGAGCAATATCTAACGCAATTTTTTCGAAAATTTCCGATCTTGCTTGGGTTAGTAAAAAATAGACTTCTTGACTTCTTGGCATTGTGGGGAAAAGTTTTTTCTTCTTCAACATTTCCCTTCTCTCTTTCTCGATAATTACACTGGCTTGAATCTCGCCGATTAATTAGTAAAATCTAATACTATAGGACTATTCGGTTTGCTAATCCCATACCGTATAGATGGGGCCGCCAACCTGCAAACGTGCCTTGACGAATCAAGCGATCGCCTGGCAACATCTGACGGGCTAACCCGATGATCAGTCCAATGGTCAACTCAGCTGTTGGCACAGCCAATAAGCTAGGCACGATGGTGAACCAAACACCTTGACGAGTGCAGGCATCAACATCAAAGTTATCGTAACCTTTCAATGCTCCGGCGATAATCTTCAATTTCGGACAAGCTTTCAGAAACGCCTCATCGATTTGATCTGGCATAAAAACCATCAAAGCTTCAGCGTCCTGCGCCAACTGGAGAATTTCTTCACGCGGTAAAGTCTCTCTAGTTGGATTTGCAACTACCTCACAATACTCACTTAAGTTTGTAATAATTTCTGGATGAACCCAGTGGGTAATTACAACTTTAGGTTTCATCAGCAACCTCCTAGTCACCGTAAGGCGGAATTAAAAATTAAAAATTAAAAACATTTTTTACTCACTGTACCAAAGCCAATGTGTTGACGATTAAGGCTTGATTGAACTAAGGAGTCTCTTAATTCTGTTGTGATTTGAACAAGAAAGGGAGAGGTTGTCCACTTTCTTGTTCAAGTCATACTTACCTAGTTGGGATGCCAAGTTAGACTTCTTCTTTGCTGTCAAACAAGACTTTAATTCGTTGTTCGATCTCTTCGGATGAAACATCCTCTTGATGAGTCGCAATCCACCAATAATTTCCGTTTGGGTCTTTCACAGCCGCATGGCGATCGCCCCAAAATTCATCATTTGGCTGCATCATTGAGGTAGCACCTGCTTTGAGAGCATTGTCATAAGTTGTGTCCGTATTCTCAACATATAGGTAAATGGAACTTGGCATCGGCTTAAATTCACACCTTGCTTCGCTCACCATTATTACTGAGTCGCCAATTTTGACTTCAGCATTCATGATGCTACCTTCTGGATGTAGGGTCCGACGAATTTCCTTAGCTGCAAATCCCTGTTTGAGAAACTCGATTAGGGTTGCTGCCCCTTCGACAAAAAGATACGGTGTAACAGTATGATAACCAGATGGAATAGGTTTAACTGCCATAATTGTTGCAGAGATAAGTTAGTACAAATGTATTGTAGTTTAGGCTAACTACATTTTCTGCAATCTTAAAACTCTGTATCAATTACCCGATCTATCATCATTTGAACAAATCCAAATCTGTCACAGCCCCAAGACTGCTAGAAGATACCAGTTTGGCATATTTCGCCAACACGCCTTTGGTGTAACGTGGAGCGGGGGGTTGCCAATTAGCACGACGACGGGCCAATTCTTCTTCGGAGATATTCAACTGCAATGAACGAGCAGGTGCATCAATCGTAATACTATCGCCTTCTTCTACAAGAGCGATCGCACCACCAACGGCTGCTTCTGGAGCAACATGACCAACTACCATCCCGTAAGTACCGCCAGAAAAGCGTCCGTCGGTAATTAATCCTACCGCATCACCCAAGCCAGCCCCGATAATTGCCGAAGTGGGAGCCAACATTTCTCGCATTCCAGGGCCACCCTTGGGGCCTTCGTAGCGGATAACCAAAATATCACCAGCTTGAATTTTACCCGCCAAAATTGCATCTAAAGAGGCTTCTTCCGATTCAAATACTCGTGCAGGCCCGGTAATCACTGGTTTTTTCACCCCGGTAATTTTGGCGATAGCCCCTTCTGTTGCCAAATTACCTCTGAGAACGGCTAAATGTCCTTGGGGATACATTGGGTTATTCCAAGTCCGAATCACATCTTGATTGGCGGATGGCTCTGCGGGGATGTCTGCTAATATCTCTGCAATGGTTTGTCCGCTAATGGTGAGGCTATCACCATGCAATAAGCCATGCACGAGTAGCATCTTCATGACTTGCGGAATGCCACCAGCTTTGTGCAAATCCGTAGCGACATATTTCCCACTTGGTTTTAGATCGCACAAAACGGGAACACGGGCGCGGATTGTTTCAAAGTCATCCAGGGTTAACTCTACATTAGCGGCGCGGGCGATCGCTAGAAAATGCAATACGGCATTGGTCGAACCACCCACCGCCATAATCACAGATATGGCATTCTCTATAGATTTGCGGGTGATAATTTGACTGGGTAAGATTTGTTTTTTGATGGCTTCGACTAACACAAAGGCTGATTTTTCCGTACTGTCAGCTTTTTCGGCATCTTCGGCTGCCATTGTGGAAGAATAGGGCAAACTCATTCCCATTGCTTCAAATGCTGAAGACATGGTGTTAGCTGTGAACATTCCTCCACAAGAACCAGCGCCAGGACAAGCCCGACTTTCGACTTCTAATAATTCTTTTTCGTCAATTTTTCCAGCACTATATTGACCAACAGCTTCAAAAGAACTGACAACGGTTAAATCGCGTCCGTTGTAGTGACCAGGTTTAATTGTGCCACCGTAAACGAATATTGCAGGGATATTCATTCGGGCGATCGCTAGCATTGCCCCTGGCATATTCTTATCACAACCCCCAATGGCTAGTACACCATCCATACTTTGCCCGGTACAGGCGGTTTCAATGGAATCAGCGATGACTTCCCGCGATACTAGAGAATATTTCATCCCTTCAGTTCCCATCGAAATCCCGTCGCTGATGGTAATTGTGCCGAACACTTGGGGCATTGCACCGGCGGTTTTAATCCCAACTTCTGCCCTTTGCGCCAGCTGATTGATTCCCATATTGCAGGGCGTGATGGTGCTGTAACCGTTGGCTATACCGACAATGGCTTTGTTGAAATCTTCATCTTTAAAACCAACTGCACGCAGCATAGCTCGATTTGGCGATCGCTGCACTCCTTGCGTTACTACTTGGCTTCTCAAATTCTCCGACATAGTTACATCATCCTCTGACTTGCATATATGAGTATGATATGTAGCAGCTTTTGATATGTCCAATATATATTTATGAATATTTGAGACTTATAAAATATCAAACTTATGGAACTGCGACACCTGCGCTACTTCATTGCAGTAGCTGAGGAACTACACTTTAGTAGAGCCGCAGAGCGACTTCACATCGCTCAACCTCCCTTAAGCCAGCAAATTCAGCAGCTAGAAGCAGAACTTGGGGTAGAACTTTTTCAACGCAAAACCAAACGACAGGTGCAGCTAACGGAAGCCGGACAAGTATTTTTGCAAGAAGCTTATCAGTTGTTCGCTCAACTGTCCAAGGCAATTGATCTGACTCAACGGACAGGTAGGGGTGAGAAAGGACAACTACGAGTAGGTTTCACCAGCTTGGTAACTTACGATTTGCTGCCTGTGATTTTGCGGCGGTTTCGAGAACAGTTTCTAGAGGTGGAGTTAGTATTGCAAGAATTAACGACAACTCAGCAAGAACAAGCGCTATTCAATCGCCGCATCCATGTAGGTTTTGCCCATCCACCTTTAGAAGACAACACTCTCAATCAAGAATGTATTCAGCAAGAAGGACTAATTTTAGCTTTGCTAGAAACTCATTTCTTAGCCAGACAAGAAAATATTTCAGTGCGCGAGCTAAAAGACGAAAATTTTATTATGTTCCCCCGCCATTTGGGCCCTGGACTTTACGATCAAATCCTGAGTCTTTGCCAACAAGGAAATTTCAGCCCAAAAGTAACTCAAGAAGCAATCCAAATGCAGACAATCATCGGACTAGTGTCTGCGGGAATGGGGATTGCGATCGTACCGTCTTCTTTGCAAAATCTTCAAAGGGCTGGTGTAGTTTATCGCACTTTAGAAGAAAAAACACCATTAGTAGAAACGGCTGTAGTGTGGCGACAAGAGGATATGACACCTGTTTTACGGGAGTTTCTACTAATTGTGAGAAGTGTCTGTGGTGAATTAATCAGTGAAAAAGGCGATCGCCTCCATTAGATTGCTTTGATGTAACAAAGCTGCGGTGAAGATTGGTAATTACGGTTTTTCCAGATAGAAGATTGCACAAAAATCTGTCGATAATAGCTAGAGTTCTTGTTCTTGAGTGACAATCCACAACAAGTCTAACCACAACTGGGGATAAGCTTGCTTAAGATTTGAGAGTGGATCGCGCATTAAGTTATTGGCATTCAAGCAAACAACCTCAACTAGACCCAAATATTCTGCTACTTCTCTAATGAGATTTTTTTGTTCTACGACAGCACTAATTAGTCTATCAGGGCAGTAAATTCCAATGTATTTTGCATGACGGATACACGTTTTTATATTCACTCTTGTTAAGTGAGGATGAGGATTGATCACCTTAACATAACATTGGCTTAACAGTTTCCATACCTGTGGGTGAGTGTGTTCAATAATTACGTTAAATTGCTGGGCTAAGTCTTCTTCGGTAATCATTGCTTTGTTCCTAACAATAGTAATCTCATGTCATTCATCTGTTGCATACTTTGGTAAATACCTAATTGTGCAACCAATTAAAACAGCAATTCTTTGCTGATGCTATGTGCATATTCACTCTAGTCAAATTGGTAATTTTTAGTCAGGGTAAAATTCATCCCCAAGTACGAAATTGATTGGTATGTTTTCTACGGCTTTTATTACTCGTCTATCAAGCATCAAAGCTGAAAATAATCTCTAAAACTGTATCAAACGCTACTTTTACCAATTTTATTGGTAAATCTTTCTTGCTAGACAAATGCTCTGTTTATTGGAATTTGGGGCTTTTGAGCGATAATAGCAGCTAAAAAACAACCACTTGCAAAAATAATTTGCGCTTCGCAAGCAAACTTGCAATTTCTGTGATAGTCTTTTTATATGGGGAATCAAGACAGCGAAAGCACAAAAAGTCGTCAGAGAGAAATGATATAAACTCAAAGACCATACTTTCGCCTTGGCAGATACAAGTTAAATCCGCTACGGCTTTTTGAAACTAAGAGACAAAGCCAATGAAGCAGGATAGTGACCTCCGTAATAACTTGAAGTCCATTAGAACTCGCTTAGGCATGAGCCAACAAGATTTGGCTAACATCGCTAGTGTGACTCGTCAAACTATTAGTGGTGTAGAGTCGGGATTATATGCTCCCTCAGTAGCCATAACACTTCGCTTGGCCAAAGCGCTTGGCTGTCAAGTTGAGGATCTATTCTGGTTAGAGCGGGATTTACCTGAAATCGAAGCCGTCCTTGCCAAACCTGTTCCTAACGATCAGCAACTACGAGTTAGTGTGGCTCGTGTAGGAGGACAATGGATAGCTTATCCCTTGATTGGTAAGGATGCTTTTCGCCAAGATATGATTCCGGCTGATGGTGAAGGCACTAGCCAAACAGGTACAAATAAAGTTCGAGTCCGTCTTTTAGACGATAATCTCGACACACTTCACAACACTGTTGTGATTGCTGGTTGTGCCCCTGTGATTTCATTATGGGCAAGAGCTACCGAACGCTGGCATCCCCAACTGCGAGTCCAATATAACTTCGCCAATAGCATGGCTGCATTGCACAGTCTATGCAGAGGTGAGGCGCACATCGCTGGGATGCATTTGTACGATCCTGAAACTGGTGAGTATAATACTCCCTTTGTTCGAGATGTTCTGGCTGGGAGGGAAGCAGTTCTGATTACCCTTGGTGTTTGGGAAGAGGGACTTTTATTGAAGCCTGGCAACCCGATGGGAATTAGAACAGTGACTGACTTAGTTGCTGGGGGAGCGACTATTGTTAACCGTGAAATCGGTTCTGGTAGTCGGATGCTTTTGGAACAAACACTCCAAAAGGAGAAGATACCGTTCGATGCTGTTCAGGGCTTTGACAATGTATTCAAAAGTCACCAGGACGTTGCCCAAGCTGTAGGATTAGGAATTGCTGATGCTGGTATGAGTACGGCATCTGTAGCTACCGCTTTTGGGCTGGGATTTATCCCTTTACATCAGTCACGATATGATTTGGTGATTCTCAAGGAATATTTAGAAGAAGCACCTGTACAGCAATTGCTCAGTACTTTGGGACATCGGATGGTTCACTCACAATTTGAAATTCTCGGCGGTTACGATATCAGCAAAATTGGGGAAGTTGTAGCGACTGTTTAGAGTGGATTGCAATGGTTGGTTGTGTGCTTAAAGGAATACTTGGCGTAAATTGAAATTCCTGCTGCAACCACTCTTGAGGTATGAGCAACCTTCAGGGAATTACAACAACTGATAATGCTGAATTCGTAATTTTTCCAGCTTGGAATATGTAGCTTTCTTTTTTCAATTGGTATTACTACCGCTAGAGAAATCATTTGAGTGAGCGGATGGTAATACTTGCAATATTCCTTGAGTGATGTCTTATTGCTCTAGCCATTAGTCAGAAAAAACAATGACTAATGGCCAACGAAAACTTACCAAAACTTGAATATGTTCTGGATTCGGGCTCTTTTTGCTGTAGAACGAGCGCCTCCAACGACGTTCTACATAAGGCCAGTGCTGTAATTTTACAATGCGAGTACCTCCGGCACAAAGTGCCAACGCTTCATGAATCGACAGACCCACCAAACAAAATAATTGCAGGATAAATTATCATGTCCGACGAAAAAATTAGACAGATTGCTTTTTACGGTAAAGGTGGTATTGGTAAATCTACCACTTCCCAAAATACCCTTGCTGCGATGGCAGAAGTGGGTAAACGCATCTTGATTGTCGGATGTGACCCCAAAGCTGACTCTACCCGATTGATTTTGCACTGTAAAGCCCAAACCACAGTGTTGCACTTAGCTGCTGAACGGGGCGCTGTGGAAGATATTGAACTTGAAGAAGTGGTAATAACTGGCTTCCGAAATATCAGATGTGTAGAATCAGGTGGGCCAGAACCTGGTGTTGGTTGCGCTGGTCGGGGTATCATCACCGCTATCAACTTTCTTGAAGAAAACGGCGCTTACTCAGATGTAGATTTCGTATCCTACGACGTGTTGGGCGACGTTGTGTGTGGTGGTTTTGCTATGCCAATTCGTGAAGGTAAAGCCCAAGAAATCTACATCGTTACCTCCGGTGAAATGATGGCGATGTTTGCAGCTAACAACATTGCTCGTGGCGTTCTCAAATATGCTCACACAGGTGGGGTACGTTTGGGTGGGCTGATTTGTAACAGCCGCAAAACTGACCGAGAAGACGAACTGATTAGTACCCTTGCAGCCAGATTAAGTACCCAGATGATTCACTTTGTCCCCCGTGACAATATCGTGCAACACGCCGAATTGCGGCGGATGACGGTGAACGAGTACGCACCCGACAGCAAGCAAGCTCATGAATACCGTACACTAGCAGACAAGATTATCAACAATACAAATCTCGCTGTCCCTACACCCATCGAGATGGATGAGCTAGAAGATTTGTTGATTGAATTCGGTATCCTTGAAAGTGAAGAAAATGCTGCGAAACTAATTAGCCAAGCAGACGCAGCTAAAAAACAAGAAGATGCTGAAGGTGAAGCACTAGAAGCACTCAAAAAAGGAAACGTAGAAATAGTTTCCGGTAGCGAGAAGAAGTAAGCTTATTCTTCAGAATCAGGTGCTAAATACAAAGTAAATATTAGGTGGGCGAGAATAGCCCACCTTCTCACCAATCATTTAAAATGGAGGTAGTCGAATAGCTAATCTTAACTCTGCGCGTTTCTTTTTCACCGTGTTAACACTAATCAACTAACGTGTACAGGACAACATTAATAATTTAATAGTCTAGTTCATGTTTTTGTTTTCTCCTTCTCTAACCTAGATGATGTTTATGTTTTAGGGGATGATAAATTCTCTTGGTCATTCCCTTTTATCCATCTTTAGATACCACGGTGAATAAATTAAAATCCTCCTCAGTCTTTGGGAATTCAGCTAATATCTAAAAATTTCTACCTATTGTCACCAAACAAATGAATCCCACGCCAGGAAAAACCAACGATTCACTCAGTGACTCTAATTCTGAAGATGCTCGTCAGCAGCAGATACAAAAGAAAAAAAAGTCTTCCACACAATTACCCCAACCTGGAACTACTCAAGGGAGTTGCGCTTTTGATAGTGCAATGATTACTCTTGTACCAATCACTGATGCTGCTCATGTAGTCCACGGGCCAAGTGGCTGTGCTGCCAGTATTTGGGGAAGTTACAGCAGTCTCTCATCTGGTTCGATGCTGTACAAGATACGCTTTAGCAGTGACATCGATGAGAACGATATCATCTTCGGTGGAGCCAAAAAGCTGTACAAAGGCATTTTAGAATTACAAAGACGCTACAAACCTGCGGCGGTATTTGTTTATTCCACTTGCATCACCGCTTTGATTGGGGATGACATCGAGGGAGTTTGCAAAGATGCCACCGAGAAAACAGGAATACCCACTATCCCTGTACATTGCCCTGGATTCATTGGGAACCAAAATTTGGGCAACCGTGTCGCTGGTGAAGCAATGCTTTCACACGTTATTGGAACAGCTGAACCAGATACAACTACACCTTATGATATCAACCTAATTGGTGAATACAATATTGCAGGTGCAATATGGAATGTTCTACCGTTGTTGGAGAAATTAGGTATTAGAGTTTTGGCAAAAATTACAGGCGATGCTATCTATAAAGAAGTTTGCTATGCCCATCGTGCCAAACTTAACGTGCTGCTCTCCTCCAAAGCACTAATTAACATGGCAAAAAGCATGGAGAAAAAATATGGCATTCCCTATATTGAAGAGTCTATCTATGGTATTGAGTCAATCAATCAATGTCTAAGGAATATTGCTGCAAAGTTAGGTGGTTCTGATTTGCAGGAACAGACAGAAAAGTTAATTGTAGAAGAGACTGCTGCAATAAATGAAAAACTCGCTCTTTATATCACCCAATTACAAGGTAAGCGGGTTCTCCTTTCTGTTGGAAGTTTCAAGAGCTGGTTGATTATCTTTGCTGCTAGGAAATTGGGAATGGAAGTTATTGCTATTAGTACTAATAATAATACTGAGGAGGATAGAATTAGAGTCAAAACTTTGCTGGATCAAGATGGCATAATTCTAGAGCAAAATAGTCCTCAAGAAATTTTACAGATAATTAACGCAAATCAAGCTGATATGTTAATTGCTGATAAACACCATCAAGACACCTCTCTTACTGCTAGGATTCCATTCCTAGACGTTAATCAAGAACGCAACCATGCCTATGCAGGCTATATGGGAATTTTAGAGGTAGCACGAGAACTCTATGCTGCTTTTTACACCCCTGTGTGGGAGCAAGTATCTCAACCAGCCCCGTGGGAAACAGGAAATTCTCCAGAGGAGAACATCTAATGGCGATTATTAGCGTTACGAGTACATCTGTTGCAGTTAATCCCCTCAAGCAAAGCCAGACTGTAGGTGCAGTTTTAGCCTTTTTGGGGTTAAAGGGAATAATGCCTTTGTTACACGGTTCACAAGGCTGTACTGCTTTGACGAAGGCAGTATTAGTACAGCATTTCCGTCAGACGATTCCCCTTTCCAGTACAGCGATGACAGAAGTTGCAACCATTTTGGGTGGCGAGGAAAGGGTTGAACAAGCAATCTTGACTTTGGTGCAGAGATCCAAACCAGAAATTATCGGTCTTTGTAGCACTGGACTCGTGGAAACCAGAGGCGATGATATGGGGCGCTTTGTTAAAGAAATTCGTCACCGTCACCCAGAACTAGATTATTTACCAATTGTGCTTGTCTCTACACCTGATTTCAAAGGTACATTACAGGATGGCTTTGCTGGCGCGGTTGAGAGTATAGTCAGGGAAATTCCCCAAAAAAGCTCCAAACAAGACACTTGTCCTACACAAATCACTATTTTGGCGAGTTCTGCCTTCACACCAGGGGATGTACAGGAAATCAAAGAGATTGTCACCTCTTTTGGACTTGAACCTATTTTTGTACCTGACCTTTCTGGCGTACTAGATAGTCATATAGAAGATTCTTCTAGTGCCATTACAGCTAATGGCACTACATTGGCACAATTACGTTCAATTGGCACTTCTGTATTCACTTTGGCACTAGGTGAGAGTATGCGAGGTGCAGCGCAAATTTTGGATCGGAGATTCAATATACCCTATGAAGTATTTAGTGAACTGACGGGACTACTAGCAGTAGATAAATTCTTGCAAGCATTGGCAGATATCAGTGGTGTCAGCGTACCGGAGAAATACCGCCGTCAACGCCGTCAGCTAAAACATGTGATGTTGGAGAATCACTTTTACTTTGGTTGCAAGCGAGTTTCTTTGGCGCTGGAACCCGATTTACTTTGGTCAACGGTTTCTTTTTTGCGATCGCTAGGGGTTCAGATTCATGCAGCAGTAACAACAACACGCTTTCCTCTGTTAGAAAAACTGCCGATTCCTAGCGTCACTATCGGCGATTTGGAAGACTTTGAACAACTGGCGGTTGGATCTGATTTGCTGATTACCAACTCTCATGGAATGGCGATCGCTCAACGCTTAAAAATTCCTCTCTACCGTCAAGGGATTCCTATTTGTGACCGCTTAGATCACAGTCAATTTACCAAAGTTGGCTATCGAGGTACTATGCAGTTTTTGTTTGATATTGGCAATCTGTTTTTAGAAGCTGAAGCAAAGATTAAGCATTAAACAGATTAGCAGTTATTGTCTCGATTCATCCAAGCAGGTTATCGGCGAATCCAGTATTACTCTCAACAGAGACTGAAGCTTTTTTACACTACAGCCCTAATTATTGCTTACCAAAATCAGGCATAAGTCCATATATTAACCTTGGAATGGCAGGAGTTTTTACCCTGGCACACAATCAATCGTGAGGATTTTGCTTCCAAGGGCGTAACTGAACTAGAGGTGCTGATTCAAGGAATTTTTGACAAACGCCGTTTCCTAGAGCAAGTATTGCACTTGATAGTGTTAGGACTTACGCACAGGTAACGGAAAACGTAGACACGTTCGCGTAGCGTCTCGTAGAGAAGTTGCTTGCCGCAGGCTACCACAGAGGGCGCAGAGGTCACGGAGGAATGAGAGTTTTAGAGGGTTTTTGCGTAAGTCCTAAGCGTTTAAAAAATGGAAGTAGCATTAGTAAAAAATTGCTTCGCCGACCTTTTTTTACTACATAATACTCCAAAAAATCTTCATGCTAAGGCTGGTAAATCCTGAGTTATCAGTGATCAATAGAAAAACTAATTCCAATTCACAATGCCTAATTTCGTGTTATGAATAAATCCCTTCTTCCCGCAGATGATCTGCCTCCAACTGGAGCAACTCTACTTAACGAGTTATTTTACAGGCAGCTAGAAGAAGCTACGTGTAGGCGATTTTATCAAGTCTGCGTCCCACTTATGCGAGTTTTACTATCAAATTGTCACTGGTATTTCAAAATAAATACTAGTCCTCTGATGTTAATCATTATCTGCTATGACATAGAAAGCTATCTGCATATTGTTGATGCTATTCCACAGTTCATCAAACAGTTGAAGCAGTTTTCTAACAAGTCCAAAATTCAGCTTTTTACACCAGATAATAAAGGAGAACCTTGGGAAATCGAGATTGAAGAAACATCAGATAAATAAGCCTAGTGCCGCAAGGCGGAATTAAAAATTAAAAATTAAAAATGAATACATCGTAAGCATTTCATTGATTTAGAATGGGTGGTTTATTTCTGCCGTGTTGTACTAGTCAAGTACGTAAACTCGACATTCCGTGTTTTGAACAAACTATGCTTACAACACAAAATCAAATGCCGTGAGAGTTGGCGCACCAGTTAGAGTTGCAAATAGACTACTACTGCCAAAACCAGGCGTGTTGCCATTTTGGTTGTAGAAGAGCTGTCCACTTACAGGATCTTTTATTCTCACATCAGCTAGCAACAGCGATCGCATTATGGAATTGGATGAATCGACAGTTGTGGGACAATATCAAATATAAACTGGGTATTAGTACTACCTTCGGCTCACTGTTGAGCCGTGCAATTAATGGCTCGGCATCATTTTGGGGAGCCATAGGTGTAAGTGGAAGAGGGAGTGCAGACGGTGCAGGTGAAGCTAGATTACCCAAAGCAGGGAGAAAGGTACTGAGAAACTTTAAGCGATCGCACCCAATTCAATTCTGAATTCTTTCTTTAAATCGTTGAATGTATAACTCACAACATTAAAGCCAAAAATATATATACTGGATACTTTTTTGTCTTTCTATCGGTTGATGCACAGAAAATTTCTGAATAGTTTCCTTAAAGAAGAACAAGATAATCTGTCAGAGAACTGTTAGTTACAAGTTGAGCTTTTAATACTACTGAAGTTTCTTATAACTAGAATCAGCGCATCAAAATCTGATGAAAGGAATCGAAAGTTATGGCAAAAGTTGTTGGAATTGATTTAGGGACAACTAACTCTTGTATTGCAGTCATCGAAGGTGGACAACCGCTCGTGATTGCCAATGCAGAAGGACAACGCATCACTCCCTCTGTAGTTGCATATACAAAAACAGGCGAACGTCTGGTTGGTCAAATTGCTCGACGACAGGCGGTAATGAATCCAGAGAATACGTTCTACTCAGTCAAACGGTTTATCGGACGCAAACACGATGAAATCACCCACGAAGCGAGTGAGGTTTCTTACAAAGTCGTTCGTGATAGCAATGGCAACGTCAAACTCGATTGTCCAGCGCTAAAAAAACAATTCGCGCCTGAAGAAATTTCTGCTCAAGTTTTGCGAAAACTTACAGATGATGCCAGCAAATATCTAGGAGAACCCATTACGCAAGCAGTCATTACTGTGCCTGCTTACTTCAATGATTCGCAACGACAAGCGACCAAAGATGCAGGCAAAATTGCAGGGCTAGAAGTACTCCGCATCATTAACGAACCTACGGCTGCGGCACTTGCTTATGGTTTAGACAAAAAGGGCAACGAAACAATCTTAGTCTTTGACTTAGGCGGTGGAACGTTTGACGTTTCAATTCTAGAAGTTGGAGAAGGGGTGTTTGAAGTCAAAGCCACGAGTGGAGATACCCATTTAGGTGGTGACGATTTTGATAAAAAGATTGTTGATTATGTTGCAAATGATTTTCAGCGCCACGAAGGTATTGATTTACGCAAAGATAAGCAAGCCCTGCAACGGTTAACTGAAGCCGCAGAAAAAGCCAAAATTGAACTCTCCAGCGCTACCCAAACAACGATTAATCTCCCCTTCATCACGGCAACTCAAGAGGGGCCAAAGCACCTCGATATAACCTTAACTAGGGCGGAGTTTGAGAAACTCTGCGCTGACTTGCTCGATCGCTGCCGCATCCCAGTTGAACAAGCTCTCAATGATGCCAATCTGAACAATGCCAATCTCGATGAAGTTGTCCTAGTAGGCGGTTCCACCCGAATTCCCGCCGTGCAACAACTCGTCAGACGCATCACAGGCAAAGATCCAAATCAGGGAGTGAACCCGGATGAAGTAGTTGCTGTGGGTGCAGCAATTCAGGGTGGAGTACTGGCGGGAGAAGTGAAGGATGTACTGCTGCTAGATGTAACACCGCTTTCTTTAGGGGTGGAAACGATGGGCGGGGTGATGACAAAAATTATTCCCCGCAACACGACGATTCCGGTGAAGAAATCCGAGACGTTTTCAACCGCCGCCGATGGCCAGCCGAATGTCGAAATTCATGTTCTGCAAGGAGAACGGGAACTTGTCGCAGACAATAAGAGTTTAGGTACGTTTCGGCTCGATGGCATTCCTCCAGCTCCGCGTGGAGTACCTCAAATTGAAGTGACATTCGACCTCGATGCAAATGGGTTACTATCGGTAACTGCTAAAGATCGCGCCACTAGTAAAGAACAATCGATTACAATCTCAGGCGCTTCGACGCTGGATAAACACGACGTGGAACGCATGGTACGAGATGCAGAAACTCATGCCCAAGAAGATCGCCAACGCCGCGAGCAAATCGACACCAAAAATAATGCGGACTCACTGGTTTATCAGGCAGAAAAACAACTGCAAGACTTGAATGGTCGAGTTTCTCAAGCAGATAAAAGTCGGGCGCAACAATTGATTGACGAGTTGCGATCGGCAATTGAGCGAGAAGACTACAATCAAATGCGATCGCTCACTACCAATCTTCAACAAGCACTCATGCAAATCGGTAGCGCCGTTTACGCCCAAGCTAACGCAGCAACTAGCAATCCTAATCCCACAAATCAGCCAACCGGACAAAACAATGACGATGTGATTGATGCCGATTTTGTTAGCTAAAGCCTGCATTACAACTACTGGAGACTACCGACTTTCAACAACTCAACAATCACACTGACAAAAGACGTTCCGAGTGCAGAATAGTCGGATTATAAGTATCGAATCATGCCAACTGCAAGTGATTTCAAAGATTATTACAACATTTTGGGAGTTAGCAAAACTGCAACTTCCGACGAAATTAAACGAGCTTACCGCAAACTTGCCCGCAAATATCATCCTGACGTGAATCCCGGCAATCCAGAAGCCGAGGAAAAATTCAAAGACATCAATGAAGCCAACGAAGTTTTATCAAACCCAGAAAAGCGCCAAAAGTATGACTCTTTTGGGCAGTACTGGAAGCAAGCAGAGGTCAGAGGGACTTCTCCTAGAGGAACTAGCACGTATGCAGAGAATTTTGACCAATATAGCAACTTTGATGACTTTATCAATGATTTGCTAGGTGGTTTAGGGGGCAGGACAAGAGCAGGACGGACTTATTACCGTACCTCGACTGAGCAGCCTGATGACTTTGGCTCATTTCGCAGCCAAGCACCAGCACCCGATAGTGAAGCTGCGATCGCCCTCTCCTTTTCGGAAGCGTTTCATGGCGTTCAAAAGCGGTTGCAGTTGGATGATGAAACCATTAACGTTCGTATTCCCGCAGGTGCTAAACCGGATAGTCGAATTCGCATTAAAGGTAAAGGTCGCCCCAGCCCTTTTTCTCAACAGCGAGGTGATTTGTATCTCACAATCGAGGTGCTTCCCCATCCGTTTTTTCAGTTTTCGGGTGACAACTTAACCTGCGAAGTTCCCATTCGTCCAGATGAAGCGGTCTTAGGCGCTCAAATTCAAGTACCAACACCAGAGGGTAGCGTCACATTGAGCGTTCCGAAAGGAGTACGTTCCGGTCAATCGCTGCGGCTGCGAGGAAAAGGCTGGACACAACCAAAAGGCGGGCGAACTGACCTAATTGTGAAACTTCAGATCGTGTCTCCGAAAGAGTTAAGCGAAATTGAGCAGGATTGCTATGAAAAGATTCAGGCGAATAGCAGCTTTAACCCACGTACTGCATTAGAAGGATTAACGTTATGAGCGAGTTTAGCCTCTCCAGTACAGTTGTTTCCCATGAAGGCGATCGCCTTTATACGTTTGAGTATGCAGCCTCTGTTACCCAAACTTCAACGATTGTAATTGAGCGATTTGTGCAACTCGGATTGATCGAACCGAAAGGCTCAATGCTGCACTCACGAGAAATTGCGCGAATTGCTCAAATCCAACGCTTGCGTCGGGATTTGGGGCTAAATCTCGTAGGCGCAGCAATGGTCATGGATATGGCTCAAGAAATTGCCCAGTTACGGGCACAGCTAAAAGCGTTGCAGCCTTCTTGAAAAACATCACCCAATATCAAATGTGAAAAAGTTGGCGCGATCAAAATCTTAACAAGTTACTCAACATTGGCTCATTTTGAGAGAGAGGAGCGCGATTTGGCAGGATGGGTGCGGTAACAATACGGTTCGGTTAAAGGGGAAAGGGAAAAGGTTTTGAATACATCCTTTACCCTTTACCCCTTACCCTTTCCCCAGACCACAAGGAAAGTGAAAAATGCTTATCCGAACCGTATTGGGTGCTGAATCCTACTTGATGACAAAGTTAGACGGGTCTTGATCTCGTCGATGCTTAGTGGGAATGGGGTCTGGTTGCCCATCACCCGCCAGGGCTGCGGTTTTTTCCAGGGATTCCCTCAATCGCTTGGCTGCGTAGATGGACATATCTCGCGGTACATTAATGCGATCGCGCAAATATCGGAGAGCAACATCAGCTCCCGATGGAGGTACACAGTCTTCACCTGTCATCATGTGTGTTAAAGCACAACGTAGCGCTTGATCAAACAATTTATCATCTAACGGGTTGACTCGGATAATATTGATGCGATGCTCAATGGTTCGCTTAAGAGCTTCCATGCGTGAGTTTTCGGGTTCTGGATAAGCAACATCTGGTAGCCCAAACCAGGGGCCATTATCCACCTGTGCTTTATTAAGAAGCATCTGGGTTTCGCCGTTTTCCCAACAGCCCCCCATCTGGGGCGGCAAATCATGTGCGTGGGTGTGAAAGTCGCTCTGGGTACCGCAGTAGGTCGGTCGGCTTTCCATTGCCGCAAACCATGCGCTCAAGCGGGGGTTTTGCGATCGCAGGGAGTAGCCCTTGTAGTAGTAAAGGCTCGCATTCATCCGTTCAAGATATGGCGTAAAAATGACATCAACGATGCCGAAGCTATCTAGAAAGTAAGGGCTTGGGGTGCGACCCAGAGCCTCCTCGACCATAGCCACCACTGCGATAAATTGTTCTCGGTTGCGTTGTTCTTGTTGAGAGGAACCGGCTTTAGAGCATAGCCAAGCGCACCAGGCTCTAAATAATAGTCGTTCTAATTGACGTAGAGGAAGCACCATGCGGTCTTCCATCCCTTGGTTCAATGGAGCAAAAACCTTTTCCAAAGCGAGCAAAATGTCATCGCTTTCCTTAATAATCCGTCCATCTAGCTCAATCGCAGGGAGCATTCCTGACGGTACCTTACGTTTGTACCAACTTTCTTTCTCCCCGTAGCAGAACATTGTCACTTTTTCGATGCGGTAGGGTATCTGTTTTTCCTCTAACCATAACCAAACTTTTTGACAGTAAGGACACCAGGCATGGTTATCGCGGTACAGCGTTACCCGCACATCAGATTCTGGCTTCCCAAACAAGCGCAACCGGGCTTTAGCATTGGTGAGACCATTAACGGTATCTATTTGATAGTCCGTTAGGGCTTCTAGTTCTTCCCAGCTTAAGGGTGCGGTAGTCATAGGGTAAGTTGCGTAGGACAATACTTAGGGCAATTCTATACTCTACAATATTTTCAATTAGACATCTCCAGAAATTAAATATGCGTTATCCAGAATCCTTGTAGAGACGTAGCAATGCTACGTCTCTACATTCATTTTCACCAGATGTCTATTACACCAAGGCTTAATTTAACCGATAGGTTTGCCCATCAATTCTTTCCACTTCTCCGTGAAGAAAAAGTTTAAATGATCTGGCATACCTCAAACTCTATAGCAATTCTCCATTACTTGACTTTCAGTGCTGACTTCCCTAATGACTGACAAATAACATCGTTTTGTGGTGTATGGATACGGCTGCACAGAACGTCACGGTAGTGACGCTCTAAAGGATTTCTTTTTAACATACCAGGATTACCAGTTAGTTCCAAGGCAATCTCCACAGCACGAATCGAGTTAGTTGTAGTAAGGTATTTAACAGCTTGTGCCTGTAATCCGACGTTAGGATCGTACTCGCCCCGATCAATATCTTGAGCCAAACTATAAATTAATCTATTGTTAGCAAATAGTAGTGCTTCTATTTCACCTACGGCAGTTTGGAAGCGTGGCAGAGTTGCTAGCGGTTCTTTGAGATTAGAAGGCGATCGCTCCCAAAGATATTTAACCAGCCAGTCTCGCGCACTGGTAGCCACACCGAGATATAAAGCGCTCACTGTCAAACTGCCCCAAGTCGAAATCAGTGGATCAAGTGATGGCGCAGCAGATATGGGACTGATATTCAGGGCGTACTCTAAGGGAATTAATACATTCTCCAAAATCAGATCGTGGCTGCCTGTAGCTCTCATCCCCAAGTGATCCCAGGTTTCGACAATTTGCAAACCGGGCAAATCGCGCGGAACCAAAAAATTGCCAACTTGTGGTTCATCTTCAGTTGTCCGCGCCCAAACCACAAAGTAACTGAGGATGGGACTACCCGTAGTGTATTGCTTGTGGCCTGTTAAACGCCAACCCTCTGTTGTCCGTTCGGCAATTGTGGCAGGTAATCCGCCTCTAGCTGGGGTTCCTAACTCTGGTTCAACACGGGCGGCATTGATCAGGGCAATGCCTTCAATGGATTCACGACACAACCTTTTATATACTTCTGGATGCCAGCGACGGCTACGGGCTGCATTGGCATGTTGGAGATAGTGCATCGTCAGTACTAGCGCGGTTGAAGCATCGCCACGTGCTATCCCTTCAATGACTTGGCAGATAGTTGATAGCCCTAAACCCTCACCACCTAATTCACGGGGAATGGTAAGGCTGAGTAATTTTGCCTCAGACAAAGCTGTAAAATTCTCGAAGGGAAAGGAACCCTCTTTATCGTGTGCGCCTGCACGGGTGGCAAAGTCTTTAGCTAGAGCTTCAACCTGGTCGAAAATATTGGGGATTTCTAAGCTTTTGGTTACAAAGGTGTCTGGCAGTGCTTGCTCCAACTGTGACATAAATACTCCTTAAAGCTCACTTTACTCTCATCCCACAAAAAATTGATGTTCCTGAAAACTTAACATAGGACTTATTTTAACCCTCTCTCTGAGTTACCAAGAATTGGAAGCGATGTCTGCGACGGGCTTCTCTACGAGACGCTACGCGTAGCTTGCTTCCAGGAAGTGGTACGCCTACGCATCTGTGGTAAAATACAAATGCTAGATAGCTCAAATGTTTCCACTTGCTGGGATGGCAATACACCATGAACCAATTTGGTTTTGTTGTACATTCAACAATTCGTGAATGTACAACAAAAATGGACGTAACTGGATTCGAACCAGTGACCTCTACGATGTCAACGTAGCGCTCTAACCAACTGAGCTATACGTCCTTAACCACACAATTATTGATAGTAGCATATACTTTTACGATCGCACAAGATAAAGACCCAAGCTTTTTTAAGGGGGTTTTAGGTTTTGAGTGCGTAATACCAATTCTCTATGAAGATGCATAGAATAAAGCTTCATGGATGAAATCATAACTTGTCAAAGAGGAGATTAACTCGCAAGACATTTGAGCTAACTCATTTTGAACCCGTAAATTGATATTTTTTTTCGCCGATTTACTCACCCTCAATTGTTTAATTCCAAATTTTAGAGATACTTGCACCATCTCTGAAACTAGCTTTTTCTCGTAATAAACACGCGAACAGTTTCTTATTTACCTCACTCCCTATTTTCTTTTAACCGAGCAGTATTGGAACGAGTCTCACCTCAATTTATGATCAAAGTCACAATTGCGTAACATAACTGTTCTTATTGGCAATAGACTCTTCATGAGAAGAGCGGTTGGTTACTTCATCTGGCTAATCCATTCAGCAACAGCGTCACAAATGTGGATACTACCTCTTGTGCTGATTTTTTTTCTGGAAGTATAATCTTTGATTCATAAGCAATAGAAATCGCTGCTACGCCATGTACCAATGCCCAAATTGTTTTGGTTATTTCGTGAGGATTGCCCGCAATCAGCGTTCCGTCTTTCTGTCCTGCTTGGACAATTTTAAATAATTGATCTAGGGATGTCTGTGAAACCTCGATCAAACTCGGATATTTCTCTGGATTGTAGTAACAGAACATTACTTGTAAATGATTTGAATGCTCTAAGGCGAAGTTGACGTATGCACTGCTAGCAGCAATCAACTGTTGCTTGGTATCTTTATTAACTTCCTTTATTGCTGTTTCTACTTGCACTGACAGCAACCGAAAACCTTCTTCTGCGATCGCTGCTAAAACCGCCTCTTTATCTGCAAAGTGCATATACGGAGCGTTATGGCTGACTCCTGCTCTTTGAGAAATCTTCCGCAAACTCAAACTATGAGCGCCTTCTTCTGACAGAAGTTCTGTTGCAATTGCAATTAATTTGTTACGTAAATTACCGTGATGATATTTATCTTTTGGTTTCATAGGTCATATTGACAGTGACAATATTTAATGTCATATTGGCAATGTCAATATAGTACTTTTTCACGACAGTTTTGTCCTTTGTGTCTCAAATGTTGCCAAATCTCGATCAAAAGGCAAAAAATATGCTAGGGAAATTGCTTCGCTTGATGTTTGTGGTTGGTACAGTTGGGCTAGCAGGATCTTTTGCTGGTGCGACGAGTGTCACTTCGCAAAATTTATTGGCTCAAAATCAGACAACTCCATCAACTTCTAGTCGTATCCTTCAGATTAATTTCAAATACAACAACTCCACGTCTGACTTTAGAAAGCAGATGAAGGATGTTGCGCCTCGTATCGCCAAAGCACCAGGACTACGCTGGAAAATTTGGTCAATTGATGAAGGTAACAAAGAAGCTAGTGGGTTTTATCTGTTTGAAGATGAAAAATCTCTGAACAACTATGTCGAAAATATTTTCAATGTTGGAATGAGAAATAACTCAGCAATTAGTAATATCGTAGTCAAAAAGTTCAATATTCTTGAAGATCCTACGATCGTTACACGAGGCCCTATCAGTCAGCTTAAATAATCTCAAAAACTTGCTGTATCTAACCAGATGAGAGAGTCATATGAAGTTTAGCAATACTGTCACAACGTTTGCCACACCTGAAAAAATTTGGGCGATTTGGACTGATGTAGATAATTGGTCAGTATGGGATACCGAACTGTGTGATTCATATCTTGAGAGTCCTTTTAAGCTTGGTGCGATAGGTAAATTAACACCGAAAACAGGTACAACTTCTAAATTTACAATTTCGCAGTTTAGCCCAGGTAAGAGTTATACATTTACAATTCAGTTACCATTTTGCAAGTTAAATGTACATCGCTACTTGAGTATCTATGCAGATAGTACATCATTTACTCATGAAGTGTCATTTAAAGGAGCCTTGGCATTTTTATTTGGTTGGCTTCTCGGCAAAAAGTTTAAAAAAGTTTTACCGAGAGTGATGGAGAATATCAGGGAAATAGCTGAAGCTAAAAGTATTGGACAAGGTTACTTAGAAAAAACAGCAGACTAATCTATTTCACATTAATCACAATGCGTATAAATCCTGTAGAGATGTTGCATTGCAACATCTCTACTAACTAAAAAATATCAGCCGGATCTGCTTGTTTGAGTTTTCTCACAGCTGTTGCACCCGAAACAAAACACATAATAACAGTTGCTATCAGCACAAAACCAGCTCTATCTATTGTCATTACAATAGGTAGAAGTGTTGCCTTTTTAGCAAATTCATACTGAATTATAGAAATTAAAAACCCCGGTATGTAGCCTAAAATTGCAATTAATAATGCTTGTTGTAAAACTATAGATAAAAGGTATCTTTGTTGATAACCAATTGCTTTTAAAGTGGCATATTGGGGTAAATGTTCAGAAACATTGGTATAGAGAATTTGATATACGACTACAATACCGACAACAATTCCCAATCCTACCCCTAAGTTAAAAATAAATCCAATAGCTGTACTAGTTTGCCAGTAATTTTTTTCAAAAGCAATCAATTGTTCTTTTGATAATACTTTTACATCTTTAGGTAAAAAGGTTTTTAACTTTTCTGTAAACTCTTGGGCATCATATCCTGGTTTTAATTTGATTAAACCAATATCAATTAATCCTTTATAACGAGAGCTAAAAATCCTTAAGAAGTTAAGATGACTGGTGACTAAATTTCCATCAGAACCAAAAGATGTACCTAGATTAAATAGTCCAGCTACTTTAACCCGGCGATTTGAAGAACGATTACCAATTTCTGTTTCTATATTACCTTTTTGCTCAAAATCTGCAACCACAGGTCCGAATTCAGCGCGAGAACTGCGGTCAAATAAAACCACATTTGGAATTTTTAGTTTGTTGATATTTTCCTCAACTCCAGGAAAATCTACGACCTGATAGCGAATATCAAAACCAATCACAAATATATTCCGCCAATAATCTTTAGTTTCGGGATTTTTCCATTGACCAAAGCCTAAATATATCGGTGCAACATAATTAACTTCTGGAAATGCTAAAGACTGAGATAAACGTCGTTCTGGAAAACTTTCCATAGCAATTAAAGCTGTAGAACGAGGACTAATCAAAAAACAATCCCCTTGCAAGCCTTGGTGCAAACGAACAGCACTGTCAAATAAAGCATCTCGAATGCCTAGTTGGACGAAGACAATTACTACAGCAAAAACCACTCCTAATAAAGCAATAATTAATCTGGCTTTCTGATATCTAAGTTGCAACCAAGCTACTGGTATTTTTTTGCGAAGTATCATATTTATATTTCCAATTTAGAACAGGGTAAAAAATAGCTAATAATGAGATTTTTATTAGTTGAATATTGAGAGATAAAAGTTTTGTCAATTTTATGGTGATTCAGTATTAATCATGACGTTGACTTCTAAATTAGTGAGGTTAGCAACTTTTTGGCTATCTTGTGGAGACAGACGAATTTTTACTTCGACAACTCTAGTATCTGCATCCGCAACAGGATCGGTTCCTAAAGCATTTAAAACGCCAACTTTTAAACCAACTTCATCGACATTGCCTTTAAGCTCTTCGATTAATCCACCACTGGTAACAGTTGCTTGTTGACCAAGACGAACTTTACTAATATCGGTTTCATAAACTTCTGCGATCGCGTACATTTGTTCTGTCTGACCTAACTCGATAATTCCATCTTTGCTAATAACTTCACCAGCCCATGTGTGAATTTTTAAAACTTGTCCATTTTTAGGCGATCGCACATAAGCCAAATTTAAATCTGCTTGAGATTTTTTCACAGCAGCCTGGGCATTTCCTAGCTCTGATTCTGCCACACTGACATCTACAGGGCGGACTTCTGCGGTGGCATTTAGAGTTGCTTTGGCTTCTTCAACTTCGTTTTTTAAGGTTGCTAATGTGCGATTGAAATTGGCTTGTGCTTCTTTGACTTGTTCTGTTCTAGTACTAATAATTTTCTGTAAATTAGATTCAGCTTCTGCAAGTTGTTCTTGAGTAGTATTGTTTTGTAGACAAGTGCTATCTCGTTGAGAAGCTGAAACTACTCCTTTTTGATACAAAGAATTATAGCGATCGCATTCAGTTTGAGCATATCGTAATTCAGCTTGAATCCTCTTAATGGTTGCGGCTTGAGAATTCTTTTCTCCTTGTAACTGAGCTGCTAAATTAGCAATAGTTGCCCTTTGAATTGTGAGTTGACCTTCTAGTTCTGCTCTTGTTTGTTGATATTTTGCCGTTTGAGCATTAATATCTCCTGTTTTCGCGCCTGCTTTAGTTTGCTCTAGTTTAGCTTGAGCAACATTAACTTCAGTTTTTGCCTGTTCCAAAGCTGCTTGCAGACGTTCTTGGTTATCCAGAATTGCCACTACTTGACCTGTTTTTACCTTGTCTCCTTGTTTGACAAGTAGCTTTGCAACTCGTACACCTTCACCTTGTATAGAAGTAGGAGCAGATAGCTTAATTACTTCTCCTTTAGGCTCTAGATATCCTCTAGCAGCAACCGCACTGGGACTTGCTTGAATTTTATTATTAGCTGCAATAGCCTGTTGCGATCGCTTTTGATTTTCTAGTTGATTATTTAAAACTAAATAAAACGAAGTAGCACAAGTAGCTAAAGCCGCAGCGCCTAAAATTACAACAAATCTCCAGTCTACAGGTTTGGCAAAAAACTGATATTTCATAATTTAAGTTAAATCTCTAAAATCTACTTTTACAAAAGTGGCAATGTAGGTAAGATATGTATTTGCAAAAAATATCTTTTACAAATACATATCTGTATTTTTACGCTCGATTAATACACCCAAGGCAATAAACGACGAGTGCGTTTTTTATATGCCTCGTATGCATTATCAAAAGCTTGCAGCAATATTTTTTCTTCAACTCGGCAGCGAAAATCATGAGCTAAAAAGTTAGCAATTACTTGCAGTAAGAATCCTAGTTTTGGAACAATCAAAAACGAGCCAAAAAACAGAAGTTGAAAAGCGAAGTAAAGTGGATGTCTGACAAAACTATAAGGCCCTTTGGTCACAAGTTGATGACCGGGATCGATGTGGGGAAATAACCGCCAACTGCGAAAAACCCAAAAAGACCATACTTTCACAATTAATGCCAAACCAAGAATAGCAATTCCTAGAGCTTGAATCGGAAAAGTCGGTTGAAATACAAAAAATCCTAGCGCATCGGGATTTGCCCACCAAATTGCTAGCAAAATGTAAAAGATCCCGTAGGTAGCACTGGTGAGAAATAGTGCTGGCGGGCCTTGAGGAGTGATGGATGACTCACTAGCAACTGGTTCTTTTGTGGAGGTGTCAACAAATGACTCTGGGTTATTGAGTTTGCGCCGTCTAATGATGGATGCATTGACAATTAATAGCCAATACAGTGAATGAACCAAGCAGAGAATGGCTTTGACATCTACTTGTGGTAGTTGTTCTGGGAAAGCCACTGCAAACTGAAATTGTGTCATTAGTTCCACAAGTTAACTCCTAAAGTAACGTGAGTTCTGTCAAATAACTTTCTAGTCTCTGGGTTTTCCGTGCCTCTGTGGTTAAAAAAAGAGTTTTTAAACCACAGAGACGCAGAGGACACAGAGAAATTAATAGGGTTAGTTGTATCTTCCTGGCTGCCAGTTGTTCATAACTGCCAGACAAGCCCTCAATTGGGTTGCCAATGTTTGCACATCTGGTTCTCTGACCATCGTGTAGTGGTTGCCTGGAATCCAACGCACTTCTAAATTGGTGAGTAATTTGTGCCAATCTAAAGCTGGATCAGTGGGATTTTCTGGTGGTTGGTTTGCTGCTCGCAGCAGTGTTGCTAGCCCCTCGTAGGGACGCGGTGTGTAGGATTCGATCGCTCGCATATTGCATTTGAACACCTCGAACAAGTAGTTGACTTGTTCAACTCCGGCATCTGGGGGAACTAAGTGCAGTAGTCTGGCTTGTTCTAGAATGTAGTTCAATTGTTGTGCGGTATCTAGCTGCTGCAACTGCTGCAATCTAGTAGCATCAACATCAAATCGACCTTCTAAATCTTGGATAAACCAACCTGCTAAGGTGGCTTCGTCCAAATCTTCGCCAGATAAGGGCGCGGGACAGTCGATAAGTACCAGCATATTGACTTCTTCACCTTGCTGGCGCAATTGCTGGGCAATTTCTAAGGCAGCAATTCCCCCAAAAGACCAGCCACCGATAGAGTATGGCCCTTGTGGTTGAACGGTGCGGATGGCTGCAATATAATAAGCCGCCATATCTTCGATAGTGGTAAATGGTGGTTGTTCTCCATCCATCCCCACAGCCTGGAGACCGTAGAACGGCTGATCTACACCCAAGCGACGGGAGAGATCCATATAGCAAAGCACATTACCGCCAGCCGGATGAACGCAGAAGAAAGGCGGTTGAGAACCAGAGGGCTGGATACTGACTAAAGGCGACCAAGGCGCTGAACTATCTGACGATTCCCGCAGAGTCCGCGCTAAATGCTCAACAGTCCCGCCTTGGAACAACGTAGACAAGGGTAAATTCTGAGCAAAGAGTTTGTGAATTTGCGTCATCAAGCGTACAGCTTGAATAGAAGTTCCACCCAGTTCAAAGAAATTATTAGTAATACCTACCTCCGGCAAGTTCAAGATTTCTTGCCAAATTTGTACAAGTTGTAACTCTAAGCTGTCTCTAGGTGGGACAATTGCCCCTAAATCTGCTTGACTTTGTTCTGGGTCAGGTAAAGCACGGCGATCTACTTTACCGTTGGATGACAAGGGCAAGCTGTCCATAAACATGAACATTGAGGGAATCATGTATTCTGGTAACTTCTGCTGGAGGTAGCTACGCAATTCTACTGAAGTAATTGATTGTTCCTGCTCAAAAACGATATAAGCTACCAATTGCTTCTCATCCCGTTGTTTGCCAACGGCTGAAACAGCAACAGAACGGATGGCTGGGTTTTGCTGCAAGACAGTTTCAATTTCGCCTATTTCTATCCGATAACCGCGAATTTTAACCTGAAAATCAATTCTTCCTAAAAACTCGATGTTACCATCCGGCAGATAGCGCCCCAAGTCCCCCGTGCGGTAAAGACGCTCTCCCGTGCGGGGATGCTGAATAAAGCTGGCTTGGGTCTTGGCTGCATCTCGCCAATATCCCTGAGCTAAACCGATACCACCAATGTAAATTTGTCCTGGAACCCAATCAGGACGGGGTTGCAAGGCTTCATCAAGGATGTGGAAGCTTTGGTTACTCAGGGGTTTACCGTAGGGGATGCTAGTCCAGCTAGGGTCAATTGTTTCGATAGGATAGAAAATTGACCAGATGGAAGCTTCCGTGGCTCCTCCCAAACTGATTACTTGGACATCGTTACCCAAGGAGTGAATTTGCTCCGGTAGAGTTACCGGAATCCAATCACCACTCATCATCACCAACCGGAGGGAAGAAGGTAAGCGATCGCTGCGATCGCCTGCATATTCGACTAACAATTTCATTAACGCTGGTGCAGAGTTCCAGACTGTCACCTGCTCCCGTTGGAGAACATCCAGCCAATGGGCCGGATCGCGGCTGCCTTGAGCATCGGGCATGATAATTGTACCACCAGCTGCGAGCGTTCCGAAGATGTCATATACTGACAAGTCGAAACTTAAGGAGGAAATAGCAAACACCCGATCCTCTGCTGTCACGCCAAACCGTTGATTGATATCGAGGATGGTGTTGGCTGCACCGCGATGGTCGATGGTGACACCTTTGGGTGTGCCGGTTGAGCCAGAGGTGTAGATGACGTAGGCTAAATCTTCTGGGGTTTGTATTGATGGTAAAGGTTGACTGGTAGAGGCTTGTACCAGGGTTGAGTCATCAATTGTTAGCCATTTGACTTGAGTGGCGAAGCTGAGATTTGCTTCTAGCTGAGGTTGGGTAAAAGCGATCGCTACTTCAGCGTTATCCAGCAGCCAGTTAAGACGTTCTTGGGGTAGGCTGGGGTCGATTGGTAGGTAAGCTGCACCTGATTTGAGAATTCCCAAAACAGCGACTAACTGCTCCCAACCTTTTTCCATCACTACGGCTACCAACTGATTGGGACGAGCGCCTAAGTCTCGCAGTTGTCTACCGATGTAGTTAGATAGGCGATCAAGTTCGGCGTAAGTCAAAGTTAGTTTGGAAGTAGCGATCGCTAATTTTTGTGGGTGTTGAGTCACATGTTCAACAAACAACTCATGCAACAACTGGGTGGGAATAGTAGTGTTGGTAGCATTGATGGCTGCTCGTTGTTGTAGCTGTGCTTCGGGTATCAACCATTCTGTGGTAGTCTGCCAAGTATTGTCTGACTCAGCCAAACGATGCAGTAGCAGTTGGTAAGCATCAAACATTTGGGCCATTAAACCAGAGGGAAAGGCTTCTTCTACAGCATCCCAATTCAGGAGCAAAGCGCCGTTTTCTTCAACAATTTGGTGGTCGAGGAGGACGAAAGGCGTTTGCAACAAGCCATTACAAATTACCTGCCAATCCTGCTCACCCGCAGCATTAGTTTGAGTGTCGCGGTTTCCCAAACCCAAAGCACTGGCAAAGGTACAAGGCATTGCGGCTCTAGCAGTTCCCCCTTGCATCCGATTGAGTTCGCCTAATACTTCCACACCAGTCACCGCCGTATGTTCCAAATCACTCCACAACTGCTCTTGTAAGCGTTTGGCTTGGGCGGCGAAGCTTTCGCTTTGGGTGTGGTCAACTGTCAATAATAGGGTGGAGCTACAGTTACCTAAAACCTGATACACCTGTGGATGCAGTGGTTCGCGGTTAAAGTAGAGGATGTTAACTGTGAGTTTTTGGTTTTTGCTCCAAGTGGTGAGGATGGTGGCATAAGCAGCACAAATCGCCGCCGCCGGTGTTAGTCCCAGCTGACTGACTCGTGTTTTGAATTGCTGCCAAACTGCTGGTGCTAGTTGCCCTTGCCAACGGGTGAAAGTAGGTTTCTCAATAGCACTCGGACTTTTGGCTAGGGGCAATTCCGGGGCTGGGGGAATTTCAGATAACCTTGGCCACCAGTAATCACGGGCTTTTTGGTAGGCTGCTGTTTGATGGCGTTGATTCAGCGTCAGGATGTAATCTCGGAAAGAGAGATTCAGGGCTGGTAACTGTGCTTGGGGGTTGAGGTAAAACTGATACAAATCTTGGAAGACAAATCCACCACTTAAAGCGTCGCAGATTAATAAACTAATGCTGATGTGGAGTTGCGTAGACGCGAAGCGTCTTGTCGCTAGACATCGCTCCTCATCCAATAACTGTACCCGCACCTCAAATAAAGGATATTTATCAAGTGATGGGCCATTATCCTTCATTTGCTGGCGCATCGCTGCTATTTGCTGCTCCGCCTCTTTTTGACCGCGTAAGTCGATGACTTCCACAGCAAAGGGAGGCACAGTTTCGAGAATCTGCTGTTGAGCATCAGGTAAAATTACTGCTCGTAGCATCTCATGACGCTCAATTAAACGTTGCCAAGCCAAATTCAATCGCTCAATGTCGAGATTAGTGACGGCAAATTCTACGTAGAAATGAGCAGACACGTTACCCAAATCGAAAAAATTGCTACCACCCAAAGCATAAGCTTGTTGTAAGTCAGTGAGCGGGAATGGCTGATAACGTTCCTCTGGGGCATGAACTAGGGTAAATTCTGCCGTTGAAATGGGCGTTTGCAAAATTGCCAGCAATTCTAGCTTGTGAGCAGTCAAGCGATCGCGCAGTTCTTCCGTTAACACACCTTTGGGGGCACGGAAACGCAGTTTGTCGCCTTCAGCCCACAAATACACTCCATTTTGCGTCAAATCATCCAGAAGTTGACTCGCGCTCATAGTTCGCCATCCTCCCATTCTTGATTACTGGTGGCTAATTCAACAGGTCTAGCAGAATTGCTCCTCAGATGAGGAGGAGATACAAGGACAGATGATACTGACGACATTTCTTGTGTAATTTGAGTGAGTACTTGTGCAGATAACTGGGCGATACTAGGGCCTTGAATGAAGCGAATCATCGGTAAATCAACGCCCAAGTCGTTTTTAAGTTTGTTCTTTAACTCCACCGCCACTAAAGAATCTAGTCCTTGGCTGTTGAGGGGCTGATGGCGATCGAGTTTCGAGGCTGGCATTCGCAGTACCCTAGCCACTTGTTCGTGGAAGTAAGTTTCTAAAAGTAGTTGACGCTCATCTGATGGAGTTGCTAAAAGTGCTTGACGGGAAAGGAAATTTGTGCTTTTTTCAGTCTCGATTTCTCCAGAGTTACTAAAGACCTCCGTCAGCAATTGAAACAAAGGCATCTTGATAACTGCTGGATTAGCACGCAATACTTTTGCCCAATTGATGGGAATCACACCTAATTGTGCAGTTTTATCCGTTAACAGGTGTCCTAAAATCTCTAAGCCTTGCTGTGGGGGAATACTACCAAAACCCAGAGATGCCATGCGATCGCCCCGATTGGTCTGGGCTGCTGCTAAACCTACTTCTGCCCACGCACCCCAGTTGATACTGAGTGCAGGCAGATTTTGACTTTGCCGATAATGAGCTAACCCATCTAAAAAGGCATTGGCTGCCGCATAGTTTCCTTGTCCGGCAGAACCCAGCAGTGAAGCAGCTGAAGAAAACAGCACAAAGAAATCTAGGGGTTTATTGAGGGTGTGCGTGTGGAGATTCCATGCCCCTTCTATCTTGGGTTGCATGACTTTGTGCAACCTTTCTGGTGTTAATTGTAAGAGAATGCCGTCATCCAAAACAGCAGCGCTGTGAATTACACCCCGTAATAGTGGCATATCTTGGTCTAATTGAGCGATCGCTCTAGCTACTTCCTCAGCCTGACTGATATCCGCCTGAAGTACCTTAATTTTTGCTCCAGCAGTTTCCAGAGTTTGTAAAACTTCTAGGGCTGCGGGTGTCGGCTGACTTCTCGCCATCAGTGCCAAATATCTAGCTCCCCTCTCCACCATCCAAGTAGCTACTTGTAAACCCAGACCCCGCAGACCTCCGGCAATGAGGTAGGTTGCTTCGGGGTGGAAGTTTGGTAGTTCTGAATCACTGGGTAAATATCGCTTCAGTCTAGCAACGTAGGACACATCCCCACGCAAAGCGATTTGATTTTCTACATCGTCTGCTTGTAGTAGCTGTAAAAGTGATGCAATTTCTGATGGTTTAGGCACTGGTGCTAAATCCACCATTGAGCAACGCCAGTCTGGATGTTCTTGAGCAATCACGCGTCCCAGTCCCCACAGAGGCGATTGGGCAATACTAGGACTCGAATCTACAGGCTGTACGCCACGGGTAACTAGCCAGAGACGGGGTGTATTTTGCCAACCTGTTTCCGCCAATGCTTGGACTAAATGGAGAGTGCTAATACATCCCAAATTGCGATCGCTAAGTGGACGATCTCCCATATTGTCACCAGCTAGTGAAGCTAGGGTAGTCAATTCTGCTGGAGTGATATCTAAACTCCACAGATGCACCACTCCCAAGCATTCACCAGAAACAGTTTGTAGGAGTTGCTTAAAGTCATCTAAACAATTTGGCTGAATTTGATAATGCTGTGAATCCTGTTTTTGATAAGTTTCACCTGCAAAAACCAAGATGCAATTTTCGCCTTGCTGCTGCAATTGTTGGCTGAGATTCTCTCCAATTCCCTGTCTGTCTGCCAATATCAGCCAATAGCCTTGGTTTTGTTCACTGCGTCTTGGCGCTGTGTCCTTGGGTTCTAAAAGCCGTTCCCAGCTAATCTCATAGAACCAATCGCTAGAATTATTTTCACTTTGACTATCAAGTTTCTGAATACGCAAGCATTCAGCATCTAATATTCTTTGCCCTTGGTCGTTGAACAGGACTAACTCGGCAGCAAAGGCATCTGTTTCTACTACAGGTTTTAACTGCAAGTGTACCCATAAACCTGTAGTATCCGGTTGCTGATAAAGTCGGAGTTTGTCTAGGCGTACTGGCAAATAAGCTCCTTCTGCCTCAGCATCGGGGTTAGCTAAGGGAGTCGCCAAGGCTATGACTTGGAAACAGGCATCCAAAATAACGGGATGAATTTGGTAGTGGGCGATTTCTGCGTGTAAAGATGCTGGTAAATGGATGCGACCGAGGGCTTCCCCTTCGCGTCGCCAGATTTGCTCTACGCCTTGAAAGCTGGCTCCATAAAGCAAACCTTGTTCCGCCATTTGTTGATAGTGCTGTGTGCCAGAAATAACTTCCTGACAACGGGCTTGAATTTCTGCCACCGTTGCGGGAATGGTGGGTGTAATTTCCCCGTCGCCTCGGCGCACTGTACCACTGGCATGATGCCGCCATTTCGTCTGTGGGTTTATACCAGGACGGCTGTAACAATCAAAGTTGAGAGTGTCTGGTGTGTTTCCTGGTTGCAAGCAAATTTGTAGAGTCTGAGTTTCTGCTTCGGGAATGAATAGACCTTGTTGAAAGTGCAAAACTTCTAGGGTATGTTTACCTGCGCCAAATATCTCAGCCGCAGCAGCTAATACCATTTCTACATAAGCTGACCCCGGTAACACCATCACACCTTGTACCCGATGGTCATTGAGGTAAGGAAGCGATCGCAAATCCAATTGTGTTTGCCAAATCCGCATTTCTGGCAGATGTGCCAGACTGGGCAAGGCTTCCCCCAATAACGGCTGTTGTGATGTTTTTCTTGGCGGTAGAGAATTGCTACCTTCTAACCAGTAGCGTTGATGTTGCCAGGGATAAGTCGGTAGTAAAACGCACCTTCTATTTTCTGGATAGAAAGCCTGCCATCGTGGTTGATAGCCCAAGGTATAAAGGCGACCTAGTTCACTGAGTAAAAAATAACGCTCTTGTCGCTCTCTGTGCATAGAGGCGAGGACAATTCCAGCTTTGCCTTTGTGCTGCAAACATTCTTGAATATTCTGGGATAAAACGGGGTGAGGGCTGACCTCAACAAAATAGGTGTATCCTTCATATACCAAGTTTTCAATTGCCTGACTGAATTGGACAGGCGATCGCATATTCCGCCCCCAATAAGCAGCATCCCAATCTCGTCCTTGGCTGCTGGTTCCGGTAACTGTGGAGAAGAGGGGTAATTGGGCGACTTGCGGTTGCAGTCCTGCCAAAAGGTTAACCAATTCCTCGCTGTAAGGCTGCATCTGTGGACAGTGAAAGGCATAATTGACACGCAACAATCGACAGAATATTTCCTGGGCTTGTAGTATTTGACACAAACTTTCTAAGGCAGTTGCATCACCAGCAACGACAGTAGATGTGGGGCTATTAATAGCTGCGATCGCTAAACCAGGAAATTCCTCTAGCCAGGGTTTGAGTTCTTGCCAAGGCATCCCAATTGCGGCCATTTTGCCTTTGCCTGTAGCCTGCTGCATCAAGGATGCTCGTTGCACAACAATCCGCAAAGCTGTTTCTAAAGTAAAGACACCTGCTACATAAGCAGCAGTGATTTCACCGAGACTATGACCCACAACTGCCGCAGGCTCAATGCCCCAAGAACGCCATAAGGCAGTTAGGGCAACTTGAATCGCTAAAATGGCAGGTTGGGCAACTTCAGTATCTTGGAGGCGAGAAATATTCTCTGGTGCTGCTAGTTCTTGGAGTAGCGACCAATGAGTGAGGGATTTTAAGATGCGATCGCACTCTTGTATAGTCTCTCGAAAAACAGGCTCCTGTGCCAAAAGTTGCCGTCCCATCCCGATCCACTGCGCCCCCTGTCCAGAAAACACGAAAACCAAGCCAGATAAATCATCTGAATGTGGGTTACTGGGTACTAAGTTGGGGTGAGATTCACCTTCTACAAAAGCGTCAAGTGCTGCTGTCAGTTGCTCAATAGACTGCCCTACCAAAGCGATGCGATGCTTATGATGAGGACGGCGCAGACTAGTAGTATAAGCAATATCCAGCAAGTTAGTTTTACCTGGAAGAAAAGCTCGGTAAGCTTGCGCCATATCCAAGAGTGCGGCGGGATTTTTAGCAGATAGAGGTAAAAGATAATCTTTTACTGATACCAAAGCTGGCTCTGTCGGTAAAAGCGGTGCTTCTTCGAGTATCACATGAGCATTTGTACCGCTAAAGCCAAAGGAACTCACCCCAGCAATGCGTCGTTCTGTGCCACTATTCCAGGGGGTAAGTTCTGTGGGAATTGAAATCGGCAAATTCCCCCAAGAAATGTAAGGATTCAATTTTTGGAAGTGGAGATGGGGCGGAATCTGCTGATGCTGCATTGCCAGGACAACTTTGATTAAACCGGCCACACCAGCTGCTGATTCTAAATGTCCAATATTGGTTTTAACTGAACCCAAAGCTAGGGGATGATTTGGTGATCGCCCTTCACCCAAAACAGCCGCTAGGGAACTCACCTCAATCGGGTCTCCCAAAGGCGTACCTGTACCATGCGCTTCCACATAACTGACTTGATGCGGCTTCACCCCGGCGTTAGCTAAAGCTTCTCGTAACACTGCCTGTTGAGCGGGGCCATTGGGAGCAGTCAAACCATTGCTGCGTCCATCTTGATTAACGGCAGAACCGCGAATCACTGCCAAAATGGGGTTGCCATCTGCGATCGCATCTGATAAACGTTTGAGAGCGATCGTACCGCATCCCTCACCACGCGCGAAGCCGTCAGCATCAGCATCAAAGGTTTTGCAACGCCCCGTAGGAGATAAAGCGCGGGTGCGACACAGGGTAATGTTGTTGTCGGGAATCAACATCAGACTCACCCCACCCGCCAAAGCCAAATTACATTCACCTGAGCGCAAACTTTGACAAGCTAGATGTACCGCTACCAAGGAAGAAGAACAAGCTGTATCCAAAGTGACACTCGGCCCTTGCAAACCCAGCAGGTAAGAAACCCGTCCTGATACCACACTCATACTGTTGCCAGTACTGCTGTAGGCATCGATTACAGTACCCTGTAACCGCGAGTAATCGGCGTACATCACACCGACAAATACCCCTGTACGACTACCTGCTAGTTGGTCTGGTCGTTCTCCTGACTGCTCTAGGGCTTCCCAACATACCTCTAAAAACAAGCGCTGCTGCGGGTCAATAAATGCTGCTTCCCTGGGAGAAATACTGAAAAAATCAGCATCAAATTTATCAACGTCATCAACGAAAGCACCGTGACGAGTGTACATTTTGCCAGCAGCATCAGCATCGGCATTGTAGTATGTTTCCAAATCCCAGCGATCGCCAGGAATTTCTTGCAT
Organism: Nostoc sp. C110; assembly: GCF_043099725.1. Taxonomy (GTDB): domain Bacteria; phylum Cyanobacteriota; class Cyanobacteriia; order Cyanobacteriales; family Nostocaceae; genus Nostoc; species Nostoc muscorum_A. The sequence continues at coordinate 1,130,213 of NZ_CP171148.1, read as the reverse complement.
TGCATCCACACCATCGCGCAAGCAGTGCCAAAAAGTCTGAGGATTCTTAACACCGCCAGGAAAACGGCATCCCATCCCCACAATTGCAATTGGTTCTGTCTTTTTCGATTCCAGGCGGTTCAGCTTGCCTTGCATTGTTTCCAATGCCAGTAAAGCTCGTTTTAAAGGGGATAATTCCTCAACTCGCTCGTTGCTTTTGCTCATCTTAGTTACCATCTATCAGTTCTAGTTTTTTCAGGAGTAGCAATTCTGTTTCTGCTTCCGACATCCTGGTTAAATCCTCCAGGGAGATTAATGGTTCACTCTCCTCTAGTGATGGTGCAGGTGATGAGTCCTCTAATTTGGATAACGACAGCACATCTTGGATTAAATGATTCACTAAAGTTTGCAGACTCGGATAATCAAATAACAATGTGGCAGGTAAGGAACAAGCCAAACTATTTTCGAGAACATTTCGTAACTCCAGCGCCATGAGTGAGTCAAGACCCATTTCAATTAAGGGTTTGTCGGCATCGAGGTTTTGCCAAGAGTTGAGTCGCAACACTTTCGAAGCCAGTTTGCGGACGTGGTTTAGCAGCAAAGACTGTTGTTTGTCATCAGAAACTTGTTGCAGTTTTTCCAGAATTGTGCTTTGGGTAGTTTCTGATTTCTCTTCGGGTTGGGTATACTCAGCAAAATCTTGCAGCAGTGGCGGTACTTCACTAGGGCGATACTGTTTGAGGAAGGTTTGCCAATTGACAGGAATCACACCCACTTGTGGCATATCGGCTCGACTCAGCAACGACTCTAATACCTGTAATCCCTGTTGAAGTCCAATACGTTCCACTCCTACAGACAGACTGTGGTCTAAGGTTGCTGCCATCCCTACTTCTGCCCAAGCTCCCCAGTTGATACTGAGTGCAGGTAGTCCTTGAGAATGACGGTAGTGGGCGAAGGCATCTAAAAAGGCATTTGCAGCTGCATAGTTTCCTTGTGCGGCTGCACCCAACAAAGAGGCCGCTGAGGAAAACATTACAAAGAAATCCAGCGATATATCCTCAGTTAAATGGTGTAAATTCCAGGCTCCCTGAATTTTGGGAGCCATTACTTGAGTAAAACTTTCCCAGGTTTGCTGTAAGATAATGCGATCGCTCAACACTCCAGCTGCATGGATAATGCCGCGTAGTATAGATTTACAGGGTTCCAGCAATTGTTTAACTTGGTTGAAATCGGTAATATCTGCTTGTATTACCTGCACCCGAACCCCTGCCTGTTCCATCTCTTGAATAGTATTCAACGCATTTGCAGAAGGCGGACGACGACCAACTAAAACTAAGTTTTGTACTCCCTGCTTTATCATCCAACGAGCAACTTCTAGTCCTAGTGCGCCTAGTCCCCCAGTAATTAGGTAAGTAGCATCGGCAGAAAATGTTACAGGTTGTGTTGATATTTGAGGCTTTGCCCGAACTAAACGAGCCACATAACGTTCATGGTTGCGATAAGCCAGATGATCTTCTGACTCTGGTTGTAAGATATCCCCTAGTACTAATGCTGTCTGTTCTGGAGAATTATTAGTATCAATATCTACCAAGCCGCCCCAAATTGCTGGATACTCAATGGCAATTACTCGCCCAAGTCCCCACAGAGGCGCTTGAGTCAGACTGTTTATTGTCAATTCATCACCAACAGGTTGACTATCTTGGGTAAACAGCCACAATCGTGCTTGGCAGTTTGATAATTTGGATAAAGCTTGCAACAGGTAGATAGTACTAC